>SXOO01000258.1 GCA_005776725.1 Pseudomonadota bacterium | reverse complement strand
GTTCGAGCACGAGCTGATCTCACGGACGCCGCCGTGGCCCGGGAGCCACACCTCGATGGCGAAGGTCTTTGCCGCGCCGCAGCCCATGTCGCCCGTGCAGAGCGCCAGCACCCGGTAGTGGAGGCCCAGGCGCTCGAGCACGACGCAGGCGTTCCGCACCATGGCGTCGAGCTCGTCCATGCTGGTCTCGGGGGTGCACAGCTTCACCATCTCCACCTTCTGGAACTGGTGGAGCCGCGTGAGGCCCTTCACGTCGCGGCCGTACGACCCGGCCTCACGCCGAAAGCAGGAGGAGTACGCCGTGTAGTGCTTGGGCAGCGCGCCCGCCTCCATCATCTCGCCCCGGTGGAGGTTCGTGACCGAGACCTCGCTGGTGGGGATGAGGAACAGGTCGTCCGTGGTGCGGAAGGCGTCTTCCTCGAACTTCGGGAGCTGGCCCGTTCCCTCCATCGTGGCGCGCGTGACCAGGTACGGCGTGAACACCTCGGTGTAGCCGTGTTCGGTGGTGTGGAGGTCGAGCATGAAGCCCTGCAGCGCCCGCTCGAGGCGCGCTCCGGCGCCCCGATATACCGCGAAGCGCGAGCCAGAGATCCGGGCGCCGGCGTCGAAGTCCACGATGCCCAGCGCCTCACCCAGCGCGGCGTGCTCCTTGGGCGCGAAGCCGAGCTCCGGTGGCGCACCCCACGTGTGGACCACGACGTTGTCGTTCGCGTCTTTGCCGTCTGGCACCGAGGCCGCTGGCCAGTTCGGCAGGTTCATCAGGAACACGCGGATCGCCTCGTCGGCCTCTTTCTGTGCCGTGAGGTGTGCCGCGATGGCGTCCGAGATCGGGCGGAGCTCCTCGCGGGCACGCGCCTTGTCCTCCGCCGGCACGTCCTTCCGCTTGAAGATCTCCGACAGCTCCGTCTGACGGGTCTTGGCCTCGTCATGGGCCCGAATGGCCGCCTTCCGCTCGCCGTCCAGGCGCTCCAGCTCGCCTACGAGCGCGGCGCCATCGAGCCCGCGGCGGTTCCAGCGCTCTGCCGAGGTGGCGGGGTGTGCAAGGACGGTCTTGAAGTCGAGCATGGGGGCCTCCGATCGGGGTCGGGTCATAGCCGAGCGCACGCGGCCGGGCAAGCTCGTGTGGGCGTGCGTTGTGAGCGCCATGAGCGTCATGCCGTCTGCTCTTGCCCCGGGCGGCTCCTGAGCTATGCTCGTCCGTCTCTGGAGGCCCGCCATGGCAACGATTCGCGTCAGTCGACAAGGATTAACCCGCTGCCCGGCCTGCGGTCGGCACATTCGCTTCGCTGAGTCGGTGGCGTTGACCGCGTGCCCGTTCTGCGGGAGCGGCCTCTCCGGAGTCGCCAAGGCCAAGGCCGCCATCGTTCACGGCGCGCGCGGCGGGATCCTGGCCGCGGGCCTCATGGGGGCCCTCGCCTGCGAGTCGTCCGCCACCGGGACCAGCCCCGCGGGAGACACCACGGGTGGAGACAGCGCGGTCACCACAGACGTCGCCAGCGAACCCGACGTGGTCGACCCCGGCGAAGACACCGTGGAGCCGGCCGAGGACATCGGCGCGCAGCCGGAGTACGGCCTCCCGCCGATGGACGTGGAGGAGCCCGAAGACATCCCGGTTCAGCCGCTCTACGGCGGACCGCCGGACACGGTCACCACAGACGACGTCCCCATCCAGCCGCTCTACGGCGCGCCGTCAGACATCGTCGAATCAGACGACGTCCCGGTCCAGCCTCTGTATGGCGCGCCGCCGGACGACATCTCGGAGTCCGACGCGTCGGATACGTCGCACGACGTCGTCGAGGACGCCGGCCCCGGGCCGGTGCCGTTGTATGGCCTCCCGCCGTCCCCCGACGGAAACCAGTGACCGCCAAGAGCTACGACGGGAACCCCACACACCTCGTCCGACACCCGGCGGCGCTCGGCGGCGGCCCCGAGCACCCCCTGTATTGTGTTTGGGAGATCACGCTCGCATGCGATCTGGGCTGCAAACACTGCGGCTCGCGCGCCGGAAAGGCGCGCCCCTCGGAGCTCACCACCGCTGAGTGCCTCGACATGGTGCACCAGCTGGCCGAGCTCGGTATCCGCGAGGTCACCCTCATCGGGGGCGAAGCCTACCTGCGCGACGACTGGCACGTGATCGCCGGCGAGGTCACGCGGAGCGGGATGGTCTGCGGAATGACCACCGGAGCGCGCAGCCTCACGCCCCAGCGCTTGGATCAGGCGGTCGCGGCGGGGCTGCGCGTGATCTCGGTGTCTATCGACGGCCTCGAAGCGAGTCACGACGCTCAGCGCGGGGCGCGGGGCTCCTGGCGGGCCGCTGTAGACGCCTCGAAACGCATCGCGGCCAGCCCGATCCGCCTCGCCACCAACACCCAGGTCAACCGCGTCTCCCTGCCCGAGCTCCCGGCGTTGGCCGAGCTGCTCGGGGAGATCGGCTCCAAGGCGTGGCAGGTGCAGCTGTCCGTGGCGATGGGCCGCGCCGCCGACCGGCCCGAGCTGCTGCTCCAGCCCTACGACCTGCTCGACCTCTTCCCGCTCCTGGTGTGGATCAAGGAGCGCACGCTCGACCCGAACGGGGTGCAGCTCTTCCCCGGGAACAACGTGGGTTATTTCGGTCCCTACGAGCAGGTGCTCCGCTACGGCGGCCAGGGCGGAGGGCACTGGGCCGGATGCAGCGCCGGCAAGTACTCCATCGGGCTCGAGGCCGACGGCAAGATCAAGGGGTGCCCGTCGCTCCCGTCCACGGAGTACACCGGGGGGAACATCCGCGACATGCGCCTCGCCGACGTCGTGGCTCACAGCCGCGAGCTGCGCATGATCCGCGAGCGCACCGTCGAGGACCTCTGGGGCTTCTGTCGCACGTGCTACTACGCCGAGACCTGCAAGGGCGGCTGCACCTGGACCTCCCACTGCCTCCTCGGCCGCCCCGGGAACAACCCGTATTGCATCCACCGCGCGCTCACGTTCGAGGCCCAGGGGCTCCGCGAGCGCGTCGTGAAGGTGGAGGCCGCGCCCGGGCTGCCCTTCGACAACGGTCGCTTCGAGATCGTCGTGGAGCCGATGCCCGCGTTGAGTGACACGCCCACCCTGGTCGGCGTGCCGCTGCCGCGGGTCCTCGCCCTCACCCCCGATTCACCCGGCGCGTGGACGCGGAGCGAACGGACGGAGCGCCTCGCCCGAGATTGAGCGCGCGGGAGCGCCGGGCCGCGGTCTCACGGACGGGGTCGGCTCACGATACGAACGCCGCCACGACGGGTCAGGCGAGGCGCAGGACCCGCACGTAGAAGGCCAGCTCGCGCTGCCAGCTGTCGATCACGTTCTCCGCGCGCCTGAAGCCGTGGCCTTCGCCCTCGTACGCCTGGTACTCCACGTCCACCCCTTGAGCGCGCAGCGTCTCCACCATGCGCTCCGTCTGCGAGGGCGGGACCACCTTGTCGTCCATGCCCTGGAAGAAGATCACGGGCGCCGTGATGCGGTCCGCGGCGTAGAGGGGCGAGCGCGCCCGCCAGAGAGGCGCCGGATCCTCGTGCTCGCCGAAGAGGAAGCGGTCGTACCGCGACTCGAACTTGTGCGTGTCGTGCACCAGCGCCGCGATGTCGCTGACGCCGTAGTGGCTGGCGCCGGCCCGGAACACGTCGTGAAACGCCAGCGCCGCGAGCACGGTGAAGCCCCCCGCGCTGCCGCCGCGGATCACCATGCGATCGGGATCGACCCACCCCAGCGCGGCGACGTGGCAGGCAGCTGCCACGCAGTCGTCCACGTCGTAGACGCCCCACATGCCGCGCAACCGCTCCCTGTAGGCGCGCCCGAACCCGGTGCTGCCGCGGTAGTTGACGTCGAGCACGGCGAAGCCGCGCGAGGTCCAGAATTGGACGTTGAGGTTGCCGCTCGCAAGCGCCGCCGCCGTGGGTCCCCCGTGGGCCATGACGACCAGCGGTGGTGCGCCGCTCTCCGGGGCCTCAGTCCCCGCCAGCTTCGGCGGGTAGAACCACGCGTAGGCCACCTCACCCCGGTCTCCGGTGGTGGGGAACTCGAGCGGGAGGGGCTGCGACCAGCTCTCGGGCGCCAAGGCCTCGAAGAGCCCCGTCTGACGCTCATCCAGGAGCTCACCTGTGGCGTCCAGGAGCCCGAGGGCGCTCCCGCGGCCGTCCCAGCCATCGCAGACGGCGGCGCGCCCGGGCACGACCGCCAGATGCGCGGCCGACGGCCATCGCTCGTGAAGGGGCGTCAGCTCACCGCTGGGCAGCGCGATACGAACCACCGTGGTGCGCCCCTTGTCGATGCGCAGCGCCAGCGCGGTCTTCGCGTCGACGAGCCCCCACGTCCGCACGCCCAGGTTCCACATGCCGCCGCCCAGCTCACTGCCGTCCGCCGCGGTCACGCGGACACACGGCGATCCCGGCGAGGGCTCGGACCACAGGCCCCACGCGCCGTCGCGCTCCCAGATGACAAACAGCGTGCCGTCTTCACCCCAGGCGGGCTGTTGCGCGGACGCCGTGGCGTCGCCGGCGACATGGCGCGCCTGCTGCGGGCGCCCGGCCGGGTCCAGCGCGGCCGCGAAGACCGCCGACGCGTCCCACGGCATGTGCGGGTGGTTCCACTCGACCCACGCCAGCGCGGCGCCGTCGGCCCGAAGCGTGGGGGCCGCGTAGAAGTCGGCGCCTTCGCGCAGCACCTCCACGCGTCCGTCGTCCAGCCCCAGCGATACGAGCGTGGCCCGCGGCTCGCTCCCCCCGGAGTGCGGCGCCTCGGACCCCTCTGTCGGAGCGGGCGGCCACTCGGCGACGGCGATGAGTCGACGCCGGGTGGCGTCCAGAACGGGCTCCGCGAGCCGGAAGGGCGGGCTGGCGACGAGGCAGCGCACCGAGCCGTCGCTCTCCAGCACGTTGACGGAGTGGTCGCGGCGGGAGACGAAGACCACGGCGTCGCCCCACGCGACGTACGCCCGCCCCCCGTATTCGTGGGCCCGCGTGCCCACGTCCCACGGGGCGGGGAGCAGCTCCTGAACCTGCCCGTCCGGCAGGCGCCGCATCAGCGTGTTTCTGCCTTGCTCCTGGGGTCGCGACTCTGTCCAGAGCAGCGCGCCGGACGCGGCGAACGTGGGGAAGGACACGCGCCGTGCGCCGTGCGCCATCGACTCGGGTCGGAGCGGGGAGGGCCAGGTACCGAAGGGTGGCATGCGCGGGAGGGTATCTCATCTCGACCGCGTCGTTGCCACGGTCCCTAGCCGCACGTAGGCTCACGTCGCCCAACCCCACAGGACACCGCACCATGACGCTTCGCAGCGCCCTCCGAACGTTCTCCCGACTCGCCGGCACCGCCGCCGGGTTGGTCGTTCTCGCCCCTTCCACTGCCAGCGCCGGCTGTATGGACGGCGGCTGCGGCCGGATCGACTGGACGGAGGTGACCGCAGGCACCCAAGCGAAGCCGCTCGCCGCCAAGCTCCACGGCGCGTTCGCCTGGGAGTCCTCGAACGGCTGGGGCGACGGACATCCGCTCGGGGGCTCGCTCGTGGGCTATGTCCACATGACCTGCGAGTCGCTCGGGAGCGGCACGCTGCTCCAGTGCACCACCACCTTGCAGGAGCAGATGTCGCTCGCCGGGACCACCGGGGAGTTCCGGTTCGGCGGGCAGTTCTACGACTACGACACGGGGAAGGCCACGCAGCCCGAGTTCCTCTGGTCCGAGGATGAGGAGGGCACGCCGGCGCCCCCGAACACCTTCAACCTCGGGATGTCGCCGTTCAACGACGCCGTTTGCCCCACCGCGTTCGCTCTCCCCGAGAACGGCGCCGACGGGGGCACAGAGGGGTCGGACGGCACCACGGGTGGCGCGGACGCCACGGACGGCACCACCGGCGCCTCGGACGCCACGGACGGCACGGACGGCACCACGGGAAGCGCCGACGCCGCGGATGGCACCACCGGGGCCTCGGACGCCACGGATGGCACCACGGGAAGCGCGGACGCCACCGACGGCACCACGGGAAGCGCGGACGCCGCGGATGGCACCACCGGAGCCTCGGACGCCACGGACGGCATCACCGGGGCCTCGGACGCCACGGACGGCACCACCGGCGACGGCACCAGCGGCGGGGACATGGGCGTCGACGTAACGGACTCCTCTCCAGCGGACGTCGGCTCCGATACCACGGACGGCACGGGCGAGACCGACGCGGGAGCCACCGACACCACGGACGACGGCGGCACCGCCACGGACAGCGTCGATGGTGGCAGCGGCGCGGACGCCGACGCGACCGAGGGCTCCGCGGGCGACGACGGAGCCGATAGCCCGATCGACGGCGCCTCCGACGGAGGCAACGCGGCCGACAGCGCCGGCGACGACGGTTCGGGCGACGCCGCGCCGACGGGAGATGACGGCCAGGCCACGGACGGCACGGGCAACGAGACCACCAAGGCGTCCAGCTGCACCGTCGGCCCGTCGCGCTCGCTCGCGGGGCTGGGCCTCCTGGCGTTCGCGGGGATCGTGCTCACCCGGATGCGCCGCACCTGATGCGCCGCCGGGTGTTCCTGGGGCAGTTGCTCGGGGGGACGCTCGCGTGTCGCCAGGCTGCCGAGTCGCCCCAGGGTCCGGCGGCCACTTCGCCACACGAATCCGATCACGCGCCGGCGCCCACCCCGGCGGGCCTTCCTGCCAGCGCCCCCGCTGCGCCCGAGGCCGTGCCGGATCCGGTGTCCTGCGCGCTGCCCGACACCGCGCTCGACGCGCTCGTCGACGCCGTCTTGCCCGCCGGGCACGGCCTCCCGGGCGCGCTGGAGGCCGGTGTACGTCTCGGGAGCCCTGGCTCCCAGTTTCCGCCCGCCCTCGCGGGGGCGCAGCGGCTCCTACTGAGCGGCGCCGAACGGCTGCAGTCCCTCTCGCCGCAGGCTCTCAGGACGCTCCCGGGGCCCGAGCGCCTCGCGCTCCTCGAGGCCGCGCAGGCCCAAGACCCCACCTTTGCCTGGGCGGTCTTCCGCGACGCGCTCGTGGACTTCACCCTCGAGGCGTGGGCGGGACGCCCCGGTGGGGTCTGGACGGCCCTGCGCCTCCCCTCTTGAACCTCGCCCCCGAAGACCAGCTCCGGCGCCTCTCCCGAGAGCGATGGGACGCCGTGGTAGTCGGCAGCGGCGCCGGCGCGGGCGCGTTTCTCTGGCGGCTGGCCCAGAGGCGCCCGGACGCGCGGGTCCTGGTCCTGGAGAAGGGTCCCGACCGCCGCGGCCGCAGGCAACGCGTGGCGGACGAGGTGGCCTCCTGCCGGCGGGACGAGTTCGTGCCCTACGTGGCCGACGATCCGCATGTCGTCGATCTCGGCGACGGGCCGAAGCGCAGCTACGAAGGCTGGACCAGCGTCTGTGTGGGCGGCGGCACCGTCCACATGGGGGCGATGCTCTTTCGGATGCACCCGGAGGACTTCGACCCGGTCCGTCGCTACGGCGCGCCACCGGGGACCACTCTGGCCGACTGGCCCTTCGGCTACGACGCGCTCCGCCCCTACTATGATGTGATTCAGACCGCGCTCGGGCTCTCGGGCGACACCGCCAGCAACCCGTTCGAGCCAGCGGGAGCCGCGTTGCCGTACGGGACCCTCCCCAGCCACCCGATCGCCGCAGCCTTCGACGCATCGGCGCGCGCCGCGGGGCTTCACCCCTACGCCGCCCCCCGCGGCATCCTCCCGCCGGGCACCCGGGCCGCCGCCGGCCGCTCTGGCTGCGTCGAGTGCGGATTCTGTGGGGGCTTCGACTGTCCCGTTGGCGCCAAGGCGTCCAGCCCAACGGTGTTCCTGGCCGGGCTGCCGAAGAGCTTCGTGCTGATCCCGGGGGCACCTGTGGTGGCCCTGGAGGAGGGCCGCGTGATCGTGGCCGGCTCGACCGAGCGGCACGCGTTCTCGGCGCCGCAGGTGGTCCTTGGCGCGTCGGCGGTGGAGTCTGCGCGCCTCCTGCTGCTCTCGCGGTCGGCTGCGCACCCCGCCGGGCTCGGCAACCACCACGGCCAGATCGGGGCTCACCTCGTCACGTCGTTCGACACCTCGGGCCGCGCGACGTTCGCGCTTCCCGACCCGCGCTTTCCGCTTGAAGCCGAGGCGCGCTGCTTCGTGTCGCGGGCGCTTCAGGACCGCTATACCGACACAGGCGCCTACCCGAAGGCAGGCACGCTCTTCGTCGAGAGAGAGCCGATGAACCCCGTGCAGCGCAGCCTCCGCGTCGCCCGCAGCGGGCCGCTCGGCGCTGCTCTGGTCCAGCGGCTGCGAGAGGCGTTCCTGGAGACCCGCGCGCTGCTCTTCGAGACCTTCGCGGAACATCACCCCACCACGGCTGGCCACGTGCGGCTCGACGACGCCGCGGTCGACTCGTTCGCGCTGCCGTCGGCGCGAATCACCCTCCCGCCGTCGCCCGCCGCGGCCAGTCGGTGCGACCGGCTGTCCGAGCTGTTCACTTCAGCGACCGAGGCGCTTCGCCCAACCCGCGTGGAGACCCACCACACCGCGCGCCCCTCGCTCTTCCTGCAAGCGGGGACGCTCCGTATGGGCGCGAATCCAGAGCGCTCCGCGACCGACTCGAACGGCCGGGTCCACGGCGTCCCGTGGCTCACGGTCGTGGACGGCGGCGCGCTCCCGACCATGGGCGGGGTGCCCCCGACGTTCACGATCATGGCCAACGCGGCCCGCATCGCTGATCTGTGGGCGCCATGACCGACACCGCGAGGGGGGTGGTGCTGGTGCTGCTCGCGGTGCTTTGCTGGAGCACCGCGGGAGTGCTCATTCGCCTCGTCAGCGCCGACCCGTGGACCATCGTGGCGTGGCGCTCCGGGGTGCTCCTCGTGGCCGTGGCCGCGTGGACCTTCGCGCGACATGGGCGGCGCGCCGGCGAGATGGTGCGCGCCATGGGGCGGCACGGCGTCTGGTCTGCGGTGTTGCAGGCGATCACGTTCGTGCTGTTCATCCTCGCGGTCACCCGCACGACGGTGGCGAACGTGCTGGTGATCCTGGCGGCGACGCCTGCGGTGGTCACGCTGCTCGCGCGGGTCTTCCTGGGCGAACGCGCTCGGGGGCTCACCTGGGCCGCAGTCCTCCTCTCCATGGCGGGCGTTGCCGTTGTGTTCTCCGGCGCCCTCGAGCCCGCCGAGCTCTGGGGCAGCCTGTATGCCGCGCTCGTTACGGTGGCCTTCGGGGCCAACAGCGTCCTACTCCGCGGCGCGCAGACGGTGGACCTCACCCCGGCGGTGGGCGGCGCGGGCCTCCTGTCGGCGCTCGTGGGGGTGGCGTGTGCGCCTACCCTCTTGGTCGACTCGCAGAGCGCTGCGGCGCTAATCACCCTGGGGGTGGTGCAGCTGGCGCTGGGGCTTGGGCTCTTCGTCCGCGGCGCGCGCCTCCTCCCGGCGGCTGAGGCCTCGGTGCTCACGTTGCTCGAGACGGTGCTCAGTCCGCTTTGGGTGTGGATGGCGTTCGACGAGGCGCCAGGCCGTCCGGCCCTCATCGGCGGGGCCATGGTGTTGGCGGGCGCTGCGACGATGGGGGTCGCTGCGCATATCGGCGCCACGGCCGCGGGGCTTGCCCGTGTCTCGAGGGGCGCTGTCAGAAGCACCGGCCAGGCCAGCCGGCCCAAGGACGTCGCCTAGTCCTGCCTGGGAGAATCAATCGGCGATCGTCTCTCCACTGCGCCCCGGGGCGCCTTACGCCAACATGAGACGCCGTCGGGCGGCGCCGTCGCCAGCGTCGCTCCGAACGTTCAGAGGGTCGCGGCGGAGCTTGCTGGGCTGGGAGTCAGCGGGTACCTCGCGCCCTGGGGCCAGGGCAATGGGCACCGCGAACAGGGGTCGCGCCGGTTCTGCTCCCCATGTGGGGCGCCGCTTGGCTCATCTGGAGCCTGCGGTGCCCGCAGCGCCGCGTCCTGCACCAGTCAGCTGGAGCGGCGTGCGGAGTTCAGGAGAACCTCGGCGCAGCCCCTTGCGCCACGAACCGCGTTTGACGGAAACTGTCGCCCCAGTGGAGGCACAATGTCACTGTATAGAGCGCTGGTAGTTTATTGTTTAATTGGTTCATTGGTATCAAGTGGGCTCTCGCTAAGCGGCTGCACCAAGTGGGTCGCCATCAAGCCGCAGGAACTGCCGAAACTCAACGGCTCGACCGAAGCGGCGCTGCCGGCGACCGGTCGGGTCAGCGTCATCGGCGTCTTGGTGTCCACGGTGGAAGCGCCCGACGGTCGTCTCGTCGAGATACGCGGCGGCTATGATGCCAATGTGACTTTGGCGGGCCAGCCTCCCATTCTCTTCGAGCGTCCGGTCCTGGCCGAGCAGCACGGAGACACGATGCGTATTCGGGCGGCCAACCACTCGGTCGTGGAGGTGCCGCTGGCCTCCCTCAGCGCCGTGGAGGTCAGCCAGAAAGACGGGACGATGACTGCTGTCGCCCTCACCATTCCGATCGTGCTGGTTACGGGAATCCTCGCGGGGGTCCTGGTGGCGCTCCTGCCGGACTAGGCGGTCGCAGGCCTCGCTCGGGTTCGGGCCGCCCGCGTCCCGCGCTGCCGTCCGCCCAGGAACGCTCTAAGCGTCCGCTGAGGCTCACGCAGGGCGCTGAGAAGGCTGACCCTGATGGCGGTTGGCCGCACCATCTCACCGCTCTGAACCACTGGCCCCGATGGCGTCGACGGCGCCTCTTTCGCGGCGCGGTCGACGACCACGGGACGCCGACGAGTCGCGTTGGCAGCCGTTGCTGCGCGAGGCCGAACGGCTGCCGGGGCCCGTGGAGGGTGTGGGAGCGCGCCGTCCGGTGCGGCTCACCCTTACGGCGAATTCGACGAGGTCTCCCGATGGCTCGCGACGGCTCGCGACGGCTCGCGACGGCTCGAGTGCGTGTTGAGGCGTTGTTCGTGCGCATCCACGAGAGACGGCGCTTGCGGCAGGGCACGCTGCCGGGTAGTTCTTGTGGCGCGATACGATGCCCCGCCGCCCATGTCCTCTCGCCCCCTTGGTGTAGCCGCCCTTGAAGATCCCAGCGTCACTTGAACCCCTGCTCGACCGCGGGCTCATCGACGAAGTCCTCTGCCCCCTCATGAGCGGCAAGGAGGCCCAGGTGTACCTGGTGCGGTCCGGCGACGACCTACGCGTCTGCAAGGTCTACAAGGACGCCGCCGTGCGCAGCTTCAAAGCGCGCGCTGACTACACCGAGGGCCGCCGCGGCCGCGCGTCTCGCGACGAACGGGCGATCGGCAAGCGGTCGCGTCACGGGAAGGCGCAGCTCGAGGCCGCTTGGCGGTCGGCGGAGGTGGACGCGATCTTCTTGCTCCAGTCAGCCGGAGTCCGGGTCCCGCAGCCGTACGCGTTCGAGGAGGGTGTGCTCCTCATGGAGCTGGTCAAGGACCCCGACGGGAACCCGGCGCCCCGGCTCGCGGACGTGGAGATGGGGGAGGCGGCGGCCCTGGCGCTCATGGACAAGCTGCTGTCCGAGGCCGTGAAGATGCTGGCAGCAGGCCTCATCCACGGCGATCTGTCGGAGTACAACATCCTCTACGCGGCCGATGGTCCGGTCATCATCGACTTCCCGCAGGCCGTAAACGCTGCCCAGAACGGCGTTTCGCGGAAGTTGCTCCTCCGCGACATCGAGAACCTCACGCGGTATCTCGGCCGCTTCGCCCCCCAGCTCACCGGGCGTCCCTACGGCGCCGAGCTCTGGAACCTCTACGAACGCGGCGAGCTGTCGGCCACCACGGTGCTCACGGGCAAGTACCGGGCGTCCACGCGGACGGCAGACGTCGGCGCTCTGCTCACTGACATGCGGTCCGTCGAGCAAGACGTCATGCGAGACCGCGAGCGGCAGGGGCTGGGCACGGGCCGCGGCCGTCAGGGCAACCGCCCGCAAGCCTCCGAGCGAGACGGCGCGGGCAGAGGCCCCGCCGATGCGGTCTCAGATCCGGGCAACAGGAACTCGCAGCGGGACGGCTCGCAACGGGGAGACGCCCCCCCGCGCTCGGACGGCTCCCAGCGCGGAGAAGGGTCCCACCGCTGGGACGGCTCCCAGCGCGGAGAAGGGTCCCAGCGCGGAGAAGGGTCCCAGCGCTCGGCAGGCTCCCAGCGCTCGGCAGGCTCCCAGCGCGGAGAAGGCTCCCAGCGCGGAGAAGGCTCCCAGCGCTCGCCAGGCTCCCAGCAGGGCCGGCAGGAGGGCTCGGGCGCTGCGCCCGGCCCGCGGAACGAGCCGCGCCCGCCGGATCCGCGCAACGACCGGCGCCAGGATCCGCCCCGCCACCCTTCAGATGGGCCCCACCGCGACGGCCCGGGTCGCGGCGCCCAGAGCGGGCACCCGGCCCCGGCGCAACACGCCAACGCGCCTCCCAGGCCTCGGCAAGAGTCGCGGCAGCCACCGATCGACCCTCGTAGGTCCGACGGTCCGCCGTCGCCGGGCCGCGGTGCCGACGGGCGCGAGGGCCCCCGCCACCGGCCCGAGCCCCGGCCGTTCGCAGAGAAGCCCAGCCACAACGAACCGCGTCGCCCCGGCCACGGCGACCGTCGGCCAGACGAAGGCCCCCCGCGGAACAACCCCAACCGGGGCTCTGACCCGCGCCAGAACGAGCGCCTCCCCGCCCGGAGTCCACCGGCCGACGACTCTTCGCCCGAGACGCCGAAGCGCTTCCGCGGGGGCTATCGCCCGCCCGACTGGTAGACCGCCTCCGCTCTGCGTCGGCGCAACGCGAAGTAGCTCGGCATGTAGTTCATGCCTGTCATTCGCGAGAGCGGGAGTCACGGATCGGGAACCAGCAGGACCTTTCCCTTTGCCTTCCGGTCATGGACGTAGTGGTGCGCCTGGGCGGCCTCGGAGAATCGGAAGGTCCGGTCGACGACCGGGGCGATCTTGCCGGCCTCGTACATCGCGATGAGCGCCTCGAACTGCGGGGCCAGGAGATCGATGCGGTCGAACAGGTGGCCCATGTTGACGCCCGCAATAGCCTTGTTGTCGTCCATGAGCCGCATCGGGCTCCAGCCCCACTTCATGCCCAGAAGGCGGCCGAGCGCGTGGAAGACGCTCAAGGTCTTGCCGCCAGCGATGGACGAAAAACCGAACGCGACGAGGCGCCCGCCTGGGCCGAGCAGCTTGTAGCTGTCCGTCCAGGAGCGGCCGCCGACGGGGTCGAGGACGAGGTCGAGGCCATGGTTCGGCTTGTCGGGCAGCCCGGAGTCGAGCATCGCCTTCCGAACGGCGGCGACAAGCGTGTCCCCCTCCAGCGCTGAGTCGATGGGGTAGGCGCAGCCTGCCTTGCGGACATAATCGTGTTTTCCTGGGGAAGCCGTCCCGAACACGATGCAGCCGTGAGCGAGCGCCAACTGGAGGGCCGCGAGGCCGACGCCACCGGCGACGGAGTGGATGAAGACCCGCTGGCCGGGCCGCAGGGTCCCGGTCTGGAGCATCATGTGATGCGCAGTCACGTACACGACCGGGAGGGCGGCCGCCTCCTCGAAGCTCATGCGCTCCGGCATCCGCTGCACCTGGGGCGCAGGCACGACGAGGGTGTCGGTGTACCCACCGAACTTCGGCATGGCAAAGACCCGGTCGCCGTTGGCGAATCCCGTGACGTCGGCGCCCACCTGATCGATGACGCCAGAGACCTCGTAGCCGACGACGCAGGGCATCGGCGGCGCGTCCGGATAGACGCCCTGGCGAGCCGCGAGGTCGGCGAAGTTGATGCCCGACGCCCGCACGCGCACGCGCACCTCACCCGGCCCCGCGGTCGGGTCCGGCGCCTCACGGACTTGCAGGACCTCGGGAGCGCCCTTCTTCGAAATCCAGATCTGCTTCATGGGGAGCTTCTATCGCCGGCGGGCCCGCTTCGCCACATCTCCCCAGGCAGGCATCATGGCTCGCGAACGTGGGATCCCAGGGCAGCAGACAAGTGTCGCGAACGTCGTGGTTGCCGCCCCGAACGCTCGCTCGCATCTCTCTGGTACCTGGGTCACCCTCCGGGTCGGTTCGCGAGCTCCCCGGCCCACATGGCGCTCAGGAACTCGCGCCAGGGCCAGATCTCGATCCCGTCGTCGATGCGTCGCTGTTCGACGAGCGAGACGACGATGAAGCGCTCGAGCAGTCGCTCCGACCGGAGCGCACGGAGCCCCCGACACTCGGTGGGTCCGATCACCTTCGACGCCTTCGCTCCAATCGCGACCCGCTCGTCGAGGACGAAGTCCACCTCGAAGCCGCTCGTGGACCGCCAGTACGAGAGGCTCGAGTGTCTCCCGTAGTCGCAGGCGCTCCGAAGCTCGTGGAAGAGGAAGTGCTCGAACGCCGCCCCGAAAGCGGGAGTCCGGGGCTCGAGCCGAGGCCCGGCAGCCAGGTGACGGGTGACGCCCAGGTCGAATAGGTAAAGCTTGGAGGTCTTGATCGCCCTCCGGTCCTTGGTCTTGGTCCAGGCCGGAAGGTCGTGCGCCAGGAGCGTATCCCGGAGCACATCGAACCAGTCGAGCACCGTCGTCCGCTTCACCTGAGCGTCGGTCGCGATCTTCGTGGCGTTCAGCATCGTGCCGCTGCACAGCGCCGCCACCTCCAGGAAGCGGGCGAATCCCGAGACGTTCCGCGAGAGCCCCTCCGCAGCCACCTCCTCGCGAAGGTAGACGCCCGCGTAGTCCGCCAGGTCCGCGTCCGGCACGTCCGAGTCGTAGATGGCGGGCAGGAGGCCGTGGTTGACGGCCCTGACCAGGTCGAAGTCCGGGCCGATCTCGTGCGACACGAGCGGATTCAGATGCAGCGTGCGCGCACGGCCGCCCAGCAGGTTGACTCCCCGGCGACGCAGCGCCCGTGCCGACGAGCCCGTCAACACGAAGCGCTGACCCGTCTCCTCGATCAGGAGATGCGCTTCGTTCAGGAGCTCCGGGAGCCGCTGCACCTCGTCGATCACGACGATAGGCGGCCGCTTCGGGAGGGCGGCAAGCTCCTTGCGGATGAGCGCCGGATCGGCCGACAGGCTCCGATACGTGATCGAGTCCAGCAGGTTGTAGGTCGGCGCGCCCGGGAACGCGCTGCGAAGGAGCGTCGACTTCCCGGTCTGCCTCGGTCCGAGCAACAGCACCGACTTTCTCTGAGTGATTTCTGCGAGTTCGAGCTGTCGCGCGTACATCGTCGCCTCCGCCGTCATTTGTCATGACAAGTGACGGCAGCGTTGTCAGTCATCAGGCACGGACCCACGTAGTCGATACCAGCCGGCCGCGCCGCGCCCTAGCCACGCGCGGCCTCCTGCGCATGCGCCACCCGCCGTGGTGCCCGCGGCCCGGCGGATAGGTGCCACGAATCACTCGGCAGGCTAGCCGGCGCCGGGAGGGGGGCCAGCCGCCGGTGAAGGGCTGCAACTGACCCTGGAGCGCCCTCGGTCGTGGAGCTTCGAGGTGTCGGTCTTGCGCCGCCACGCCGGCCCTGGGCGTCTCTGAGGCTCACGCGGAGGGAGGCGGCGGAGCGTTTGGGGGTCTCGGGCAAGCGGTGCGTTGCCGCGGGGTGCGGCGCATCAGAACGGGCGTCGGCTCGCGTTGTGCGTCGCCGCGTGACCCATCAGCCAAGGCCGGAGGACTCGAGAGTTTCGGCGTGACAGGCTCCCGAGAGACGCAGCGGGCGGCCCTCGAGGCGCGCCTCCTCCGGCGTGTACCGCCGTCCACCGAGGGACAGCGTGCCCTCGAGTCCCCGGACCAGCGCCAGGTCGTACGTGCCGGGGAGCGGGGTGGGCCACGAAGAGCGCGTGCCGAGGTGGCAGCACCGTCGTGTGGATCAGCAGCCCGTCGTGGGAGTCGGGCCCCACCTCGATCGTGCGGGGCTCGGAGTGCAGCATCTGCCGGATCACGCCGCCGCTCCAGAGGAGCGACGTGCGAAGCGCCTCCGAGCGAGGGCTGCTGGTGAGCTGCAGCATGCCGCCCACCGCGATCAGGAGGGCCCCGCCGAGGGTGAGCCAGAAGCCGCCGCCGAGCGAGGGCGGCGCGGCGAGCGGATAACCGATCAGGGATTCGAGGAAGAGCCCGGTGGCGCAGAGGAGGCCCGCGACGGAGAGGCCCGCGGCCAGCGTGACGATCGCGAGGCGGCGGCGTCGAACGAGGGCCGCCGCGATCGCAGCGACGCCTCCGACGAGCGCGCCGCCGAGCGTCCAGGTGCCGGTTGCGAGCGAGGTGGCGAGGACTCCCCCGGGAGTCTCCGGGAAGAAGGAACCAGGGGACGCTGACGACCACCAGGGTGAGGCTGATGGCCCCAGCGACAGCAGGAACAGCGTGGAACAGCATGGGCCAGAACTCCCTTTTGCAGCCACGCACCAAGGTGCTGCGCGATCGCGACGCCTTTCGGGGAGCGCCGCGGTGACCAAAACGAACGGAAGTTCGAAAGGATCCTGGGAGGGGTTCAGTGGCGGAGAACCTGCTCCCCGGACGCGACGATCGCGGGCAGGAACGACTTCTGGAGCTGGACGAGCCTAGTGTGGGACTCGGAAATTCTGACGGGACGTGATCCGCAAAATCGGTAGTGGGTCAGGGACCCACTACCGACCAGACCAACCTGCACGAGGCTGGCAAGTCCGACTTGACCAGAAGCGCCACAGGCGTACGCAGTATGGTCATGCGCCCCCGCGTTTCTTCCCACTCACGGCTCCGGCACGTCGCGGTCGCCAGACGCCGCTGGTGTAGCCGCGCGGCGCTTGTAGTCGCCCTGGGGGCTTCGCCTCTGGCATGCACCCCCGCAGAGCGACAAGAGGCGCTGGAGCCGGCCGCGCAGGACGCAGCGGACATCATCACCGCGGGAGAGTCCGTGGCGTCACTGCTAGACACCACCACCAGCCCGACAGGCGACCTTGCGCTGCCCCCACCCGCCGACGTGGCGTTCAGCTTCGCGTACGACGCCTGCCCTGAGTGCCCCACCGCTCCGTTGTGCGAGGCCGGGCTCACCCGGTGCTGGTCCAACCACGCAGTGCAGACATGCAACTCCAATGGCACGGGGTTCTGCGTGGAGACTTGTCCAGAGGGCTCGGCATGCGTCGATGGCGCCTGCTGTATTCCGAGCTGCGAAGGGCGCGCGTGCGGCAGCGACGGGTGCTTCGGAAGCTGCGGGCAGTGCGCCGGTAGCGAGGTCTGCTCCGAGGGTGCGTGCACATCAGTGCTGTGCGACCTGACGGACGGCGACACGTGGGTGCGGGGCGGGGCCCCGGTCCAGTCGTTCCAGGTCCTGCCCGACGGACGAAGCCTCGCGCTCTCGTCCACGGGAGAGCTCCTACGGTTCGGCGGCGATGGCCTCGTCACAGCCACTGTTGCGGTCGCGCCGCCAAACACGGAGTACGAAGCGGGCCCACTGCTGGCGCTGGCGAGCGGCCTCATCGTCGTGCCGTGGAACGTCCTGGGTGACGACAAGTCCTCGGTGCCGGGCGTGGCGCTGGTCAACAGCGCCGACGTGGTCACGCACAAAGCCTGGCCTGGGCCAGGGCATACGTTCGTGAGGCGCGTGGTGGCGACCGGCGACGGCCTGCTGGTGGCCGGCCAGCGCACCCTGAGCGCCACAGGCGCCTCGTCCCGTCTCTGGGTCGTGCGCGCTGATACGGGCGGCGACAAGCTCTGGGACAAAGAGGTGGTGGCTGCGGACGTGGAGACGCGTTTCGTCGACGCGGCCAGCGCCCCTGACGGCGGCGTCGCGATCCTGGCCCTGCAGTACCCCGAAGCGGGCCCATGGGCTGCTCAGGTCGTGCGGGTCACGCGCGACGGCGAGAGCGCCGGCTCCACCCTCCTCTCGCCGGTAGAGCAACCGGCGGCCATCGCGACCGTGGACGGCGGCTGGTTGGTGCTGGGCCCTCCGCATGCGAGTGCCGTCACGCGGCTCGACTCCACGGGAGCTATTCTGTGGAGCAAGGAGGTCCCCAACGCGCAGGTCGCCGGAGCGTGCGCCGTGGGTGACGGCGCGCTGCTGGCGGGCGGGCAGGTGGTGATAACCCAGCCGGCGGACGGTTCGGATGCGTTTGCGGCGGGAATGGTGAGGACCTACGGCTGGCTCCGTCGAATCTCGCACGCTGGCGACCTGATCTGGGAGCGCCGGTACGGCCACCTCCTCGCGGACAGCGCGCTGACCTTCGTCGGTACCGCGGAGTCCGGGCACATCCTTGCGGCCGGAACGCTGCGACTCCGGGCGACCTCGGGCGGCGATGCGCCAGAGTGCGGCGGCCAGTGACCCGCTGAACGCAGCGCGGCGGGCGCGTGCAGATCTCACCAAGCTCGCGGAGTGCCTCGATCTCTCCGGAGCGTGACCGAGTCGCTCGCTGCTCCGACAAGGGCCAGAACGCACAGGCACGACCCTTCCCGCTCGCCGACGGCATTCGGGCCGTAGCGATGTCTCGACTCCGCCAGGACGTGCTGCCACTCGGAGCGTGACGCGGGCCTTCGCTTGGCGATCGCTGCACCGCCACCTGCGCCTGGGGCGGCTCGGTAACGAACAGGTAAAACCCGCGCGGCCGATGCGCTGGGCTCGCGGCGACGCAGTATGGTTGCCGCGACGCGGGGAGGCCCGCTGGGGAGGCATGGTGTTCGAACGGCTCGGCGACAGGAACCTGTGGGCGCTCTACGCCTCCACGCTGATACTCGGCACGGCGTACGGCATCGCGATCGCGAGTGTTGGGGTGTTCCTCTCCCAGCTGAACTTCACGAAACACGACATCGGGCTCCTAGCCACCATCTTCGCCTTCGGGATCGTGGCCTTCGCGCCGCTCGCGGGCAAGTGCGTGCGCCGGTTCGGCGGCAAGCCTGTGCTCTCGGCCTCGCTGCTGCTGTACGCCCTCTCGGTGGGGGCCTTCCCCCTGGTACCCGAGACCGCCGGTTGGTTCAGCGCGATCCGGTTCGTCGACGGCGCCGCCTCAGCTGGCATCTGGGTCAGCAGCGAGACGCTGCTCCTCGCCCGCTCCCGGCGTGAGGTTAAGGGCAGCGCGATGAGCCTCTACACGATCGCCGTGAGCATCGGGTATGTCGTGGGGCCCATCCTGTCGGACACGATGCTCCAGTGGATCTCGATCGGCTCCACCTACTTAGTCTCCTCGGGGCTGGCGTTCGCGGCCGCCGCACTGGTGATGGTGGCGCTGCGCCACGGGCACGATCCGAGCGAAGAGGACCACACGGCCCCGCATGCCCCGCCGTCTACCCCCATGCGCGAGGTGCTCTGGAAGATCAAGACGTCGTGTTTCGCCGCCTTTGCGTACGGCTACTTTCAGGCATCCGTGGTCCTGTTCATCCCCTTGTGGCTCACCGACGACCGCGCCGTGGCGCCTGAGCGGACGGTTCTGGTAACAGCCTACTTCGCCGCCGGCATGCTGCTCTTCGCCAACCTCGTCGCGCGAATCGGCGATCGTCTGGGACACCTCCAGGTGATGCGGGCCCTCGCCGCTATCGGCACCGTCTTTCTGGCGAACCTGCAGTTTGTGCATGGATTCCCGCTGATATGTGCGTTCGTATTTGTCGCTGGCGCTACCTTCGCCACCACGTCGCCGCTCAGCCTCGCCCTCCTGGGTCTCACCGTCCCACCAGAGGACTACGGGCGCGCGAACGCCGCCTACAACAGCTTCTACGCGCTGGGCATGCTGGTCGGGCCGCCGATCTCCAGCGTGTTCTTCGAGTCGTGGAGCGGCGACGCGATGTTCGTCCATCTCGCCGTCCTCTGGGCTGTGTTCGTAGTGTTCACGGCCGTCTACCGCCGCGATGCTCCGCCGCGCATCTTCCTCCCCACGCCCGCCGTCGCGGCCGGCTGACGCGGTCCTTCGCGGGCTTCAGAGTCGCTCGCGCCTTGCTTACGGGGTCCTACGCGGGGCAGACTTCGCAGGTGCTTCCTCAACCACGCCAGCGCTTGCTTCGCCGCACCTCCTTGCTCGGCGCGGCCTTCTCCCTCGGCTGTGCCACCGGCGGATCGGGCAGCGACGCTGCCACGGACGCAGCGGGAGCCCATGACGTGCCGCACCCCGGCGATGCTATTGGCGACGTCGCCGCGGAAGCTCCGGGACCGGCTCGTGACGCGATCGAAGCGTCCCTCCTCGTGGAGCTGGACCACCTCGTCGGCCGCTTCGCAGACGGCCGGACGCCGGTGTGGAGCGGTCAGGCTTCCGCATCGGACTCCACCGAGGAGAACTGGGGCTTTGGCGGCAACGGCGGGAAGCTGACTGTCCGCGCGTCCTTTCCGATGGGGCCAGCGCTCGCCTGGACCGAGCAGGACACGAGCAGCCCGCAGTCGCTGCGAGTCGCTCAGATCGAAGCACGGATGAGCATCTTCATCTTCGCCACACCCGACGCTGGGAAGATGGCGCTCGGAATCGTCCTCGAGTCCAACGCGAGCGGCGGGCACTGGCTCCCTTGCGCGAGCTGCCCCGACGTCTCCTCCACCATCGACGACACGCTCGTAGTCGACGCCGTGGGCGACCGGCCGGAGACCGGCGGAGACGCACCGTGGCGCTCTACACTGGAAGCTGAGCTGCAACGGAAGCCCCCCGCGGAGCTCAACTGGGCCGACCTCGTCCAGATCCACGCCTTCCGCTACGACGATGCGCAGGACTCGGCGGCCTTTGTGCTCGCTGGCGAACGGTTCGAGCGGCGCCGCGACGAGAAGTTCATCCGCTCGGTGCCGCCCGCGCACCCGGGCATGAGCTGCACGGAGCAGACGCCCTACGTGGCCATCCAGTGGATCCAGCCGGAGACGCTCGAGGCGGGTGTCGAGATCCAGTCCGTAGGCGAGTCCACCGTGGAGTGCTGGAGGGGCCACCACGGCTGAGCCCCTTGGACTGGGGCGCCGCCGCCTACGCGTTCTCTCCCGGGTTGGAAGCGTAGGTGGCGGGCTTGGCGCCTTAGCGGCGGGCACCCGCTGTGGCTCCGAGCCTACCGATGACGGCGTCGACGCACTCGGCCGGAGTCGCCTGCACCTCTTGGAGCGGCTTGGGGGGCTCTGCTAGGGTGTAGCCGGCACGTCGTCGCGCGGACCGGCAGCCCCAACCGAACGGGCCAGCTCGCTTGGGGCAAAGCACTGTTAGGTAAAGGTCCCCACTGCCTGATCCCCGGTGCACGTCGGCGATCCGCGCTCGGAGGAGTTGATGAGCCCTTACGCGAGAACTTCCCCGGCTGGCGCCTGGATGATCACCGGCCTCCTCGCCACCCTCGGCTGCACCGACGCCGAGCGGTTCGCGGCCGCCATCTGCACCGAGGGGGCCCTAACCTGCCCGTGCAAGTCCGATGGCACATGTGACGACAACGACTACGGGATCCCTCTCACCTGCAAGGGTGGGCGCTGCCTCTGTACCGCGGGCACCACGGGCTGTCTGTGTGCCGGAGACAGCTGCATGGCGGGGTCCGTCTGCACCGACGTCGGTGGTGGCGTGCGCAAGTGTCTGGCGCCCGAGTATTGTCCCCGCGGCACCGAGGGCTGCCCGTGCTACGAAGACGCGTCCTGCGACGACGACCCCACGGGCTCACCGATGCAGTGCAAGGGGGGCGCGTGTGCCAAGGCGGGCTGCCAGCCGGGAGCCCACGAGTGCCCCTGCCTGCCCGGCTTCCAATGCGCAGAGGCCGGCGACGTGTGCTGGTCCGGGCTGTGTGTGAAGGACACGGGGCAGCCGCTGATCCCGCCGCCCGACGCGAGGTGCTACAGCCCTTGCCGCGAGGGCCTCGAGACCACCAATGGCACGTTCCTGCCGTGCGACGTGGACGGACTGATCGCCACCTGCGTCGGCGACTCCACCTGCGTGAACGGCAGCTGCTTGTCCCCCGAGGAGCGCGATCTCGGCTGGAAGACGTCCACCGCTTGCTCCTTCGACTCGCACTGTCCCGACTTCCAAGCCTGCGTGCAGGGCCACTGCTATTCGACATGTGAGCTCGACGAAGACTGCCGTCTGGGGCGCGAGTGCCACCGCAAGACGTGCCGTGTTCGATGCACCGGCGTCGGGAACGAGTGCGGGCACGGCGAGTTCTGCCGTACCGAAGACGGGCAGTCCGGCTTCTGCATGCCCCTGGTCGTTCGAAAGTCGGCCAAGGCGCCCGCCGGCGTCCTGGCTTCGACGGTAGCCCGTCGCTCGCAGTTCACCGCGGCTGTACCAACCGGCCCTTCGGGCACGGGCCAAACGCTGAGGCTGTCAGACGCCCAGAAGATCGGCCGGATCGACCTCACCAACACAGGGACGCAAAGCGTCACGCTCACCATCCAGCCCACCGAGCACACCACCTTCCCGGCGAGCGGCCCGATCACCATCCGCGCACCGGCCGAGGCCGCGATTCCGTGGGCCACGCTGACCAGCTTCATCGGCGAGTCTCAGGTGTCGCAGGCCACCGGTGGCCAGGCCGTGACCCTCACCCTCGAGCCGCAGCAGTCCGGCCACGTCACGCTCTCTCGTCGCCAGGGATCCGAGTACGTGGCTGTCTCGCCGGGCGACACCTCGCTACCGGCGTTCGTACGCTGGGAAGGGCGGCTGAGTGTGCGCGCTGACGATAACGCCGAGCGGGAGATCCGGCTGTCGTTCGCCCGCTCCCCGCGAGGTCGCTGGGCGGGCACCGTGTCGTACTTCGCCGATTTCGGCGACGTGGGCCTCGACGCCTGGATCGCTGCTGGGAAACCGGGGGGTCCATCGGCCGACTACGTCGGGAACGCGCTCGTTCAGAAGTGGGTCGCCGTGAAGGACCAGGAGATCACTCTGGCGGAGTTCCGCGAGATCCTCCGCGCCACGGAAGAAGGGAGCTGGCGCAACCCGATCCTGCAGGGGCGCTGCCCCACCGCCATCGAGCCTCTGGCCCACCACGCCTGTTACCCCACTAGCGTTGGCAGCGGCGTCGGCCACTACTCGTCAGACTCCGACCTGTGGCCTGTTCCGGCCGGCGTGGTCTCCATGCCGTTCAGCGCGTGGATCGGGCCCGGCAAGAGCGCGGCCGAGTGGGCTGGCCGCGTAGACTCCTCCGAGGCGCTGCACTACACCGGCAACCCCGAGTTCTCGCTGAGCTTTCAGGGCGATCCGTCCACGTGCCCGGCCGGGACCTGCACCATCCCGATCACCGCGCTGCGCGTGCAGAGCTGGGTCGGAGGCCGCGAGCCTGCGGCGAACGGGACCTGCGGGGCCGGCTACGAGCTGGTCGAGGTACCGTGGCTTGTGCCGCTGTTCGACGAAGGCACCGCCGTCGACCCCACCGACGGCACGCGGTACAAGCTGTGGTGTCACGATCCGCGCTGGCCGCTGAAGGGATCCAAGGATGGCCCTCTCAACGTGAGCCTGTCGGGGGCCAACCCGTTCCCGGACGGGCGCACCCTGCAGCGGGAGCTAGTGCTGGTCGACGGCGCCGTGATCGATCAACAGGAGATCTTCGCGATCGTCCGCGAGGAGTTGCCGTCGTTCGTGCCGAGCTGCGTGCCGTCGAGCTCGTCGGCCTGCGCGGGGGCCACCACCGAGAAGGTGTACCGTTACGGCTACCTGCTCCTAACGCGCACGCCAGAGCCGGCGCCCGACGAAGCCTTCAAGCCCGGCGTGGCCCCTGCCGTGGAGGCGCCGGTGATCCCGCAGCCCACCTGCACGGACGACATGGTCCAGCGCGTCTTTCCTGGGCAGACGTTCGCTTCGCTCGGCAATCAAGAAGTCGCCACGCTTGGCGTGGCCATGGTCACGGGAACGGTCCCACCGAACAGTCCACCCGTACCGTCCGGCGCCGCCCACTACCTCTGCCCCAGCACCGACCGCTTCGACGGCGCCTGTCCCCCCTCACAGCTGCCCGAGCTACAGTTCTTCGTGGCGCCCACCCTGGCCAACCTGCAGAACCACCCCTGCGGCAATAGCGTCTGCGAGGCGGGAGAGCCCTGTACCCAGCCCCACTGTGGGCCGCCGTGCGCGCCGGGCGAGGCGTGCGCGCCGCATCCGATGAGCGACTGCGGCCAATGCGACACCGGCGGCGTGTGCCGGTCGTGCACTCAGGGCAGCTGCTCCACTGCGGGCACAGTCGGCGCCTGTCGGGCGCAGCTCGACAAGTGGCTTGCCTCGCCCTCGCTGAGCATCACGCCGGGCCCGGCGTGCAACTGCAAGAGCTCCGTCGCCGCCTGCCACACGGCCTGTGGCGGGGACTACAGCGATCTCCGGAACGACCGCGTGTTCTACAACGCTCCGGGGCCCACGCTCCCCCCCGGTCCGTCGCCCACCGAGGTCGAGGGCACCGTGCTCTGGCCGCATTACCTGTGCCACGAGACGGGACACATCGACCTCGGCCCCTCGGGCACCAAGGACTGCCCCGAGACCAGCGCCGTCACGTGGTTCTTCCTCGCGAAAGACGACGCCGCCGTCAGGGCGCTGCCTTGCCAGGTGACGCCCGGCACCTGCTTGGCGGGAGACGCTTGCGGGGTCACCACGGTCAACCCCGACGGGACCCTGCTTCAGGCCGCGTGCGCCGTGGGGGCCTCCTGCGCGGCCAAGGGAAGCTGCGTCGAAACCGTGAGGGGGCTCGAGGCGGCGCCCGGCTCCAGTGGATACCTCGAGATCCACGGCTGGGAGTGCGCGGCTCCCGGCGACATCAACTGCACGTGGCCCGCCGGCGGCGGAGACCTTCGAAGCAACAAGCGGTTCTTCCGCCCCACTTCGGCTGAGGTTGTGTTCAACACCTTCGACAACGCGCTCGACGACGGCTTCCGCTACAAGTCGCGCTTCCGCACGCGCAGCGGGGCGAACGTTGGGTTTGCGCCCGATGCGTGCGTCGACGGGGCCAACCCGATCCCGTACTGCTACGACGCAACAGGGATCGACGAGCTCCGGCTTCGGGTGGACTGCGCAGCCGCCGTCTACACCCAGCGCTACCACCAGCTCTCATCCGCCGGGCGTGCCACGCTCCGGCGCTTCTTGGACGCCACCTTCGCCGATCGCCAGGAGCTGGTCGCGGGCGAGCCCTTCCCGACCTCACACGCGGGTTTCGAGCAGCTCTACGCCGAGCTCCTGGTCATGCTGGGCGATGAGTCGGTCACAGCGGCCTACGCCTCGCGCTTCGATGTCTCGGGCGACAAGATCGCCGACTTCCGCGGCTCCCGCTTCGAGCCCAACGGCATCGACCTGGGTGGCAAGCCGGGCTTCGAGATGTACGGCCTCTATCAGGGCGTCGAGTACTACGACCTGGTCCTCCAGCGCTTCTTCGGCCACGCCGCCACGCTCGGGGAGTCCCTCGACCTCATCGACGGCAACCCGAACGCGGGCGACGGGCCACCTCAGGGCGAGGGCTTCCTCGATTATCGCGCCGCCGCAACCTACCTGCCGCGTGTGGCCCGCGCGTCCACGCGAAAGGCCAACGCCCTGGCTGAGATCGCCACGCGCTACAACGGCTTCAACCGCACCGACCTCGCGCGCCACGTCGTGGAGCGGGCGTTCCTCTCCACCTACCTCGAGTCGGTGGTGATCCTCCAGTTCATGGACCGGCTGACCCTGTCTGCGTCGTCGGAGAAGCGGGACGGGGTGCGCAAGGAGAAGGTGACGCGGCAGCTCGAGTACGACCAGGCCCTGCGCAAGCTGCGGGCGCTCTACGACGGGTTCACCCCCGAGCCCACCTTCTTCGGCATCCCCGCGAACTTCGTGCCGATCCCGCCCATGGACACGCTCGAAGTGAACATCCAGGCCGTCAACACCTTCGACGTGGCCTTCGCGGCGGCCAAAGAGGCCTTCGAGGTGTCGCGCGAGAGCGAGCTCATCGCGCTGGCCGAGAAGCGCGCCTTCGACACGGACAAGGAGGAGTTCAAGTCCGCGCTGTTCGAGCTAATCGGCCAGTTCGAGGGGGACGCCTCCACGCTCTGCGGGACCTTCGTCGGGGACGACGGGGGCATCTACGCCGCCACCATCGCCAACAAGGAGCACTCCGCCGCAACGCGCGGCATGGACGACCCCTGCGGCAGGACCGGCAACGGCGACCTTCACAACGCCATGCTCGACCTCGAGGCCCAGGCGGTGGCCGCTCAACAGGTGCGGCTGCGCATGGCGAACACGTCGGCGGCCACACGAGACCTGCAGAGCCGGCTGAACGCCCAGTGCGCGCGAATCGGCACCCTGAAGGACGACCTGGCCGAGATCACCCAGACGATCGCCGGCTTGGAGACGGGCCTCGCTACTGCGGGAGCCGCGGTCGACGCCCTCGACCGCACATACGCCACGATGGAGACGTTCCGGGAGGGCAGCTCTTGCGCACCCCCCAGCCCACCGCCCGCTGTCGCCCCAGGCACGTGCGCCACCCAGCTGGCTGCGCTGGCGACGTTCGGTGGCGTCATGGTGGGCCTGTCCGTCGCCGCGAGCGTGACGGATATCGCGACTCAGGCCGTGTTCACCGCGTCCATCGGCGCCAAGCAGGTCGAGCAGGTCAAGAAGGAGACCGAAGCGGAGTGTGAAGCGCTCAAGATCGACACCAAGTTCGACATCCTCGACAAGGGGCGCGAGTTCGAAGAGATCAAGCTGGACGCCAAGAGCGCGGAGATCGAGCTGCGGCGCGCCGGAGACAACGTCCGGGGCCTCAGAAACGACGCCGCCGGACTCTTGTCGGGGCTCGAGGAGCACAAACAGAACCTCATCAACATCGAAGCAGCGCACAACGATCCCAATGTGCGGATCTTCAAGAACGCCGCCATGGAGAACGCCGACAAACACTTCTACCGGGCGCTCACCAAGGCGTACGTCGCCACTCGGGTCTACGAGTACTACACCAGCACCTCGTACGCGGCCAAAGACGAGCTGACGCTGGTCCGGCTCGCCGCCGTCGGCGAGAACAACCTGCAGAACTACCTGCTGGACCTCGAAGACGCCTTCACCGACTTCGAATACATCTGGGGGCAGCCCGACCTCCGCCTCCACATCGTCAGCCTGCGCGACGACATCGTTCCCATGATGGAGGCCAACACCGCGATGACGCTCGAGGAGCGCAAAGCGGCGTTCCACGAGGCCCTCACGGACGTGGCCCGGCGCGACGACCGAGGTTGGATCACGCTGCCGTTCAGCACGGGGCTGCGCAAGGTGTCGCCCATCACCGCCAACCACAAGCTGCTGTACATGGAGGCCGAGCTGGTCGGCCGAGACCTCGGCGACGCCCTCGGCCGGGTCTACGTGCGCCAGCTCGGGACGGGCACCATCCGCGAGGTCGAAGGCGGCCAGCTGGCGAACCATGTCTTCCCGCCGGCCACCGCGGTGATCAACACGCTCTTCAACGGACGGCGCGGCTCGGACACGATGGAGTTCAACCCATCGCTCTACCGCGCCTGGCGCCTGCGGGACAGACCGCTCATCAACACGCAGTGGCAGCTGATACTGAACACTCGGGATGAAGAGGTGAACCGCGACATCGACCTCGACGGCCTGCAGGACATCGTCCTGTACGTCTACTACACCGACTTCACCACGCTGGATTCGCTGCAGTGAGGCGCCCAATGCGAACGAATCAACGCGCCCTTGGACCTTCTTGCTGGGCGGCCCTCGTGGGCCTCGTGCTGCTCGCGGCGTGTGACCCGAGCACACTCCCGAGCTGTACCGACGGCAAGGAGAGCTGTCTCTGCACCCCAGGTGTGGCAGGGCAGTGCAACGCCGGTCTGCTCTGCGACGAGGCGGTAGGCCTCTGCCGCGAGCCGCTGACGTGTGAGCAGGCGGCCTGCAGTGCCCACCAGCAGTGCGCCCCGGCCACCGCCACCACGGACTCCGCGTGCCTCGAGGCCTGCGAGTTCGGATATCGCTGGAACGTGGTCGGGCAACGCTGCGACCGGGTAGACGCCACTTGCACCCCCCAGCTCGAGGCCAGCTGCGCTGCGAAGTATCGGGCGTGCACTGTGCCGTCCCTCGGGGGCGATCCGTACTGTGGCTCGTGCCTCGACGGCTACGTGGACGAGAACAACACCTGCCGCCCGGCCATCGGCTGCGCCACGATCATCGACGAGTGCACTGCGAAGAACCGGCAGTGCCAAGACGCATGGTTCGGGCCCAACGAGGACGCGCGATGCGGCCCGTGCCCCCAGGGAACCGCGCTGGACGACACGGGCACGTGCCGCTGCACGGTGGCGCTGAAGAAGTGGGACCCGGCGGCAGGAGCCTGCGTCGACGTGGTCAACTGCACTGCGCTCAACTGCGCTGCCAGCGGCGACGTGTGCGTCGGGGCGATCGGGGACCAGGACGCCTACTGCGACGAAGGCTGCCCGGTCGGGACTCTGTGGAGCGCCCTCAACGAGAGCTGCTTGCCCTGCGCGGCGTGCGAGAAGTACCCGGGCGCCGATCTGACCCTCGGCAGCAACGGGCGCCTCTTGAACGGCACGCAGGACATGTGCCTCTGCGCCACCAAACCCGGTCACTTCTTCTCGTTCGCGGGACAAGTGGGCGTGTTCGCCTGCGACAACGACGGCGACGGCTGGGTACGCGAGAGCGCTCGCGCGTCGATGTACGCGAGCGAACCCCTGCCGGCCGGGGTGGATCGTTACCAGGCGCTGCGGGACCAGGCCCGGTGCACCGTCCGGAGGATCGACCGCTGGGTGTTGCAGAACGACCACGGGAACGCGCGTGTCATTCCGCAGTCTCCGCCCGTGCTCATGTTCGAGTCGGACCGCAACGACGACGACAAGCTGCTCGAGCAGGAGATGGCGGTCACGCACCTCGACAAGGCGTTCGGTGGTGGCGCGGGCACGGCGAAGCCCGGCGCGGGCCTGCCTTTGGCGCGGCAACTGAACCGGCTCACCCGGTACTGCCACCTGCCGGGTTCGGACTTCAACGACAACGGCGCGGCCGACATCTCGGAGTGGCCGGACGCGCCGCCGGCGAAGGCGCCAGCCGCGTCGGTGAAGGTCTTCAATCAGTTCAGCTACTTCGCCGAGCTGCATGTGTGGGACTTCGGCAAGTGGAGCGGGTCCAAGCTCACCTCGCAGCCGCGTACGCAGACCGCGACGCAGCCGACCGAGCAGTCGGTTGACTACTGGATCGGCGAGGTCGCGCGCACCGCACCGGGCTTCCCGATCAGCTACGGGGGCCAGGACGCGACCTGGAAGCAATGCACACGAAAGGTCGATACCCGCCGCGACCTCGTGGAGCTCCCCGCAGGCATCGACTTCGGCGCGACCGATCAAGCGCCGCAGTGGCCAACGTGGCGCGGCATGACCCACTCGAGCCAGTTCAAGTGCCTGCAGGTGTCGGCCGTGGCCGACCCGGAGGACACGAGCAAAGTGGCTACGGGCGCCGAGCTCTCGCAGTGGGTCTTCAACCGGTGCACCGCCGCCACGCCCTCCGGCGACTTCGCGCCGCTCTGCACGGTCCAGCCCGCCGATCAGCTCGGAGTGGGCCACGTGCGGTGGGGCGCAGCCCGCTTCGAGCCCTATCACGACACCTTCCTGAACAACGGCGTGCGCACTCGAGTGCCCACGGACGTCGAGTACCGCTTCGGTTGCGTCGACGAGTGCGCCGAGATCCAAGAGTCGCTCGAGACCATCGGTGCCTGGGGCTCGCAGGTCTCCGGGCTGGGCTTCACCGAGCACGCCACCCAGGGGAGCGCGATCTGCGCAGTCAACCCCAACGTCGCGTTCGCGGTGGACTTCTCCTGTGAGCTGCAGGGCAACTTCGGACGGCTGAAGAGCTGCGCGGAGGTGTGCAACGACGGATGGGAAGGGGATGGCAGCCCCGCCACGCCCGACGCGATCCCGGGTGGTGCGTGCAGCACGGGGCTCGCCGGAGCATGCTCCACTGGCTCTCGCACGTGCTCGAAGGGCCTCGACCGCTGCATGGCTTTGCTCAGCGCGGACCCCACGAAGAAGGACCACTGCAACGGCACCGACGACGACTGTGATGGCGTCGTGGACGAAGACGGGAAGGACGGGACGCCGGGCGCCCAGATCTGGTCGGGTAGTAACTTCGTCCCGGCCGCCACGGCCTGCAGTGTGCCCGGCGGCTTCGGCGCCTGCGTCGCCGGCCAATGGAAATGCAACCCCGCCGGGAAGGGCGCGGAGTGCCGGCCGAACATCGCGCCGGGCTCGCTCCCCGAACTCTGTGACGGGGCGGACAACAACTGCAACGGCCAGATCGACGATGCGCCGAAGGACACACAAATTGGTCAGTCCTGCACCGTCACCGATCCCGCCGAGCTCGCGAAGATCGGCGCGAGCGTGATCCCGGGCTCAGCGTGTACGCAGGGGCAGTACCGCTGCCTCGGTGGCGTCATCAAGTGCGCGGCGACCCAGCCGGCTGCCGGGGAGGTGTGCAACGCTCTCGACGACGACTGCGACGGCCAGATCGACGAAGGCGACGTGTGCGTGTGCGACCTGCTCACCCAAGACCTGTGGTTCCACGGTGAGCGGGAAGACTTCTACAAGGGAACCACCGGCGACGGCGAGACCGGGTTCCAGCCGCTGCGCCACGAGGTCACGGTGACCCCAGGGCTGTGGCAGGCCGCCAACCCCACCAAGTTGCCGATCAGGCTGAAGCTGGTGGTCACCGAGCTGAAATCCGACTCCGACCCGAACCCGGGCGGCAACAGCATCTTCGCCTGGGAACGCGTGGCCATCGAAGACATCACCAAGACCGGTGACCCCATGCCCCAGGCCGAGTGGTACCTCACCTATGAGCACCCCAGCGTCCATGAGGTGGTCCGGTGGCTAGCCGGGCCTGGCTTCGTCAGCTCTTTCAGAGACTGTAAGGCGCTCTACCAGAGCTTGCCGAAGGGGGTCAGCAACGTCGGTCCAGCCAACCTCGGCGCCAGCTTCAGCACGAGCTACCGCATGCAAGGGCCCAAGGGCCACCCGGCCTTTCCCCACTGGACCCACAGCCTCGAGAGGCGCGTCTTCGACCTGTACGGCTGGACGCAAGCGTCGACGGTGCCGGCCGTGGCGCCCGTCACGAGGACCCTGCCGGGCAAGATCCCGAATTGGAGTGGGCTGGGGCTCCCGCAGAAGTACGCGGTCAGCTGGGCCGTGGATCGGTTCGAGCTGATGAAGTTCTTGGACCGCGACTGCGACGCGAGGTGCGAGTACTTCAAGGCGTACCCGACCCACCCGTACCTGACCAGCAGCGGTGGCAACTGTACCGGCGGGAGCGAGTGGTGTGACTGGAAGGTGAACGGCAGCAACTTGGGGCCGGGGACCACCTGGGGGATCCTCGGCGTGGACCCGCCGAACACGGGAGGGAGGCTCTCGGGCCACAACCCGACGACTGGCTTCGACATCGTCTGGGAAGCGCCGCTCGACCCGGGCGTCGGTGAGTTTCGCCGTATCCGGACCGCGCCAGGGTGGGGCAACGGCGCCAGCGACGAGCGCGGGACGTTCTTCCAGACGTGGCTGCGCTTCCCAATCAAGCTCACGCCGGTGAAGTAGGTGACGCTCATGAGACGAGAAAAAGGCTACTGCCTCCGGCTCGCCTTGGTCTGCATCGCGGCGGCCTGCTCCGGTTCGGACGAGAGCCACGATCGGGACCTGCCTAGCGAGCGCGCTGACGCGAAGTTCGGGCCGGCCGGCGGGTCTCTCGGCAACGACTTCGGTGTCACGCTGCAGATCCCCCAGGGGGCCCTCCGGGATGAAACGACTATCGTGCTCGGAGTGGCCGCCCTCAGCGAAGCAGAGCTCGTCGCCCGCTTCGCGGCGGCGGGCGTGAACGGCACATTGGTCTCTCAGATCTGGCAGTTCTCCCCTGCGGGAACCACGTTCGCCAAGCCCGTGAGCATCACCCTCCCGTCACCAGTGGCCACAGGGGCCGAAGTGGCGGTGGTCTGGCTTCAGGGCGAAGGCAAGGAACCCGCCCCGAAGCCGGGCGCCAAAGCCGACCACGCGGCGACCCATCGGGCCCTTCAGTTGTTGACCTCGAGCACACACTCGGTGCTGGTGCAGCCCCACGGGGTCACCTTCCAGGTCTCGGGTCTTGGGCTCGGAGCAGTCGTCCAGCTGGCTCCGTCGCCCAGCTGCAAGAGCTTCGACGGCGCGTGCAACGCGGGCTGTGCGTATGCCACCGACAAGGACTGCTGCTCACCAGTGATCGTGGCGGGCAAACACCTCGGCGCAAGCCGCGTGATCGACGGCGCCGCCGATGGCGTCCAGGGGCTCGCGCTCGGCGATGTCACCGGCGACGGGCTGGCCGACGTCGTCGCGGCGCTGGAGAACGAACGGCGGCTCGTCCTCTACCCCAGCAAGGCGCCAGACGGGTTCAGCGCGCAGGTCATCCTGGACGCCGGCGTGGGCGCGCGGGACGCGGCCTTGGCAGACCTCGACGGCGATGGCCACCTCGACCTGGGCGCGGCGCTCGGGGACGACGGGGCAGCGGTGTATTTCGGGGTCGGCGGCGGAAACACTCCCATGAAGAAGGTGGTGATCTACGAGCACGGGCGAGAGCGCGTGCAGCGGCTCTGGTTCGCCGATCTGGACGCCGACGGACGTCTGGACGCACTCCTCGCCACCGGGACCGGCCTGGTCGCGCTCGCTGGGGACGGCACAGGGGCCTTCGGCGCGGCGCGGGATGTCTGGGGGCCCGTCAGTAAGCGGCAGATCAGCGTGGTGTTGGCAGACCTCGATGGGGACTCGGTCGTGGACCTCGGAGTCACCTGGTTCGACGTGGACTCTGGGGACGCGCAGCTGAACTGGCACAAGGGAGGCGGCGACGGCACGTTCTCGGCTCCGACGCGGCTCGACGACACGCTGGCCGAGCCCTTCGCGGTGGCGGCTGCTGACCTCGACGCCGACGGCATCCTCGATCTCTTGGTCGCGGACTCCGACCGTGATCAGGTGCTGGCGTACCCGGGCGGGGGCGCTGGCGTCTTCACGGCGCCCGATGTCGTGGCCGACGGCCTCGACGGCCCACGCGACCTGTTGGTCACCGATCTCGACGGAGACAAGGTCCCCGACATCCTCGTGGCCGCGTCGAACGACGACGAGATCGGCTGGTACGGGCGCACTGGGCCGGGGAAGTTCGTGCTGAAGGGCCGCATCGACAACCAGTCGAATGGCGCGACCGAAGTGGTGGCGGGCGACATCGACGGCGACGGCGACGTTGACCTAGCCTACGGCGCCACCACCAACGACCGCGTCTCGTGGTTCGTTAACGGCGGGATCTGCCAATGCACCACTGACGCCGACTGCGCCGACAAGAGCGTGTGCACTGTCGAGACGTGCGACACCGCCGCCGACAAGTGCGTGGTGAAGGTCACGCCGGGCTGCTGCAACGACGACTCGGAGTGCGATGACCGGGAGGTCTGTACCGCCGACAAGTGCAACCAACAGAACAGGTGCTCCAACGCACCGATCGCCGGCTGCTGTCACGCCGTGAGCGAGTGTACGGGTGACCTCTGCAACCCGCCTCACTGCACGAACAACCGGTGTGGCACCACCCCGGTGCCAGGATGTTGCACCAGCGCCGCGGCTTGCGGCGATTTGAACGTCTGCACCACCGACGCTTGCACGCTCAACCAGTGCGTCAACACCGCCATCACGGGCTGTTGCCAGACGAACGCGGAGTGCAGCGACGGTGTCACCTGCACCGCGGACAGCTGCGCCAGCAACGCGTGCGTGAGCGTGTTTGACGCGGCCGGTTGCCCGGCCGGCGATGTATGCGACCTGCTGATCGCGTCGACGATCTGCGACCAGCAGAGCCTGACCACGCCCTACTGCCACGCCGCCAAGGCGGCTGGGGCGTCGGCCCCCGCAGCGAAGGTCGCCAGCGCGCGCGTCAGCTCGAGCGCCTGCTTGTCGGGCGCTCTGCTCGCCGCCGGGTCACCGCTCGACGCAGCGTGCCGTGCGGATCCGCTGTGCGTTGTGAACGCGTCCAAGACGCTCTGCCCAGGCGGCGCCGGACCCCTGTGCGAGACGGCGCTCACCGGATGCTCGAATGGGACCACGGGGGGCGCGGTCGACTGGGCTCGTCCGCTCGAGAGCTCGGTCAGCGGCGACCCGACGGCCCTGGGCGCCGCCGAGCTCGACGGTGACGCCGCGGAAGAGCTGATCGTGGCGACCGCGGCGGCGGTCTGGCGAACAGACCTTGTGAGCCTCGCCAGCACTCTCGTAGACGACGCCGTCGGCGCCCAGGCGGTTCGGATCGGCGATCTGGACGCGAAGCAAGGTCCCGACGTGGTCACCTTGGCCGGCCAGAGCGCCACCGGAGTCGCCGTCCCAGGCCAGGTGGTGGCGTATCTCCATCAGTCCAACGGCGTGTACTCCCGCAGCGTGCTCAGCCCCGGTCTCGTCGGCAAGGACCTCGCGCTCGCTGATATGGACGGCGACAAGGACCTCGACGTGGTGGTGACCGGAGAGTCCACCGCCTGGCTTACCAACCCGGGCGCCGCAGGGGGCGCCTGGACCCTCGAGACCCTCGGCGGCGCGCCGAGCGGCTCGAACGTCGGAGCGGGCGACATCGACGGCGATGGCGACGCCGACGTCGTCGTGCGCGCGACCACTGGCGTGTTCCTGATGGAGCGGACCGCGGCCGGCTGGAGCCCGCCGCAGAGCCTCGCGGCAGCCGCCGAAGCGATCGCCGTGGCCGATGCGAATGGCGACGGCGCTGATGAGGTCTACATCGTCGCTGCAGGGCCGGGCGGCAAGAGCACGCTCACGGCGTACGCGCCGAAGGGCGGCGCAGCCCCGCTGCCCGCCGACGCCTCGCAGCCATCGCCCGCCGATGCGATCGTGGTGCGCGATCTCGACGGAGACGGCGACGTCGACACCGCTGTCTGGTCGGCCTCCGCGTCGGGCCTGACCGCAGTGTGGAACGAGTCGCACGGCTCGCAGACCGTCACCACGCACCCGTTGCTCACCCCAGCGCCCTTCTCGGCGATCGTGACCACTCGGCAGCCCACGTTCGCGGACGTGGATGGCGACGGCAAGGTCGACCTGGTGGTTGGCTACGCGGGCGGCAAGGTGCGGGCCTTCCGCCAGACGCCGATGTGCTGCGCCAACGCGGCGGCCTGCGACGACGCCAACCCGTGCACGCAGGACACCTGCGTCGCGTCCGGGTGCGGCCACGCCCGCGTGGCGGGCTGCTGCGCCGTGGCCGCGGACTGCAACGATGGCAACGAGTGCACCGAGGACAGCTGCCTCGCCGGGCAGTGCCAGAACGCGGCCAAGGCAGTCGGGACCGCGTGCTCCAAGGGGGTCTGCCTCGCCGGACCGCCGCCGACCTGCGGCGGCTGCACCACCGATGCCCAGTGTGACGACGGCGACGGCTGCACAGCCAACAGCTGCAACGCGGCCACCTACGTGTGCGAGACCAAGAAGTGCGAAGGCGGCGAGGTGGTCTGGAGCGACTTCAGCACCGTGCCCTCGCCCGCCACGCAGGCGTCCCCGTTCACCTTCCCGCTCGGGGCGGGCACGCTCGGCGACGTGGTGTTCTATCGGAGCAACGACTGGCCGATCGGCACCTATACGCCGCCCGGGGCCGCGAACGGCAGCTTCGTCTCCACGCTCCTCGCGGGCTATCCGTTCAGCTGGAAGGGGGCATTCACCTACCTGAACATCAACGTGCCGCCCGGACAGGCTGCGAACGACGGTTCGGTCACGTTCGACTTCGGGACGGCGGCCACGAATCACGGAGCCGATTGGCGATACGTCGTGGGCTTTGCAGCCCTCGGCTTCGGCAACACGGGCCCGGTGGTGCTCACGTCTTCCGTGCGCCTGGAGGCGCTCGGCTCCTTCGCCGCCTTCAAGTCGGGCGCGTACGCGACCTTCGACGGGGATAAGACCATCACCGGACCCACGGGGGGGCCCAACACCGAGATGCAGTTCTTCCTCGTTCCGGCCAACACGACCGCGGTCTCTTTCGACATCGATGATCGAAGCGTGACCGGGCCCGACACGTTCGGATTCTGGGTCGGGGCCGTGGACCTGAACATCGGGCTCTGCCAGGGCAGCGGTCTGGCGGCCCAGTGCCTGACCAACGCCTGCGGCGACGCCGTTCGGCGCGGCGGCGAAGAGTGCGACGACGGCAACACCGCCGCCGGTGACGGCTGCTCGCCCTCTTGCGCCATCGAGGCCAAGGCCACTTGCACCGGAGACATCAAGAGCGTCTGCGCGGTTGCCGGCTGCGCGACAGGCGCCGATTGCGATGACGGCAACGACTGCACCGTGGACGCTTGCGTGGCCAAGGCGTGTCACAACGCAGCGCAGCCGGTGGGGACGTCCTGCAATGGGGGCGTCTGCGACGGGGCCGCGGCGCCCGCCTGCGTTCAGTGCACCGCCAACACCCAGTGCGACGACGCCAACGGCTGCTCCACCGATGTCTGCGATCTGTCCACGAACACGTGCCGGATCACCCAGTGCGACGGGGCGAAGGTGCTCTGGAGTCAGTTCAGCAACGTCCCCGCCACCGCCACCGCGGGCAGCCCGTACACGTTCCAGATCGGGAGCCTGCAGACGGCGAAGTTCTACAGGTCGAACGCTTGGCCGATCTCCTTGTTCACGCCCCCCGCGGCCAACGGCAACTTCGTCTCCACGTTGCTCGGGGGTTATCCCTTCGCCTGGCAGGGAGACTTCCCGTACCTGAACATCAACACGCCGGCCGGGATCACCAAGAACAGCGGCTCGATCACCTTCGACTTCGGCGACGCGGCCACCGCTCATGGCGCGGACTGGCGCTTCGTCGTCGGCTTCGCCGCGCTGGCCTTCTCCTCGACCGGACCGACGGTGCTGACGTCCTCCGAGCCGCTCGAAGAGCTGGGGCGGTACGACGCGTTCAATACGGGGATCTACGCGAGCTTCGACGGCGACAAGACGATCATTGGACCAACGGGCGGCCCGAACACCGGGATGCAGTTCTTCGTGCTGCCCTCCGGCGCGACCAGCGTCACCTTCGCGATCGACGATCAGAGCATCTTCGGCCCCGACACATTCGGGTTCTGGGTCGGCGCCGTGGACCTGGCGGTCGGTTTGTGCAACGGCAGCGGCGCCACGGCCCAGTGTGTCTACAACACTTGCGGCGACGGGGTCCGCCGCAGCGGTGAGGCGTGCGACGACGGCGGAAAGGCCGGCGGCGACGGCTGCTCGGCCACCTGCACCATCGAGCCGGGCGCGACCTGCAAGGGAGACGTCAAGACTTTGTGCAGCGTGAACACCTGCGCGGTGGGCAACGGCGGCTGCGATCCGAACGCCCTTTGCACACACGGCAGCCCCAGCCCCACCTGTACCTGCAAACCCGGCTTCGCTGGGACCGGCACGACGTGTCACCCGGACGCCGACGGCGACGGCATCGCCGACTCGGGCTTCGGCGTGTTGTGCACCGCCGCAGCTACGACGGCATGCAACGACAACTGTCCCACCACGTTCAACCCGGACCAGGCCGACACCGACCTCGACGGTAGGGGCGACGCCTGTGAGTTGGCGCTCATCAAGGTGGTGCCTGACGACCCGGCCGCCAACATGCGGCTCGGCTGGGCCATGGCGATCAGCGGCAACACCATGGCGATCACGTCATACGTCAACGATGGCGAGAAGGGCGTCGTCTACGTGTTCGTCTGGAACGGCGGCACCTGGACCCAGCAAGCCAAGCTGCTCGGAGCCGGCGGCCAGTTCGGGTACAGCGTGGCCTTGGACGGCGACACCCTGGTGGCCTGCGCGGCCTTCCAGGAGAGCTGCCACGTGTACTTCCGAACGGGCACCGTCTGGGCCGAGCAGGTGGCGAGCCTGAAGGGCGCAGACTCGCACTACGACGACACGTTCGGGGCGAGCGCGGCCCTACACGGCGACCGGATGATCATCGGGGCGCCGGGCCACACGACGGGCGGCACCAAGTCAGGCGCCGCCTATGTGTTCAAGCGCAGCGCGGGGCTGTGGACCCAGGAGGCCAAGCTGATGCCCTCGGATCCCGTGGCCGGCGGCCGCTTCGGCTTCTCCGTGGACCTGTCGGACGACACCGCGATCGTCGGCGCCGACGGCGTAGGGAGTGGCGCTGGCGCCGCCTACGTGTTCGTCGGCGCTCCGTGGACCCAGCAAGCGCGGCTGACCCCAGCCACGCCCGTGACCGGCGGCCGGTTCGGCGCCGGGGTCGCCGTGGAAGGAGACGCCGCCATCGTCGGAGCCTCCGTGGCACGGGCGGCGTGGGCCTTCGACCGCGCCGGCACCTCCTGGACCGAGAAGCAGAAGCTGGTCGGCTCAGCCGTGGGAAGCGACACCTACGGGCGAAAGGTGGCGATCGCCGGCGATCACGCGCTGATCAGCGCGGACGGAGATGGCAAGAAAGGCACTCTGGCCGGCCGCGCCTACCTCTATCAGCGCAAACCCCTCACCGGATGGACGCTCCGTGAAGACATCACCGCGCCCGGGGCGGCCCCTCACGACCACTTCTCTGAGGGAATGGCGCTCGGCGCCTGCTGGGGTGGGGCCTCTGCGCTGATCGACTCGCCCCACTCAGACATGGGCGCGGGATTCATGTTCAACGTCTGCAACTGACGCTTCGACGGGGCACCGGCTGACGGGCTATCCTCCCAGCCATGCTCAGCACTGCTCTACTCGTCGGCGCCCTCGCCAGCTCGCCTCCCCACGTGGTTCGCCTCCAGGGTGCCCTACGGACTATCGGCGGGCAGGCGGCCGTGGACGGCGACTACGGGCTCACGGTTCGTATCGAGGCGGAGGACGGCACCGCGCTCGTAGAGAAGATCTTCGTGGCCGCGGACGTCGCGGACGGGATATTCACGCTGGCGTTGGATGTGGGGCCTGCCGCGTTCGTGGGGCCCGGGACGCGGTACGTCGCCATCCAGGTGGAGAACGAGACCCCGCTGCCGCGGACGCGCCTCGAGTCCACGCCCATGGCGCTGGTGTCGGCCGTGGCCGAGGGGCTGGCCTGCACCGGGTGTGTGGGGGTGGCTGCGCTGGCTCCGGGGGCGGTGACTCCGGCGGCGCTCAGCACCGCCTGCGCTCCGGGCGAGGTGTGGCGCCGGGAAGCGGGCGGCTGGGGTTGCGCGGCGCTCCCCGACGACGTCGCCGCGCTGAGCACCCTCGCCACCGTGGCCACCACTGGGCAGTACCAACACCTCGTGGGGCTCCCGGATCTCGGGGCCTTCGGGCGCCTGGCCAGCCCCAACACGTGGTCCGGCGTACAGACCTTCGGGGCGAACACCGACTTCGCCCTGAACGAGGCCCGGCGCTTCCGCTTTCAAGTCTCGGCGACCGAGCCGTCCGCGTGCTCGCTGGCCACCATGGGCCTCGCGTACTTCGACTCGGGCACGCGACAGCTGCTGGTTTGCGACGGCACCGAGTTCGTCTCGTTCTCGCGCGTGGGCCAGCTAGGCACCGAGCAGAACCCGGGCGCCTCGTGTCGGGCGATCTTGTCCGGCGGGGGCTCCCTTGGTGACGGCCCGTACTGGATTCGCCCCGGCAATACGACGTACCAGGTGCACTGCGACATGACCACGGCGGGTGGGGGATGGACTCTGCTCCTGAACCTCCACACCTCGGACGGCCACGTCATGTGGTGGGCCAATCCGCTCTGGACCAGCGGGGCCCTGCGCGGGGACCCAGTGAACCCCTGGACGGGAGACCACAAGAGCGCGGCCTGGAACGACCTCACCGCGGCCACCAAGGTGATGCTCGTGGTGCACCAGGGCGGGATCCCCGTCGGCTGGCGCATCTTCACCAAGGCCGGGACTCAGCCGATGGCCCAGTACTTCGCGGCTGGCGACAACACGCTCCTCGGCTCCGCGTCCCTCGCCTCGAACACCGCGGACGTGTGGGGCAACGAGCGCCTCGTGCGACTGTCCACCCAGCTCTATGCCAATCACTGCGTTCAGACCGGTGGCGGCTGTACCAGTGGCACCACGGGCTCACCGGACGGCGATCGGCTCGGCTCCCATGAGGCCACTCCGAGCGACAACACGGGCGGCGGCCTCGGCAACTGGCACGACATGCACTACTGCTGCTCCGGTCAGAGCTTTGCGGGTCTCGGGTGCAACGGTCAGGCGTTCCGGACCGTGTCCGAGGCGCAGGCCGGGTGGGCGGGCGCCGGCGGCACATTCGGCACCGACTCTCATGGGTCGATGACGAACACCGGCGGAAACAGCAACTGTCAGGACGCCAACTGGGCGTCCGCCAACGGCGTCTCCTATCACTACGCGCTCTATCTGGGCGAGTAGCGGCTCCGATCGTCGCACGGGGTTACACCGCTGTTCCACTGGCGACGCCCAGCGTACGCTGGGCCTATGAGCGACAGACTCTCTATGCGACGTGGCCTCGGTCGGCCCCCGACCTTCTCGGTTGGCTGGCACGACGCCATCTTCGAACACTACGAGATCGTGCGCGACGCCGACGTTGAACCGCTCCTGCCCAGCGGCCTCACACTCGACCGCCACACCGACGGCAAGGGCTACCTCAGCGTGGTCTCGTTCCGGATGAACGACATGCGCTGGCTTCGCCGCGTACGCCTGCCGCTGTCGCACACCTACCCGCAGATCAACGTTCGGGTTTACGTCCGCTCCGGGGACAAGTTCGGTGTCTTCTTCCTGCGGAACTACGTCAGCAACCGTCTGGCCGCGTGGGCCGGGAAGCTCCTGTACGGCGTCCCGTACGTGTACCAGGGGGTGGTGCTGGGCAGCGCGCCCGGCGAGGTGGCGTGCTCAGCGCAGCTCCGCGGTGGCGTGCAGCACAGGGTTGCGGGACACGTCGGCGAGCGATTGGCTGGCCACGAGACCGAGCCGACGTCCCTGCGCTACTTCCTGTGCGAGCGCTACCCCCTGTTCACGGCGCGCCGCGGCACCACGTACGAGGCAGCGATGCTCCACGCACCGTGGCACCTGTACCGCCTCGACGAGCCGCAACGCACCCACGCCTGTTTGCAGGACCTGGGGCTCGATAAGGCCGCCGACCCCGTCGCCGAGGTCCACTACTCCCCAGGCGTCGACACCCTCATGTGGCCGCCCTTCGCCTTGGGCTCGATGCCGGCGCTCCAGGATCGAAACGACGCGCCACACGCGTTGTCGTTGCCTCCACCGTCAGGCTGACCGTTTGCGTCCTGGAGAAACGACACCGAGAGGCCGGCGGCGGTCGATGACGCGCGGCGCCGGTTGGCGTGACCCCGCTTCGTGGCGCCCAGCCGAGGCCCACTGCCCCTAGGTGGCGTCTGCCGCCTCGGCCAGGAGGCCGCGGAGCCACGCGTGACCGGGGTCGTGGTGCCAGCGGTCGTGCCAACGCAGCACGTTGGAGAAGCGCGGGAGGGGGAGCGGGGGCTCCACGACCGCCAGAGGCATGAGCGCCGCGTAGGTCCGCGCGAGCCGCTCGCCCATCGTCGCGATGAGATCCGACGCGCCCACGAGGTGAGGCACCACCAGGAAGTGCGGCACCGCGACCGCCACCCGGCGGCTGCGCCCCAGCCCCTCCAGGGCGTCGTCCACCACGCCCCCGGGGCTCCCTCGCGGTGCCACGAAGGCGTGGGGCAGCGCGGTGTAGTCGTCCAGGCTCAGCGTGCCGCCCGCGAGCGCCGGGTGTCCCGCGCGGCCGATCACCACGAACCGCTCCTCGAAGAGCCTCCGCACTCGAATCGCCGCGAGCGGCTCGCCGCGCCGCGGGATCCCGATGACGTCGTCCACTCCGCCAGACACCAACAGCTGGTACACGTCCTCCACACCCGCGCTCACCACCCAGAGGTCCACGTTGGGGGCCCCAACGGCAAGGCGCGCGACCAGGCCTGGGAGCACCACCAGCTCCGCGTAGCCGGCGCCCCCCCGCGGAACGTGCGGCGCGCCGCGTGGGGGCGCCGTTCATGGTGAACCCGCAGTTCGCGCAGGGGCGCCCCGCCATGTTTTTTCTGCGGCAACGACGCGGACGCGAAGGCCCAGGTGGGCGCGCTGATCGAGGCGTTCGGCTGGGTGCCGAAGGACGTGGGCTTCGCGGAGTCGGCGCGGCCGCTGGAGGCGCTCTGCCAGCTATGGTGCGCGCCCCGGCTTCCTCGCCAACCAGTGGCGGCACGCCTTCGCCCTGTTCGAGTAAGCTCGTCCGACGGTCGCCCGATCCCACCGGGCCGCTGCTCACGCGGGACGATCACGAAACGGCGTGCGCCCCGCTATCTCGCCGGTGAACGTGTCACGAGGGCCAAGGTAGCGGCTGGTCCATCCAGCCCAGCCTGGAGGCCTCACCATGAAAGCTACCGCAGTTCGTACACCCAGGGCGCTACCAGGGGGCTACCAGCTCGTCCGGCTGGTCGGGCGCGGCGCCTTCGCACGCGTCTTCGAGGCCACGGCGCCTGGAGGCGACCGGGTCGCGGTGAAGATCCTCACCTCGAGCCACCCGCAAGCGCTGAAACGCTTCCAGCGGGAGGTCAAGGTCATCCGGGCGCTGGAAGCCAACCCAAACGTGGTGCAGTACCTCGACCACGGCACCACCGATGATGGGGTGCCCTTCCTCGTCATGGAGCTGGTCAGCGGATTCACGCTGGGCCAGCTGCTCGCGACCGGGCGCCGGTTCAGCCAGCAGGCGGCATGCGCGCTCATGATCCAGCTGTGCAAGTCCTTCCAGGACCTCCACTCGCTGGGCGTTACGCACCGCGACGTCAAGCCGGCCAACGTGATGCTCTCGAAGCCGCCAAAGACGCCGGGCCTCGGCGCCAGCCGCGCCCACCAGGATGTCATCCACCTGGCACAAGTCGAGCGCTCGGCGGTGCGGATCAAGCTCCTGGACTTCGGACTGGTCAGCGACAGTCAGGGCCTGCTGAACCTCCTGGAGCGGCACGAGCTGCTGGCCGGCCGGGACTTCAGCGAGGAGCTGGACGTTGGCATGCTGGCGGGCACCCCCGAGTACATCGCTCCGGAGCAGCTCACCGACGCGTGGCAGAAGGCAGGCACGCCTGCGCGGACCGACACCGCGACCGACGTCTTCGCGTTGGGTGTGGTCTTCTACCAAATCCTGACGGGGGCCGTGCCGTGGCCCTTCGACCCCGGGGACTCACACGACTCCGACGATGCAACCGCGCTGCAGGACTACCTCGCCATGCGGGCAGTCGGTCAGGACGCTCCGCCGCCAGCGGGAATCGGCAGGCCGCTCTGGAGCATCATAGAACGCGCCCTGAGCACGAACCCCAAGCTCCGGCAGCGCGACGCCGCGGCGCTGGCGCAGGACCTCGAGCGATACGTGGAGTTCGGCGAGGGCATCGCGCAGCGGACCGACATACAGGCCACCATGCTCGCCCACCTGGAGCCAGACCCTGACACTCGGGTGCCACTCGACGTAGTCCTTGCGCGAGCAGAGGTCCCCACGCCGGTGCCGCGTGTCTCGTCCACGTCCTTGCGCGTCCGCGTGCCGGCGCTCGCGCGCAAGCTCAACCCGGGGTTGGCATGGCGGGAGGCCGGCCTCGCTGCTCTGGTCGTCCTGTTCACCACAGTGCTGGTGTTCGTCTAAAGGCGGCTTGGCGCCGGCATCGAGCCCAGCGGATAGGGCGGCCACATGAGGGTGTCGACCCCTGGGGACCGGCGGCGGCCGGCCGGGGCCACGTCGCATTGAGAGCCGGTCGCTCATGGGCCCACCCGTACCCTGGGCGTCGCCATCTGCCACTCCGGCCCTCCTGTGGTAGCGTCCCACCGATGTCTTGGACCATGTCACGGCTACTCGCCCTCGCAGTCATGCACGCGGTACTGGTGGTGGCGTGCGGTGGCGAGCCGGCAGCGTCCGAGCTGACGCCCCCCGCTGAGGAGCTGCCGGACTACTCGTTCACGAGTGATACGGTCCATTCGCCCGGGGCGGCTGCACCGGACGCGTCGCGGCCAGCCAGTGCGACGACGGGGACCCCTGCACGGTAAACGACGCGTGCGACGCCAACGGGGCGTGCGTGGGCGGCGCGACCCGAGTCTGCCCCGACAGCGACGGGAACCGCTGCACCGAGCCCCGCTGCGACGCCGCCAAAGGCACGCCGGAGTCCGCGTACTGCGTGGAGTCGCCCCTCGACGGCAACGAAGTCGAGGGCCCTTGCTTCCGGTTCCGGTGCGACGAAGGCGTGGAGACTGCGGTCGGGCCCTCCGCCGCCAACGACTGCGCGGCGTTGGAGGTCCCGAAGACCGCGTGCGTCGCCAGCTTCGTGTGCGACCCGGAGGTCGTGGTCAGGGCGGCGAGTCTGCAGGACGCAGAGTCGCTGGCTGCGACCGATCCCTTCGTCAGGAGCGGCGTCCGGATGGTCCGCGTCCGCCGTTGGCAGCTCAGCTGCGACGACAACGGGCACATGCTCCCGTGAGGGAGCGGTCCCCACGCGGCGGCGGATCGCCCCAGTGGTCAGCGCACTGGCGGGAGGCCCAGCCGCTGGCGAACCCTCTCGAGCGGTTCGCCCCAGAGCTCTTCCCAGCGCACCAGAACCAGCGGCCGCGTCACCCGACCCAGCTCGAACGTGGCCGGCAGCGTGCGCCGCAGCGTGCGCCAACGCCCCTCCAGCACCATGTGCTTGACGGCGCCGAGCACCACGATGGCCACCGAGCTCGGCAGGCCGAGTTGGCTCAAGGTGAACGCGTGCAGCAGCACCTCCTCGTGGCCCGCTGGGCCCAGTCCCAGCAGCACGTGCCAGATGTCGTGGTTGCGCCGAATTCGTCTCAGGAGGTAGCTCTGGTCGGGGTCCGTCAGGTATGGCGCGATGGTCTGGTCGAAGTGGTAGTCCAGGCCCTCCTTGTCGAGGTAGCGGACGAGCTCCCGCCCCAGCGTGCCGTCCGGAAGCTGCCGGAGCGCCCGGATGTCGGCGTTGCCGAGCTCCGGCCGGTCGCGCAGCAGGGCCCGCCCCTCCGGGCAGATCCGAACGTGATGTTCGAGGAGGTAGCCGAGCTGAGCTCGCGCAGAGATCTCCTCGCCCACAACGATGTCCGCGGTGCGTGTGGAGTCCCAGAGGACGAGCGCGATGGCACGGAGCAGCGCCTTGGCCTCCGCGGCGGTGGGCATGGCCAAGTGGACACCCGGGGATGCGACGGACGGCGGCGTGGCGGTGCTCGCGTGCATGACGCATTCTGGCTCGTGTCACCGCCTGGCGCTAGGCAGGTCCCGTCGACGGACTTGCTCTCGTCACTCCTTCCAGGGAATCCGGACCGTGTACACCCGGCGCAGGTCGCGCGTGATGTCGTAGCTGTCCAGCACCTCGGCTGCCGACTCGCGCAGCGGGAACGCGCGGCGCTTGCCGTTCACGACCACCTCGATCGAGCCGCGCCGGAGGTCGACGAGCTTCCGAGACAAGTGCAGCACCACCCGAGTGACCTTGCCCTCACCCGTCCACCGCACCACCGCGCGCCGGCGCTTCTCGATGCGGGCCTCCACCGTGACGACGCCCGTCCCGCCGAGCTCCAGCCAGTGCACGATGCGGCGGGCGTCGCCGAGGCGACCGCGGTACTCGAAGCGCGCCCTCAGCTGGCGCTTCTTCTTCACGAGCCAATCGAGGATCGGGTGGTTCAGGCGCCCGAAGAACTCGTGGCCGCCGGCCTCCTCCCGGTAGATGTGCTCGATCCCGAGCCGCTTCAACGCCTCCGCCGCGCGCCGGGAGTTCTCCACCGGGATGGTGGGGTCGCCCTTGCCGTGCACGACGTAGATCGGGAGACCGTTGAGGTTGGCGATCACGTCGTCGGCCCTGGGCGGGATCCCCGCCCGGGGGACCAGCGCCGCGAAGAGGTCGGGATATTCGGGGCCCAGGAGCCAGGTCCCGATCCCGCCGCCCGAGAAGCCCCCGAGCGACACGCGGTCGGTCTGCACGTTGAACCGCTGCTGGACGTCGCGGTAGGTCGCGAGCACCAGCGCCTCGCCGCGCGGCGTGGTCCACTTGTCGCGCAGGTCTGGGCACGCCAGGAGGAAGCCCTTCGCGGCTGGCTCGCCCCGCCAATACCGCTCGCACGCCGTCTTCCCCGACTGGCCCGAGCCATGGCCGTGGAGCGCGATGTGCAGCGGCCACGCCTTTCGGGGGGAGTAGCCGGGGGGAACCTCCACGACGTAGTCGCCGGAGGGCGTAGTGAAGCGCTGCGAGCCCGCTGGAGGGCGGTCGACGTGCGGCTCCACATCGCGGAGGAGGCGCAGGAGACGCGCCACGGAGAGCTTCTGGAGCGAGCGGGCCACGGCCACCCGGGCCGGGTCTTGGGGGGCGGTGGCGAGGTACCGGCGCAGCTTCGCGCCGTCCGTCTCGCGCGGAGGCGCTGCGCTCGCGGTGAACGCGACGCAGAGGAGGAGCGCCCGCAGGATCAGCGGCTGCCCTCGAACTCCGAGCGGATCTGCTCGATCACGTCGGAGTACGACGTGTTCTTCACGAGCTGGCTCATGAGATCGGTGTACCGCGCTACGAGCTCGGGCCGCTTGGACTCCCGCGCGTTCTGGAGCGCCTTGTAGGCCTTCTTGAACGCGAGCTCGCTCGACATGAAGTACTCGGCGGCGCGCAGCGTGGCCTCGATGCCCGACCGCGTGACCGAGCGCGACTCGGACACGAACTCGAAGTGGCTGCCCCGGCTGTTGCGGATGCCAACGGTGACGCTGGCCAGCGCGTCCGACTGGCTGCCTCGCCCGTCGCCGAGCTTGCCCACCACGACGAACTTGTCGATTACCAGCGACTCGAGCGACGGATAGTCGCGCGCCATCCGCTCGATGAGGCCCTTGAAGAACGCGTCGATTGGGCCGACCCCGCGGCCCTCGATCACGTCCGTGTGGCCGTCGACGTGCCGGATGGTGCACGCCATCCGCGTGTCTTCCCGCGAGAAGTCTTCGTGCAGGTCGTATCCGTCGACGCGGAGGCGGACCAGGTCTTCCCCAAGAAACTCGCGCATCAGCTCGAGCATCTTGCTTTGCTCATGGATCATGGTGTGGGACCTCCGTGACGAGGCCCAGAACGGGCCGGTGGCGGGCAGCCTACGGGTCGGTTCTCCGGGGCGTCAAGCCGCTCACTGAACGGCTCTCAGGGAGGCGCCCGCCGTGGAGGCGAACGCCGCGCCGTGGCGACCGATCTCAGCCGCCTACCCGCACGGAGCGGCTCCTAGATAGATCCAGCGGTCATCGGAGGGGTCACGGCTTCGGTGTCGAGCTCCCCCGTCCGGATGCGGTACACGCGCTCGACCGGCACCACGAAGATCTTCCCATCGCCCACCTCGCCGGTGCGCGCCGCCGCCATGACCGCCTGAACGGCGATGTCGACGAAGGGCTCGGAGACGCCGATCTCGAGCCTGATCTTCTCGTGCAGCTCCATCTTGGCCGTGGTGCCGCGGTAGTTCGTGACGGCCACGATCTCGCCGCCGTGGCCGTGACATCGGCTGATGGTGAGGCCGCGCACGTCGGCCTTGAATAGGGCCTCGAGGACCGCGTTGAGCTTCTCTGGGCGGATGATCGCAGTGACCAGCTTCATCGTGTCGTCTCCTTGGCCTGCAGGACGAGGATCGCCCCGTCGCCGGTCGTATAGCCCTCCTCGCCGTGTTCGCCGAGATCGAGGCCCACTGCCTCGCTCCGCGCAGTCGGGCGCAGCGCGCCGAACAGCCCGATGAACTTCAACAGCAGGAACGAGGCCACGGCGCTATACGCCAGCGCCGCGGCCACGCCGACCGCCTGCGTGCCGACCTGGCCGGGGTTGCCCCCTACCAGCCCGTCGACGCCTCCCCACTCCTTCGCAGCGAAGACGCCGGTGAGTAGCGCGCCGACAATCCCGCCGACTCCGTGCGCCGGCGTGACGTCCAGCGAGTCGTCCAGGCGCGACCGCGACCGGATGATGATGCCGACGTAGCTCGGGATCGCTGCGAGTCCGCCCAGGAGCAAGGCGTTCATTGGAGAGATGAAACCAGCGGCGGGCGTGATGGCCACGAGCCCCACGACGATCCCCGTGGCGAGGCCCACCGCGGTGAACTTGCCGGTGCGGCCGTAGTCGAGGCCCAGCCACACGAGCGCGGTGGCGCAGGGAGCGATAATCGTGTTCACAGCCGCCAGCGCCGCGATCGGGCTGGCCGAGAGCGCGCTCCCGCCGTTGAACCCGAGCCAGCCGAACCACAGGAGGCCGGTGCCCAGCAGCACGAACGGCACGCTGTGGGGCAGGGGGGCCTGCCGCCCGTAGTCTGCCCGAGGGCCGATGACCAGCGCTGCGACCAGGGCCGCCGCGGCCGCGTTGACGTGCACAACAGTGCCGCCAGCGAAGTCCAGGGCGCCATCGGTCTGGAGCCAGCCACCGCCCCACACCCAGTGCGCCACGGGCGCGTAGACCAGGGCGGTCCACAAAGCGATGAACGCGAGGTAAGGCCCGAAGCGCATACGCTCCACCACGGCGCCGGAGATCAGCGCGGCGGTGATGATTGCGAAGGTGCCCTGGTAGGCCATGAACAGGAGGTGCGGGATCGTCCCCTTGGCCTCGAGGTCGACGCCTTTCAGGAACAGGTGGTCGAGCCCACCGATCCAGGCGTTGCCTGGGGCGAACGCGAGCGAGTACGCCACGCACACCCAGACGACGCCCACCACCGCGAACGCGGCGAAGCTCATCATCATGGTGTTCAAGGCGTTCTTGGAGCGCACGAGGCCCCCATAGAAGAACGCGAGGGCAGGGGTCATGAGCAGCACGAGGCCGCTTGCGACGATGATCCAGGCGATGTCGGCTCCAACCATGGGGACTCCTCGGGACGGGTGCGCCGCCCTCTACGCAAGAGCCTTGCCACGCGGTCACAGCTGGATCCTGAGGCCGGGCCCGGGCCGTAGGCCTACGAGAAGGTAGCTTTCTGCCAAAGAAGGCACGCACACGTAGGAATTTCCGCCGGCTATCCCCAACGGCCCCCGGCCGGTATCCTCGGCGCGAACCGCTCCGGAGGAATCCGTGCCGACGATTGTGCTCGACGCCGAGGGGGGCACTCACGCGCCCGCCGCGCCCGTGGCGGCTGCGGCCGCTGTGTCCCTGGACACCACAGCCAACTTCGACGTGATCCTGGTGGGCGACCCGGCGGCCATCGATCGCGAGCTGAGCCGGCGCTCGCACAACGCCGAGCGGATTCGGGTCCGGCCCGCTCCGTTCGGTCAAGCGGTCGAGCACGCCGCCGAGATCGTCCGCGGCCACGGCGGCGACGCCCTGGTCACCGCCTGCGACCCGCCGCGCGCCATCCGCGCGTGCCTCAGCCACTTCGGCCTCGTCGGGTCGCTGCGGCGGGCCCCGCTGTGCGCCGTGTATCCGGCGCTGCCGCGTCCAGGCCACGACGACCCCTTCGCGCTGATCCTCGACGTGGGCGCCACGTTCCGACCCACGGCGGACGACTTCGTCACCTGGGCGCGTATGGGCGCCGCCTACGCCCAGCATGTCTCGAAGATCGATGCGCCCACGGTGGGGCTCCTCTCCGTTGGCCGTGACCCGCGCGTGGGCCCGCCTGAGCTCGTCGAGGCCCACCGCCGGCTCGAGAGCGACTCCAGCCTCCGGTACGTGGGCACCGTCGAGGGGCTCGACATCCCCCGCGGCGCCGCCGACGTCATCGTCTGCGACGGCTTCACCGGGCAGGTGGTGGTCGGGCTGCTCGGCGGCGTTGGCGACGCGCTCGTCTCGATGGCCAAGGGCGCGTACCGCACGCGCACCACGTGGCGCGTCGGCCTCAAGCTGCTGGAAGACGCCGTGGTGCGGTTCCACGAGGTGGTGGAACACAAAGCCTACGGCGGCGCGCCGCTCCTCGGGTTGGACCGGGTGGCGATCCTGGCCCTGCCCGGCTCTCAGGCCGGCTCCCTCGCCAACGCGTGCCGGCTGGCCGCGAAGGCCGTGGAGGCCGAGATGCCGAAGGCCCTCGGGCTGGCCCTGCGAAACGCGCGCGACGCTAGCGGGCACATCGACGACCCCGCGGCCGGCGGCTGAGTGTCTACCGCGGTCTTCGCACCCGACGTCCCGTCGCAGTGGGCGGCGCTGGTAGCCCGCGTCGCGGCGCTGAAGCGGGCCGAGCCGCTCGCCCGGGTCACCGTGATCGTGCCCGGCAGCGCGCTGCTCGAGTGGTGTCGCCGCGAGCTCGGGCGCTCGGCGGGCGGGACCTGGCTCGGCGTGGACGTGGCGCCGCTCTTCTCTTTCGCGGCGCGCCTCACGCCCGAGGTGCGAGAGGCGCCCGACGAGGTGCTGCGCCTGCTTCTGGCGGCCCGGCCGCTCCCCGAGTGGATCGCCGCGTTCGACGAGCCCGAGGCGTCTCTGCTCGCCACGTTTCGCGATCTGGACGACGCCGGCTTCCACGCGGGGCTGCTAGAGGCGGCCGACGAGGCGCTGGGTCCTGACCTCCGCACGCGCCAGCTCTTCCAGACCCTGGCCGGGCTGCGCGTGGCGCTCGACGCGGCCGGCCTGGTGACGCGCGCGGATCGTCTCCGCCTCGCGGCAGAGCGCTACGAAGCCGCGCCCGGCCACCTCCTGATCTACGGCCTCTACGACGTCACCGGCGCCATGGCCGAGCTGCTCCAGGCGGTGTTGCGGGGCGGAAACGCCACGATCTTCCTGCCGTCTGCGGGGCCAACACCTGAGAACGGGCCGCGTGAGGGCGCCTCGGCGCTCCCCGACTCCGACGACTACCTGCGGCGGATCTTCGACACTTTCATACTTCCTGCGGTCCAGCGGGTGGAGCACGCGCCCCGGGTGCTCACAGCGGAGCGCGAGGTCCGGACCATCGCCGTGTCCGGTGTGCGGGGTGAGCTCGACACGGTGGTGCGCGAGATCCGCGAGGCGCTCCTCGCGGGCGCCTCCCACGACTCGCTCGCCGTGGTCGGCCGGGAGATCCAGTCCATCCTGCCCGTGGTCCGCGAGGCTTTCGGGCGCGCCGGCATCCCGCTGCGGGCCGGGCGCTCGCTTCCCGGCAGGGCGTTCGGTGTGGTGCGAGGCCTCACCGCGCTCCTGGGTCTGGCCGAGCGGGGTCTCGAGCGCGCCGCGCTCTTCGACGCCTTCAGGCACGGGGGGCGCGCGGTACGCCTCGAGCTCGGTGGCTGGGTCGGTGCGTTCGAGGCTGCAGTCGCCCGCGCCGGGGCGCACGAGGGCGAGGCGCTCCTCCGCCTGGGCGAGCGGCTCGTGGAAGGCCACGCGCTCCTCGAGTCACGCTCCCTGCGCGACGCCGACGACGAGGTCCCCGTGGCGCTCCACGCCGAGGCCGGCCGAGCACTCGGGGCGCGTGTGGTGGGCGCCGCGCGCGTGCTCGCGGCCTGGCCCGACGAGACCGACGTGGCGGGGCACCACGCCAGCCTGCTGGCGCTCGTTCGCGCGGTCATGGGGCCCCCGACCACCGTCCAGGTCAGCGCGCTCGAGTCGGTGAAGGCCGCGCTCGACGCCACGCCGATCGCGGTGGGGCGCCGGGCCTTCGTCCGCGCGGCGCTCCGCATCCTGGACGGCTTCGAGGTGGAGGAGCCGCCCCGCGGCGGCGTGCGGGTCATGGACGTGATGGCCGCGCGGGGGTTCAGCTTCGAGCGCCTCTGGCTCATCGGACTGGATCGGCGGCGATGGCCTCGAGCGATCCGCGAAGACCCCCTGCTCCCGGACGCCGTTCGTCGGCGCCTCGCGTCGGACCTGGGGCTCGAGGCCTTGCCCGTCAAGGAGCGCGGGTACGCGGAGGAGCGCTTGCTGTTCGACCACGCCGTCGGCGCGGCCACCCGCGCGCTCACGCTGGTGCACCAGCGCTCGGACGACGAGGGCAAGGCCGTGGCGGCCAGCCCCTTCCTCGAGTCCGTCCGCGCGGCGCACCACGTGAACATCCCGCGCCGCGCCGCGGACGCGCTCCGACAGCTCGCCGGCGAGAAGCGCTGGGGCGCCTTGGTGCCGCGTGATCTGGGTCTCCTGGCTGCTACGGAACTCGGCCTCGAGGCGTCCGACACCCTGGTCCGCGTGGCCACCGCGGAGCGGAGGCCGTCACTGGCGGCGGCGCTGGTCGCAGCGCAATACCGCGACCGGCTGGGGTCCGCTCCGGGAGCGCGGGACGGCCTGGTGGGCCACGGCCCGGGTGACGCGCTCATGAGGCCGCAGCTCGATCGCGCTATCGCCCCCACGCGAGTCGAGGCCCTCATGAGCTGCCCGTGGCGGTTCTTCGTGGAGCGCGTGTTGCGCGTGGGGGCCACGGACGGCGGCCTCGGCCTTCCTGAGCCCGACCCTGTCCTGGTGGGCAACGTGACGCACGCCGTCCACGAACGCCTCGTGGCGTGGCTCGCTGGGACCGACGGCGCCGACCCGCTCACCTGGGACGACGCGCTCCTCGTGGCCCGCGACGCGGCGGGGTCCGAGCTGGCCCACCGCGCCAAGGCCGAGGATGGGGGCCTGGGCGCTCGCCTGGCGGTGGCCGTGGCGGCCCCCGAGGTGGCTGTCCGCGTGGAGGGCCTCGTCGAGATGATGCGCGGCCGCTTCTCGGTGCCAGGCCCGCGGCCCGAGGCGACCGAGGTGCACAAACGCGCCGCGTTGACGCTGCCCAGCGGTCGCTCCGTCACGATCGAAGCGCGGATCGACCGGGTCGACCGCTCACCCGACGGACGCCGTCGCTACGCGGACCTCAAGACCGGCAAGCCCGAGGCGCGCGAGCTGGTCGACGCGGTGCGCCGGGGCCGACGCCTCCAGGCGCCGTTCTACACCTGGCTCGCGGAGGCCGACGCCCAGGAGCCGTCCTGGGTGGGCTTCGAGTTCCTCCCCGAGTCCGGGGGCCACGCCGTCGTCGGGGCGGACGTGCTTGACCAGCAGCGCCTCACGGAGGCCGCGCGGCACGTGCTGGAGCTGGCCGTGAGGCTCCTCGAGGGCGGCGCCTTCCCGCTGCGCCGGAGCGCGGGGTGCAGTGGCTGCGACGTCACGGCCACCTGTCTGCGGGCGCACCGTCCCGCTACTCGACGCCTCGAGCGGCTGGGTCAGGACGCCCCCCTGGACGACTACGGGCAGCTGATCCACGCCTACTACCGCCTCGCGGACGGCGCCGCCCCCGAGCCTCCCGCCCCGTGACCTGTCGGCAAACGTCGCGCCCACTGAATACGCCGCAAGCAAAGAGCACTCACTTAGATTGGACTTTCCCCGAGGCACGGCATCTGAGCCCCTGGCCCTGCAAGGTCGAGGGCTCTTCCGTCTCCAGCCTTCCTCTCAAGGATATACGGCGTGTCCTCAAGAAAGAGGCTCTCCACGGCTTGAGTTGATAGCCGATGCTCATGCAGCGTCCCGCGTAACGTCCACGAGGGGGTACGTCTGATGCCGTCGCTTGGAACGCACGATCGACAACTGGCGAATCTTCAGGCCGAAGTACTCGAGGTCACGGAAGGCATACCGAGAGCGGCGCAGTACGTTGATTTTGTTGTTCAGCCCCTCGAGCAGCCCGTTCGAGATGCGGCTACGGTGATAGGCGAGCAGACCCGCTCGGTGGTTCTGAAGCATTCGTCCGACGCGGGCGATCGGTGGAATGCCAGCGTCAGCGGCCTCGGCAGTCCAGGCATCGAGGAACGTAGCTGCCTCTGCGAGGCTGGGAAGCGTCCAGAACTGCTGGAAGTCCTCCTTCATGAGGTAGGCCTTGGTGAGATCAGTGTTGAGCGTCAAGAGCTCTTCCAGGCGGCCCGCGTCCTTGTCCGTCAGGGTCGCCCGCCGGCGCAGGAGGACGAAGCGCTTGCCCTTGACGCTCCGGCGGATCTTCGCGTCGGCCTTGGCCATCGTGGTTTTGCGGGTGTCGTTCACCGCCTCGTTCATGTGCTTGACGACGTCGAACCGGTCGAACACGACGGCGGCCCTCGGGCACCACTCTGCGACGGCGTTGATGAAGGGCGTGGCCATGTCCATCGAGACGTACTCGATGCGGCCGCGGACCTCCGGGGAGAGTGCGGCGAAGAACGTCGCCAGGGTCGCCTCCTTTCGCCCTTCGCCGCTCCAGATGACCTCCCCACTCTCGTAGTTGAGGATGAGCGTCAGGTACTTGTGGCCTTTCCGGTAGGCGATCTCGTCAATCGCGATCGTGCGCAAGTCCGACAGGTCTGGCGGCGGGTACTGCGCCGCCAAGTACTCCTTGTCGATGGTCCGAACCGTGTCCTCCGACAGGTGGAGTTCCTCGGCGACCTGCTTGAGCGGGAGGAGGGCGCAGAGTTCGCCCACGGCGCGCCGGAAGGCTCGGCTCGTGCGCATGCCGGGGTCGACGAAGGACAGCGCCTCGGCCCCGAGCCCACACGCCAGGCAGTCGACCATCCGGGAGTCGAAGGCCATCCAGGTGCGGCGACCGAACGCATCGAGATGCCGCACCACACGCGCCCTCGTCGAGTGCACCAGCAGGCAAGGGTCTCCACACTTCCGGCAGAGCGGCAGGTCATTGGCGGGGCGAACCGCCAGATGCACCTGCTCAGCGCTCTCGCTCACGATGCCCTCAACGACGATGTCCTTCAGCCCGACAACTCGGGTAAGCTCCTCGACGCGCATGCCCTCTCCGTTGGTCTCGTTTGATTCACAAGAACTCCATCGGAGAAGGGCACGCATCTCGTCAACTCGGCATTCGCGGACGCCACCGACT
>SXOO01000257.1 GCA_005776725.1 Pseudomonadota bacterium | reverse complement strand
GAAAGATCACGCGCGGCGTTGCGGCGATCGCGCTGGGGCTGCAGGACAAGCTCTACCTGGGCAACCTGGACGCCAAGCGCGACTGGGGCTACGCGCCGGACTATGTGCACGCCATGTGGCTGATGCTGCAGGCAGACACCGCGGACGACTACGTGGTGGCCACCGGCGAGACGCACACCGTGCGCGAGTTCGTGGAGCGGGCCTTCGCCGAGGTGGGTCTGGACTGGGAGAAGCACGTGGCGATCGACCCGCGGTACTTCCGTCCCACCGAGGTCGACCTGCTAATCGGGGACGCGTCGCGCGCCCGCGAGCGGCTGGGCTGGCGGCCCGAGGTGTCGTTTCCCGAGCTGGTGCGGAGAATGGTGAGCCACGACCTCGAGGCGCTGCGCTCCCGAGGTCGGGTGGTCGAGGAGCGCAAGTGATGCAGCTGAGTGGGCAGACGGTATTGGTCACGGGGGGCCGTGGCTTTTTGGGGCGCGTGGTGTGTCGGCTATTGAAGGCGCGCGGCGCGGTGGTGGTGGCGCCCACCTCGGACGAGGCGAACCTGCTCGACTTCTCGGTTTGTGACCGCGTGGTCGACGGCATAGACGCGGTGGTGCACCTGGCGGCGAAGGTGGGGGGGATCGGCCTCAACCGCGAGAAGCCCGGAGAGCTGTTCCACGACAACCTCATCATGGGCGTGCAGCTCCTCGAGGCGGCGCGCCGCGCAGGGATCCGGAAGTTCCTCACCGCAGGGACGATCTGCGCATACCCGAAGTTCACGCCGGTGCCCTTCAAGGAGGAGTCGCTCTGGGACGGGTACCCCGAGGAGACGAACGCGCCCTACGGCATCGCGAAGAAGGCGCTGCTCGTGATGAGCCAGGCGTATCGCCAGCAGTACGGCACGAACGCGGTGTTCGTCTTGCCGGTGAACCTCTATGGCCCCGGCGACAACTTCGACCCGCGCTCCTCGCACGTGATCCCGGCGCTGGTGAAGAAGGTCTACGACGCGCGCGAGAGCGGTGCGCCCGAGCTCGTGGTGTGGGGAGACGGCTCGCCCACGCGCGAGTTCCTGTACGTGGACGACGCCGCTGAGGGCATCGTGCGCGCGCTGGAGGTGCTCGACACCTCCGAGCCGGTGAACCTGGGCTCGGGGACGGAGATCAGCATCAAGGACCTGGTCAGCCACGTGGCGCGGCTCATGCGGTACGACGGTCGGATCGTGTGGGACGCGTCGAAGCCGAACGGCCAGCCGCGCAGGCTCCTGGACGTCACTCGGGCGGCGGAGTGGCTGGGCTGGCGCGCTCAGGTGGGCTTCGACGACGGGCTCCGGCAGACGATCGCGTGGTACGAGGCGCACCCCCTCCCCGTGGTTCCGCCCAACTGGTGAACAGGGCCGTCAGGGCCCTCCGTCGGCTCTCCGAACGCCCTGCACGCCGCCCACGTTCTGGAGGGTGAAGATCATCGCGTCGCCCACCGCGTACTTGTCATAGGCCTCTCGAGGCACGGTCTGGGTATGCGCGGCGGGGTCGTCGTCGAGCCCAGAGACCACCGTGTAGGTGTTGACGTGGGCGATCCGCTCGAGGTCGCCCATCGCGTGCAGAGTCTCCCAGCGGAGGTCGTGCCCCTGGCCCTCCGCGGTCCGAGACTCCACCACGCTCCACTCCTGCGTGCGGTAGTCGCACCACTCCCGGTAGACCGGGCGCGTGCACATCTTCGTGCGAGTGCGCGTGACCGGCCGCGTGCAGGTCTTGGGCGAGCTGCTGCACTTCTCCGTGAAGCTGCCGTTGCCGTTGTTGACCATGGAGCAGCTCTGCGTGGTGCCGCAGGTGTAGGACTCGCTGTCTGTGTAGGTCTCCGTGCCGCACGCGTAGCTCTCGTTCGAGTGGTGCCGCTGGGAGCAGCTGGTGACCTGCACGCCGGCGGTCTCTCCCTTTGCGCCGACTGGGCGGACCTCGAGACGCTCGGCAGGCCGACCCCACTGTCCCCGGGTGACGTCGCTCCAGCGCTGGAGCTGGGTGATGTGGACGTACGTGAGCGAGGTGACGTGCCCAACGTGCTCGGAGGTCCGCGTGGCCCAGTAAGCGAAGGCGAAGCCTGTGAGGCCCAGCACACCGACGATCGCCAGGGCTCTCGACTTCCGGGTGGCGCGCCGCCACCACGAGCCACCCGGGTCCGCAGGAGCTTCCGGCAGGACCGGCCCAGTCTTTCCATGCCCCGTAGCGTCGCCGGAGCTAGCGCCGCAGCTGCCACAGATCAGCGGTGCGGTAGGGTCCAGCGGCGGCGCGTCTGGCCCACGCCCTTGGTTGGTGCCGCCGCAGAAGCCACAGATCCAGTCGGCACCGCTTCGGGCGAGGGCAAGCTCCTCCGCGTCGAGGATCGGCGCCGCGAGGTCGGAAGCCGTGGGCGGGCGCATGGCATCCAGCTCCGCCTGCTCGCGCGGGTCGCCGCACGCGGGACACCGCTTGTACTTCCCGGAGATGTCGACCTTGCCACAGCGGGAGCAGTCCCAGCGGCCCCAGGCGGTGCGCTCACTCATGCTCGGCGGCCTCGTAGCGGCGCGCGCGCCGGACGATCGGAGGGGCGCCCGCAGGGTAGCTCGGTTCGCGCTTGTGGTGCGGGCGCGTCAGCGCGGGCCCAGCTCCACGCGCAGGGGGACTGGCAGCCGTGGCTCGTCGGGCGGCGCCTCGATGACCAGAGACCCGAGCGACGCCTCCAAGCAGCGACGCACTGCCTCGTCGCGCGAGCTGCGCGTCTCCGCCAGATCCACGCGCAACGACTCTCCGTCCAGCGTGAGGCGCAGCTCGATCGCCGAGACCGCGTTGTCCGGAGGGGTGGCGAGGGCGCAGTCCAGGGCCGCCTCGCCCACCTCCCACGACCGCGCCCGAACCCCGGGCACGCCCAGGGGGGCCTCCACGCGCCCGTGCGGGTCGTAGACGCGGAGCGCCAGCCGCGACGTGGTGGTGGCCTGGCAGCCGAAGAGGAGGGCAATGAGTACGAGGTATCGCAGAGTGGACCTCGGCACAGTCACCCCGCGCGACCGGGGCCAGTCCCGGGAGGCAGGGACCACCCGTGCCGTAACCATAGGCTCGCCACCTCATGGCCGCGCACTCTCGAACGCCCGGAAACGCCCAGACATTGACGTGGGTCCATGCGCCGGTTGGAGGCTCAGTACGGCGACTTCTCGCAGCGGCCGCTCTTGCACGAACCGAAGCCCTTGCACTCCGAGTCGAAGCTGCAGCCCCCGCATTGGCCGTCGTCGCACTTGCCCCAGCCCTTGCAGTCCGAGTCGAAGCCGCAGCCGCCGCACTTCCCGCCGTCGCACTTGCCGTGGCTGCAGTCGGAGTCGAAGCCGCACTTCTTGTCGCCGTCGGGCATCGACATCAGGAGCTCGGGGAACGCCGTCGTGGTGGCGAGGGCGCGTGCAGTGGGCTGCTGCGCAGGGGCAGCGGAGTCGGCCGCCAGGGCCATCGGGGTGACGAACAGGGTGGCGAGGACGAGGTTCATGGAGCGCTCCGCGTGTGGCCCGCGGGGAACCCGCGGGCATTGAGTTTCCGGCACTGGAGCGCGGGAGTCCGCAACCTGTCAAGGGCACCCCGCGGCGGGGACAGGGGACCCACCCGGGCGGGTTTGCGTGCCTCAGGCTGGCGGGGGGGCACGCGCCGTGGTAGCGGCGCCCCATGCCCACAGCGCGTGCTCATGGTGGCGGGCGGGGCCGGTGGCGCTCCGGCCAGGCGAGTCCGATTCGATGATCGCCGAGGGCCTCGTCGGGGCGGCCGCCGCGCTCACCACGTCGGCGCTGTGGGCGGGCTCCACCACGGTGCTCACCGGCGCGATCCACCGCTTCGGCCCGCGCGCGATGAACCTCTTCCGGGTCAGCGTGGCGACGATGCTCTTCTGGCTCGCCGTGATCGCCACCGATCCCGCGGCCACGCTCCACGCCCTCACGCGGTCCGAGGGCCTGCTGCTCGTGGCGTCCGGAGTGGTGGGGCTCGCCTTCGGCGACTTCTTCCTCTTCGCGGCGATCCGCCTCGTAGGCGCTCAGCCCGCGGTGGCCATGAACCAGCTCTCCCCGATCTGGGCGGCGATCCTCGGGGCCGCGCTGGGGACGGAGTCGCTCGGGGCCCACGAGCTCTTGGGGATCGCGTTCGTGGTGGGCGGCGTGCTGCTGGTGCTCTTCGGGAAGGACGCGAGCCCGGGGAGCGCCCCCCTGCGCCTGGGCGCCGGTCTCGGGCTCGGCCTCTTGTCGTCGCTCTCGAACGCCCTCGCCGGCATGCTGGCCCATCGCGCGTTCCACGCCGGTGACGCGCCGAGCATCTTGTCGGGCGCCACGCTGCGCATGACCGGGGCCGCAGTGGGGCTCTGGTGCGCCACGGCGCTGAGCCAGCGCCTCGTGGTGGACAGCGTGCCGCTGCGGAGCGTGCTCACCCTGCGGAGGGAGCTCACCGCGGTGTTCTTCGCGACGTTCGTCGGGATCTTCCTGCAACAGGTTGCGTACGCGTCGATGCCGGCCAGCCTGGCGCTCTCCATCCTGTCGACCACGCCGCTGTTCCTGATGCCGCTCGCGATCCGGTATCTGGGCGAGCGCTACCGCTGGACCGCATGGCTCGGGACGGTGCTGGCCACGCTGGGCATCCCGCTGCTCCTCGTGTGACCCGGGCGCTCAGCTGGTGACGCGGAGCTCCGTGGACTCCCAGACGAAGAGGGCGCTGCCGGTCTCGATCCACTCGCGCAGGGCGCCGGGTTCGCCAACGCCGTCCATCGCGACTCCGTGGGCCACGTCGTCGAAGGGCACCAGCGCGAAGAAGTCCTGCCGTGGGTGCGCGAACGCCTGGATGGACACCGTGGCGGCCGTGACCTCGAGCATGGGGAGGAGCGCGCTCAGCGAGAGGTTCTCCTGGACGCGCAGGGACTCGCCGCCAACGGGCGAGCCCTCCGTGTCGAAGAGCACCAGCTCCACCAGCCGCTCGGGCCCGTCGTCGGACTCGATCGTCGCCTGGCTCAGCCCGACAACCACCTGATGTTCCCCCCGAACGCCGGTAGCGAAGCCGAGCTCGTGCTGCCCGGTGAGCTCAAAGCGGCGCCAGGGGCTCAGGAAGGCCTGGACCTGCTCGGTGGGGAGCGCGGCCCGCGCCGCCACGCGCTCGACGGAGTAGGCCTCCGCCGGAGCGGGCGCGTGGTCGATGAACGCCAAGACTTGTTCGATGGTTGCCATGTCAGTTCGTCCTACTCGGGGCGCGTGAGGGTGAACTCGTCGAGCGGCGACTGCCCCGGAACCCCCGGCCCCCCGTCCCCAGACCAGACGGTGGCCTTCAGGACCTTGCCGTCCACGTCCAGGATCATCCAGTTGCGCAGGTCGCCGTGGTGGCTCACCGCGGTAAACCACTTCTTACCGTTGGAGTACGCCGGCGCGAAGAACGCGCCCGCAGTAACGTGGATCGGCCCTTCTTGCCAGCCCACCTCGGCCCCGCCCTTGATAGGCACCGTGCGCTCGTAGTTGTGGTCGTGGCCGGCGATCGTGAGGGGCACCCCGAACTTCTCGAAGGCGGGCACGAAGTTCTTCTGCACCCACGACGTGGAGCCGTGGTTCGAGGCCGAGTAGGCCGGGTGGTGGAAGAACGCCACGATCCAGTCGATGTCGGGGTCGGCGCTGGCGGCGGCCAGGTCGGCCTCGAGCCACGGCACCTGCTCCTCTGCGAGCACCTGGGTGTTGGAGTCCAGGCCCACGATGTGCACGTTGCCGTAGTCCAGCGACCACGCGTGCTCGCGCAGGTGCTCCGGGAGCTCCGGGTGCGAGGGCAGCGCGAACTGGGTGTAGTAGAGGTCGGCGAGGATCTCGTGGTTGCCCTGCACCGGGAGCAGCACGCGCCGCGTGGTGAGAGGCTGCATCACGCCCATCCAGCTGTCCCACTCGGGCTGCGTCCCGCCCACGGTCATGTCGCCCGTGAACAGCCAGAACCGCGCGTCCACGGCGACGTAGCGGTCCATCCGAGCGGCGATCTCCGATTCGCCGCCCCGGCTATCGCCGGCGACGACGAACGTGAAGGGGGCCCGCGAGCCCTTGACCGGCGCGGTGCGGACCGAGCCCAGCTCGGACCAGTTGGGGTCCTTGAGCTCGCCGGTCTCGAGCGAGACGTCCCCGAAGCCAACGCGCCAGACGTAGTCCGTGTCGGGCACCAGCCCCGTCGCGCGCACCGTCCAGACCACGTGCAGATCGTTGGAGAGATCCACGCCGAGGAGCGACTCCTTGTAGTTGGCGCCCTCGCCTTCAAAGACCGTGGCAGGTCCCCACGTGAACTGCCCCGCCGCCTCGACCTCGGCCTTCGGCTGAATGATCACGCGCGGGACCTCAACGGCGACGTCGTTGAACGCCGTGGCCCAGGTGAACACCACGCTGGTATCCGCCTCCCCCTCCCAGGTCATGTGGACGCTGTAGGGCGCCTTTTCAGGGTCGGTGGCCCAGCTGTCGGGCGTGGCCACGGCGACCGCCTTGGGTGCCTCCGACGCCCCGGGGGCGTCCGCTCGGTCAGCGGCCGCCTCTGGCCCAGCGTCTTCCTCGGGGCCGGCGTCCGGGGCCGCCGGGGCGGGCGAGGCCGAGGGGAGGTCGGGCGCTGCGGCGGTGGGGGGGACGTCTTCGAAGCGGCACGAGGCGGCCGCGAGCGACGCAATCCAGAGCAGGCGAGTCATGAACACCTCATCACGAGCGCGGCGGACACCACGGAGGGCGCTCACAGGGCCAGCTGCGTGAGCAGGAGGAAGACATCGTTATCCAGCGAGTAGCCCTCGAGCTCCTCGCGATAGATCCAGTTCGCCGAGATCCGCGCGAACCGCCACGGCGTGACGCCCAAGCCCACCGTGACCCAGCGCTTGTTCTGGAGGGCGGCCTCGTCGATCGAGAGAGACGCCCCGAAGCCCAGCGCCCGGTCGTCGCCGTCCGTCTCCTCGACGCGTACGGTGGTGTCCAGCAGGCCCTCGACGAGCTCCGTGGTGAGCTCGGCGGACCACCCGAGGCCGCGGTCGGCGATCTTGGACCCGTCAGCGTTCTCGGCGCGGAAGAAGTCCTTGATCACCAGCTCGCCACGCAGCGTGAACCGCCAGAGGTGCAGGTGGAGGTCGGCCCCGACCCAGCGGTGCTCGGTGGGCGGGTCGAAGCTCTCCTCGGTCCACGCGAAGCTGCCACCCAAGGTGCACTCGAAGTCGAGCCACTTCGTGCCCGCGGCCTGCATGATCTTGTGGATGCGCAGCTCGAGGCGCGTGACGTAGAGCAGCTGCTCGAGGAATCGCAGCTCCTCCTGGGCGCCGGAGACCGAGTTGTACACGCCCACGTGGAGGCGGGATGCGCCCCATGGGTCGCCCCCGGAGACCCGCAGGCCGAGCTGACGCTTCGGGACGAGCACGTCCAGGGTGGGGGCATAAGGCAGGTCGCGCTCGGCCGTGGCCTGCAGGTTGGCCTGACCGAATGGCACCTTCATCCGCCCCGCGCGTAGGTCGAGAAATGTGAAGGCGTCCCAACCGAAGAACGCGTCCTCGAGGTAGTCATCGGAGCGGTTGCCGTCTTTCTCGCGGGGCACTGACTCGATCGCCACCTGGTAGTACAGGCCGAGCTCGTTGAAGCGCCCCCGCAGGCCCACCTCCGCGTCCTCGAGGACGAAGCCCCTGCGGTGTCCGAAGGCGGAGCGCGGCGCCTTCGTGGAGTCGAGCGTGAACGACTTGCCGGAGGGGTCGGTGACCGTGGGCTGGTCCTCGAGCGTGTACGCGAACACCGAGCGCACGAGCACGAGGGGCTCGATCCGCGGGTCCAGCCAGGACGTGCGCTCGGGCGTCCGAAGCGGCACCTGCGCGAGCGCCGACGGCACCGCAAACAAGGCGAGCAGGGCCTGCAGGGCAACCAGGTGCGGTCTGGGGAACATGGGGCGCCCTCCGGGCCAGGGATCTGGCCCGAGGTCGTGCGGGTGTCAACGATCGTGTCGTGAGGACTTGCCGGGTCGAGCGGCCGGCCCGGCTGAGCTCAGCCGAACACCACCATGTGCTGGTGGCCCAGAGCGGCGGGCGTGCCGTCGGGCGCCCACAACATCAGCCGCTGGCTGGTGTATCCGTCGCGGGCCGCCACGAGTTGCGCCTCGATTCGCCACCCGCAGAGCCCGAGATCGTCCCAGCGGTCTCGAAGCAGCTCCAGCATCCAGGTGACCGTGCTGCCAGGCTGCGGCGGGCGCAGCGCGGTGAGGCCGATGGGCGGCGCGAAGTCGGCCAGGGCGATCACGTGCGACTCGGTGACCGGACCGTCGTCCAGCATGTCGATCGCGATGACCTGGTGGGTCTCCAGCCGCCCCGAGTAAGGCAGCGCGCCACTGACGAACCGCGCATTGAAGTGCTGCGTGAACGCAGGGATCACGCCGGGTATCGCCGGCAGCACGGCGCCCTCCCCTGGCAGCTCGGCCCCCACGGGAGACGGCGTAACAGCCACCACCGACGTGCGGGCCGCGCCAAAGACCCCCGTGGCGCTCAGGGCCTCGCCGAGGTGGGCCTCCACGATGGCCGTGTGTCGTCCCGCCCGCACCAGCCGGCCCTGCGCCTCCACCGTGCCCGCCGCGATCGGCGCGACGAAGGTGGCCTGCAGCACGCGAAGCGGCAACGCGAGGCCCTCTTCAGGCATGGCCTTGCGCATCGCCGCCACCGCCAGCACGGCCTGGAGCCCCCCGAAGACGCTCCGCCCCTGCTGCCAGTCGGGGGTGATGTCCGCGCGGACGGTGTGGCCTCGAGTGGCCGCGGCGAGGAGCTGGGAGAGCGGGTTCAGCACGACGTTGGTGGGCTCAGCGGATCCAAAACCCGAACGAGGCCGCGCGCTCGGGGTCCGAGAGACCGCCTGAGGTGGTCGGGTCGTACCCGTCGCCGTACCAGACGACCATCCCGTTCGAGTTGGTAGGGTCGGAGCCACATGCGCCGTAGCAGGTGGCGCTGTTGAACCCGATGAACTGACGCTCGAAGCCCGTGCCGCCCGCGTGGCCGGAGCAGCTCACCTGGGGGCGATTGGCGAAGGTCTTCGCCGAGAACGTGGCGCCGGAGTTGAGCTCGGTGATGTTCACGTCGATGCACGACGTGGTGGACAGGTCGAAGCCGAAGCGATCGTAGCCGGTGGCCTTGGCCCAGGTGTACGCGAGGCCGTAGCTCTTCAGGTTGCCGGCCACGGCCTGGGCACCGCCGTTGGTCACGGTCAACGCCAGCTGCGAGGCGCCCTGGAGAAGCTGCGTGGCGTTGATGGCGCCCTTGCCTCCGCGGGCCGCGGGGTCCCATACGCCCTGGGCGGCGTTCGGCAGGTAGTAGACCTCGGAGCCTCCGGACTGGGCGCGGTACGCGTAGCTCACCAGCGTCCACCCGCCGCCGCCGGTGGTCATGTCGCAGTAGACGGTGGTGGCGACGTTCGCGGTCTTGATCCAGTAGACGCCGTCGGTGCTCGTGGGGGACTTCTGCAGGATGTCCTTGCACGAGGCCCCCGGGTTACCGGCGGTGCCGATCGTGGCAATGCTCAGCGGATACCACTCGAGGCCGTTGCAGATGAAGATCCGTTGGGTCGTTGCGCTCACGTATGCGGCCCCCACAGCGCTGGAGTCGCACGCGAGGGGCGGCGCCTCGGCCACCGGGAAGCGGAAGACGAGCGTGGGCTCCACCGCGGGTCGGCAGATGAGCGCGCCGTCGAGCCCGAGTCCCGAGACCACCTCTCCCGTGGGGCAGCTGGTCCCAAGCTGCGCCGACGCCGGCGCCCCGTCGAGGTCCGAGTAGGCCCCTGAATACGCGACGTCGGCGAGGTTCTGGAGGGACTCGAGCTGGGCGGTGACGTCCGAAGCGAGCTGCGTCGTGGTGATACAGCCCGTGCAGGTCAACCCGCCTGCCACCTCGGCGCGGATCGCGTACGGGACGAGCCCCACGGCGATCCTCGGCAGCTCCGGCTCGCCTGCCACCGCGAGGCCGACGAACTGGCCGGCTCCGGTGTCGAACACGCCGGCGGGCACCGGGCCCGGCCCGTTGAGGCGTAGCGAGAAGACGCCGTCCACCACGGTGATGGCGGGCTCGACGTGGGTGTGCAGCGGGACGCCGCCGGTCTCCTGGGCATAGACGCTCACGGCCACGCCGTACTTGCCGTCCACAGCCTCACCGCCTGCGCTGGTGAGCCGACCCTGGATCGTCACGGGCCCCAGCGCTGTGGCCTGGCCCGCGACCAGCAGCGCGATCGCATTGGCAGTCATGCTTCCCTCCCGCCCCGCCTGCGCGGGTCTCGTTGCCTCCACACTCCAGCTGGAGACGCCGGCCATGATGCCACATCCCCTGGGCGCCATACGACTCGAGCCGGCGGGAGTGGGCGGGGGGCGTGCACGGCCGGAGGGTGGCCCCCGCGCCGAGGCGCCGAGGCAGGCGAATCGACCGGACTGGCCGAGCGCGGCGCGGCCACGTAGGCTTCCGGAATGGACTACACAACGCTAGAGCGGCACGTGCGCTCCCTGGCCGACGTGGCAGACGTGGGCGAGTACGGCCACGTGATGGAGGGCGGGCGGCGTTACGCGCTGCTCCGAGTCAGAACGCCAGGGGCGCGCCGGCTCCTCATCACGGCCGGCTTCCACGGAGAAGAGCCCGCGGGCCCGAAGACGCTGGCGCTGCACCTGCGCGCGGTGATCGCCGAGGCGAACGCCGCCGGGGTGGCCCTGGACGTATTCCCCTGCGTCAACCCGTCGGGCTTCGACGCCGGGACGCGCTACAACGCGAGCGGGCACGGGCCAAACAACGACTTCCTGCGCTACGAAGGGCTCCTCGGCGAGACGATCCTGCTCCGGCGCCCGGGTCAGCCCGTGCGGGGCGCGTTCTTCGCGGACGGCGTCCCCGCCGAGACGCACGCGCTACGCGAAGCGCTCCACGCGGAGCCCGCTCCACACGCGGCGCTCGACATCCACCAGGACGCCTACATCAGCGATCCGTGCTTCTACGTGTACGTCTTCGGGGAGCGGCATGGCTTCCGCTCGGCGCTGGCCGCGTCGGCCGCGTTGGTGCCGGCGCTCACCGACACCGACGTCGACTCCGGGTACGCGCCGGGGGAGGGCCTCTCCTCGGACGCCGAGGCGTGCATCGAGTTCCATGACGGCAGCATCACGGACTGGATGCGCCACAGGGGCACGCCGTTCTGCGCCGCGCTCGAGACCACGACGGCCACGCCCTTCGAGGTGTCGAACGAGGTCAACCTGGTCTGGGTGCGCGCGTTCCTACGGCTGGCCGCTGGCTGACGGGGTGCGAGAGCTCGCGAGAACGTTCGCGGTTGCCCGAGAGGCCGCCGCAGGCGGCGCTTTGCTCGTCACGCTCGCGGCGCGGCGGGGCAGCGCACCCCAGGAGCTGGGCGCCACGCTCGTGCTCGACGCCTCAGGCCGCCTCGCCGGGACGGTGGGCGGCGGGAAGGTGGAGGCGTGGGCGCTCCGCACGGGTGCCGCGCTCCTCGCGCTGCCCGAAGGCGAGCTTCGAGTCCACCGCGTGAACCTTCAGCGCGACCTCGGGATGACCTGCGGGGGCGAGGTGACTCTGCGCTTCGAGAAGGTCGCGCCCGGCGGCTGGGTCGCCGACGCCGCGGCCGCGCTCGAGAATGGCTCCGTGGTGCTCCTGCCCGCGGTGGAAGACGCCCCCGGTGTCGCCCTGGATCCGGGCGGCGGCTGGTCGATCGCGATCTTCGGGGCGGGCCACGTCTCCCAGGCGTTGACGCGCCTCCTGCTCACGGTCGACTGCCGGCTGACGGTGCACGAGCCCCGTGATGAGTGGCGGGCGCGGCTGCCGAGCGACGCGCTCCTCACGCCAACGGCGCTGGGGCCTGAGGCGGTCGCGGGCCTGGACGACGACACCTACATCGTGGTGATGACCCAAGGCCACGCGACCGACCTGCCAGTGTTGGAGAGGGCGTTGGCGCGCCCGTTCCCCTACGTGGGCGTGCTCGGCAGCGACACGAAAGCCGGACGGTTGAGGCGGGAGCTGCTCGCGTCGGGGGCCAGCCCCGAGCGTGTTGCGGCGCTTCGCTGCCCCATCGGCCTGCCGGTGGGGCGAAGCACGCCGCCCGAGATCGCGATCAGCATCGCCGGTCAGCTGCTGCTCGAGCGGCGACCGCGTCGCTGACCTGGCGGGTGGCCTCTGCCGCACAACCCGGAACGCGGCGAGGAGATCGCGGCCTCTAAAACGCATGTTTCGCATGATTTGACGCCGGGGTGCGGCCATCGGAAGTTCACCCCCATGCGTATCTCCCTCATGCACCGCTTCCCTTCCGTCCTCGTCGCGTTCCTCGCCATCGCCTGCAGCAAGTCCGCCCCACCGGCGGCTCCGCAGGCGGTCCCGGCCGCGGAGAAGACCCCCGAACAACCCGTAGAGCCCGAGGCGCCGAAGCCCGCAGAGCCCGCCGCCGAAGCGCCGAAGCCCGCAGAGCCCGCCGCCGAAGCGCCGAAGCCCGCTGAGCCCGAGGCGCCGAAGCCCGCAGAGCCCGCCGCCGAAGCGCCGAAGCCCGCTGAGCCCGAGGCGCCGAAGCCCGCAGAGGTCGCCGCCGAGGCGCCGAAGCCCGCAGAGGCGCCGGTTGCGCCAACGCCGGCCGGCACCCCCGGCCCCGCCTACGTCGCGGTCGACAAGCGCGGCGTGGCCCGGATCGACGAGAACGGCATCAAGCTGCTGGCCGACTCACCGACGCAGCTCATAAAGTCGATGCAGGTGGGCCCCGACGGGGGGCTCTACATCGTGTCCTTTGAAGACATCTACAAGGCCGACGGCGACAAGATGAAGTCGGTCGCCAAGGTCGGCTTCCGACAGCTGGGCGCCTCGCCGGACAACCTGGCCGTGGGCGCCAACGGCGAGCTGTGGCTCACGAGCTTCAAGGGCGTCCACAAGTGGGACGGCAAGGCGTGGACCACGGAGGACAAGTCTGTGGCCGTGGGGGGCGAGACCCTCATCAAGGACATCGCGCTCGACAACACGGGGCGGCCCTGGGTCGCCACGTCGAACGATCTCTGGGTCAAGGACGCCGCCGGCTGGCGGAAGGCCGAGCTCCCAAAGGGCAAGCGCGGCCAGCACTGGCTGCAGGACCTCCAGGTGGGGCCCAAGGGTCACGTCTTTGCGCTCACCGGCGACTCGTTGTTCGAGGTGGGTGACGACGGCGCGTTCACGAAGGTCGACATCGACACGCGCGACTGGCCCCAGCTGCAAGCGGTGTCGTTCTCCAGCAACGGCGGCATCGGGGTCCTCGACTTCGAGCACGTGCACCACCAGCCCGCGGGCGGGAAGGCGCGGTCCTTCAGCGCGGACGGAGGCAAGGACTTCAAGGCGGATCGGCTGTCCGCGGTGGCCGTGGACGACTCTGGCCGCCTCTGGGCGGGGTCGGGGATCGGCGTGACGATCTTCGGAGCCGGCGGCGAGAAGACCGAGTGGGCGTCCGGGGCGATCCCGGAGCTCGTTGGCAACATCGAGGCGATCGTGGTGGTGGGCGCTGGCCCGACCACCCTGCCCACGGCCGGTCCGCTGGCCACCGGCGGCCTCACGGGGAAGCTGATCAAGAACGGCGAACCTATGGCGGGCGTGGACGTGGAGCTGTGCACCAACCCGTCCTCGTACTTCAAGAAGTCGCCGTGTAACGAGGCCCCCGTGAAGTTCGAGACCAAGACGGACGCGAGCGGCAACTGGACCGTCACCGACATGCCGCTCGGGAGCTACGGCCTCGCGGTGAAAGACGCCGAGGGCTGGCGCGTCACGATGATGAGCGACCTCGGCGACGGCATGAAGGCCGGCAAAGTCTACGACACCGGCTCGCTCCGCCTGGACAAGTAGTCCGCCTGAGCGGGCCCCGCCCGCTACGAGGCCCGCTCGGCCCGGCGCTTGAGGTCGGCCGCGAAGCGGTCGAACGACTCGTCGAACGACGGGATCAGGTGGGCGAACAGCGGGAAGATGGGGCCCCCGATCTTCTCGTGCATCCGGAAGTCCACGCCTTCGGCATTGGGCTCGAGGGTGAAAGTTCGGGTCCCCATCGGATCGCCCCAAACGAGACGGCGATGGGGCTCGAACGCCTTCACCCGCAGCTTGAAGGTGCGCTTTGGGTCCAGGCTGGACCGCAGCGCGATCTTGCCCCCGGCGACCACCTCGCCCTCGATGCTCACCACCGTGGAGTTCCAGCTGGGGTAGTCCCTGCCGGCGGTCAGGATCGCCCACACGGACTCGGCGCTCGCCCTGATCGCGGTGGTGACCTCCGTCTCGCGGGAGAAGAAGCGTTTGGTGGTCTTTGCGGCGCTCATCGGAAGCTCTCCAGATCAGGGGTCACTCGAGGGGCTCGTGCTCGCGAGCTCGTGAGGCGTTGGGCGCCTGCCCGGGCACGCCTGCTCCGTTCGATGTGACCGCACTTCCCCGCACGCGTCTTGTACGGACCAGACGCGGCGACGGGTCCCGGACGGGCTACGCCGGCCCACGGTCGGGGAGTCCAATAACCCCTGGGGCGTTTAGCCGCAGCCCAGACTCGCTGCTGCAAACGCGGACCTCTGGCCAGCACCGCAGATGGCTGGGGGCCCACGCCGCGCGCCGTGTCGATGGGAGGCGAACAAGGCCACAGACGGTCCGGCGCTTCCAGCCCCTGGTGAGAGGGCCGAGCCGAGCGCGTCCGGGTAGGGAGACGGGGTAACGAGGTGGGCGAGAGCTCGGCGGCCGACCCACCCGACCCCAGGGAGAACGCATGGGTTGTGCCGCGAGACAATCCCACAGGGACGAGCCCTCGGAGCTGCACAAGCGCATGGCCGGATTCTGCGGGACCGATCTCACGGCCACGAGGAGCTGCCGCAGTGGCAGTGACCGCCGTGGAGGACCCGAACCACGGCACCTCGGACATCGCCTGCCGCGAAGGCGACTGCCGCGGGACGATCTCACGGCCAGAGGAGCTGCCGCAGTGGCCGTGACGGTCGTGGAGGGGCCGATCCGCGGCACCTGGAACACCGCCTTCCGCGAAGGCGACCACCGCTGGACCGACGCGCCCCACTGAGTGCTCGTCGTCACGCTCCCCGGCGCCCGCCTGCAACTCCACACAGTCGGCCGTGCAGGCACGCTCCACTCGGAGAAGAGCTGCCGGCCGCCCTGGCGCCGCCGCATCACCCATCCTGCGCCGACGCCCTTGTCGCTGCCACCCTCGAGGTCCTCCACAGCCTCCAGGACGCTGCAGCGGCCGAGCCGTCCTGGCGCCGCCGCATCACCCATCCTCCGCGATGCCCGGGTCGCTGCCACCCTCGAGGTCGTCCACAGCCTCCGCCACGCTGCAGCGGCCGAGCCTCCCCGCCTCGTCGCCTGCACCTGCGCCCCGAATGCCCCCTTCCAACACCATCCGCCGGGCTGCAGAGAGATCGTTTCGGGTTACAGGAGCCCGGCGGCCGCACCTCGTTGACACGGTCCAAGACCCACTCAGGGCCGACCCACCCGCCGGCCGGGGACCCAGGCCGGCGCGGCGAGCGCCACGGCTTCGTTTCCCAAGGGCTCGGCGGATTGTGCCAGTTTGCGCTTGACAAGAATTGGCCCCGCAGCGAGGCCTCTTGGAGGGCCGCCGAGGCCCCGAGTTACCCCGCGAGGTGACTTCCTTCATCGCCGGGCCGCTGTGTCGACCGAAGCCTGGCTCTAGGGCATTGCACACAGCCAAGGGTTGGCGCGCGAGAAAGTCGTTACGAAACCACGTGTTACCATGCGCACCTTCGCCTCCCGGAGTTTGTGCATGGCCGGTCATACTCTCTCGCTTCACTCGGTTCCGTTCGCCCGCCCCGCCCGCCCCTCTGACCTCGGCGACCGCGCGTTGCTGAACGCGGTCCGCGACCTCGTGCGACGCGAACACGGTGTTCTCGCCGAGCTGCTCACTCACCTCATGGTCATCGACGAGCGACGGCTTTGGGCTCCGGAGGGCTTTGGCTCATTCTTCGACTACTGTCGGACGGGGCTCGGCTACTCGGAAGCCGAGGCCTACCGACGCAGCCAGGCCGCGCGCCTGTGCCGACGACTGCCGAGGGTGCTCGAGGCCATCATTGCCGGGCGGCTGCATCTCAGCGCCGTGTGCACCCTGGCGCCACACCTCAGCCCCGAAAACGTGGACGAGCTGATGGACCAGGCGCAGGGGCTCAGCAAGCGCGAGCTGGAGGCCATGCTGGCGGCGCGCTCGGCGGTGTCGGCGCCTCGCCCGGGAGAGGTTCGTCAAGTCGAAGGCCTGCAGGCCGCCTTGGCTCTTGGCGTTGGGGGTCCTCGTTCGGGGGACCACCACTCGGATCGACCGGGACCGTCGCGCGGCTCAATGGGTCTCGGGGAGCGCTCGCCCGCGGTCTCGGCCGACGACGCGGGGCGTGTTGATCCCCGTTCGGAGGGCAGCGAGGCGGCGGCGGGGGTGGGTGTCGGGGAGCGCTGGACCGCCCCCCCCGGCACCGGCGCCGGCCGTGTGGCTCCCGACGCGGAGGGCGGTGAGGCGCGGGCGGCCGGGCTCGGCGCCGGGTCGCAGTCAATCGGCAGCTCGCGGTGTACGGCCGAGCAGGTGCCCTCCGACCGGGCTGGCGACGAGACCTCGGCGAGGACGAGCGACGCGGTGGCCCAGCGGCACGCGCGCCTGGCGGAACGGAGAATCAGCGTCCGCGCCACCCCCCGGCTGCTGGACGCGCTGGAGAGGGCGCGAGCGCTGATGGGCCACCACCCGGGCGGCAACGACCCGGCGACTGTCCTGGAGCGGGCCCTAGAGCTCTTGGTGGGGCGGTTGGAGCAGCGGCGGTTCGGCGCTCCGACTCGTGGGGCGAGGGGGCGACCGACGCTGATTGGAGCCGCCGGGCGGGCACAAGACGCAGACAGGAACGGGAGACCGGCGCCGCACGGTGGGATCGCGGCTGCGGCAGCACACGGTCAGGCGGCTCCGGCAACGGACGCTCCGGCGGCGCTGACGCAGGCGAGGCGGGGGCTCGGGACAGCGGAAGAGAGAGTGACCGCGGGGACGGTGCCCGCGGCGCTCCCGACCGCGGCGGAGACCGGCGGCCTTGGGTGGGGGCAGGGCAAGCCTGGGACGCCCTGGTCGGCGGTTCCGGCGGCGGCAACAAAGATCGCTGACGAGCCCCTAGCGCTCAGGACTCTGGAGGAGCCCGCGGCTTCGGGCTCCGTTGGCACGTCGTTGGCGCTCGCTTCCGGACATCCGCCACCCAAGCAGCGAGCCCGGGGGACGATCCCTGCGTGGGTTCGTCGGGCCGTATACGAGCGCGATCGGGGCCGGTGTACGTTCTTGGGAGACAGCGGGCACGTCTGCGGTAGCCGAGACCGTGTTGAGTTGCACCACCGCGTCCCGTGGGCCCACGGTGGCGCGCACTCCGTGGAGAACCTCGCGCTGCACTGCCGGACGCACAATGCGCTGCAGAGCGAGCTCGACGGCCTGGGAGCCCCCGAGGGTCGGGGAAGGGCGCGGACCACCGCGCCGGCCGGGTGACCCGCGAGGTCGGGCAGCCGAAGCGGGGCGAACGCCGGCTGTCCGGGCCGGCCGGGTGACCCGCGGAGTCCGACAGGTGCGTATCCAGCCGGCCTATTCACGCGGCCGCGAAGGCGTCGCGGGTTGTGACGAATCAGTGATCGCGTTCTCCGCCCAGCCTCGGCCCGCGAACCTCGAGGCCTAGCACGTGCGCATCGGGACCACGGAGGTGGCGGTGATGTCGCTGGCCGGGGCGGCCGGACGGCAGGGCGGACCGCGGCGGGCGCCGGCTGTCCGGGTCCGGGCGTTCAGCCCGCTGCCGCGCGACGGCGGCTGCGCTTCACGCCGCTCGGCCCGGGGACGACCGCCGCCTCTTGTGCCGGGGCGGCCTCGCGCTGCGGACGCTCGAGGTGTCGCTCCAGAAAGCTGCTCACCCGTGGCACGACCACCTCCGGGTACTCGATGAGCGAGTAGTGCGTGCCTCGGGGCACCATGAGCGTCTCGGTTTGAGGCGCGCGCCGCTCCACCACCTCGGTGACGGAGTGCGGGGTCATGAGGTCGCGCTCACCCGTGATCATGAGGATGGGGACGCGGATTCCGCCGAGCAGCGGCTCCCCGTCGTGTTCGTTCGCTTCACCCAACATGCGGTGATAGAGCGCGAAGTCGAGGGTGGCGAGGTCGCGCGCGATCGCGGTGAACACTTCGCGGTCGAGGTTCTTGTCCACGAGGCGCAGCTGCTCCAGCGCCTGCGTGATCCAGGGCTGCTTCACCGCGAGACCGACGACGGGGTTGAGGAAGGGCCCGAGCCGACCCACCGCGCGGTTGAGCACCGGGAGCACGCGCCCGGAGACACGCGACAGTTGCCCTCGCACGCCGCCACGCTCCGAACCACCTCCGGGGATGAGCTGGAATGCCGTCTCGAAGATGCGGCCGAAGGTGCCGTTCACCAGGACCAGCGCGGTGACGCGCTCGCGGAGGTCCGCTGCGGCCTGGATCGCCACCTGAACGCCCAGGCTCCACCCGAAGACAGCGGCGTCGGCGAAGCCCGCGGCTTCCATGACCACGGCCAGGTCGGACGCGTTGTCGACGATGCGCACGCGCGCCGGGTCGCGGGGTGCGTCGGAGCCGTAGAGCCCGCGGTAGTCCCACGAGACGAAGGTGCAGCGGTCCTCCAGGGCCCGGAGCAGGGGCACCCAGGCCAGCAGCGTGCCGCCGATGCCGTTGGCGACCACGACCCGCAGGGGGCCGCGCCCGTAGCGCTGGCACGCGAGGCGGGTGCCGTCGCGCGCGGTGACCGAGAACTGTTCGAAGGCAGGGAGCGACATGCGCGAGAGCCTGCTGGTAGCGCAGGCCCTTCGTCAACCCCGAGGTGAGGGCGGCTGAAGCTGAGGCGCCAGCGCACGCCAGGACATCGGACCGCGCGGTGACGGTGCGAGGATCCTGACCTCGACGCAACCTCATGCATCGCGCCCATCTCTGTCTTGATTCTTGAAGAGGCTGCCCGCTCACGCGACGCGTTCGCCTTTTTGTAATAAGTTTGGTGCTCGATCAGTTGTGGGGGTGACGGATGATCCGCGCGGCGGTTGGGCTCTCTCCCGTATTGATGTTCCTGCTATCCAGCGGACTCACAGCGAGGGCAGAGACGCCCGACACCGTGGCGGTGGCGATCATAGAGGAGCTGGCCCGGGCTCGCGCAGCGCCTCGCGATCCGAGTGCTGCTCCCCTCTATTGGCTCGGGTTGAGGGTCACCGAGGATCTGCGCAGATCGCTGATTGTCACGGATGGTGTGGTCATGGAGCCGCCCGCGCGCGTTAGCCGGTTCGCGAAAGTGGAGGCCCGGGTCGGGTCTCCGGCGATCGACAACACGCACACCCTCCGCGAGCACTATGACTGGAGCTTCCCAAGCCCCGTCAGCGTTCCAATCGAGGACGAGCTTTGGCCGCTGCGAGTGGCCTTTTGGGATGCCCTCGAGAAGGGGGTCCGCGGTGCGTTGGAGGAATACCAAAAGGTCGTCGCCAACCGATCCGTGAGGGTGGCGGAGACCGACGGGTCCCCGGACTTTTCGAGCGACCCGCCGCACGTCGCGCTGTTCCCGCGGCGCCCCTTACCGGATCTGTCCGCGCGGTACCGCGAGGCGATGTTGGAGGCGTCGGCCCGGCTCGACGACCCGGCGATCTATACCGGCGTGGTGGGCCTCTCCGGAGACGCGGTGACGAGGTGGGTCTACGACATGGCCGGCGGCCAAGTTCGACAGACTTGGCATGCCCACCGGGCTTGGGTGACGGCTACCGCCATCGCATCTGACGGAATGCGCGTCAGTCTCTACCGGTGGATCGACGCCTCGGTGCCGGAGCGCCTGCCCGAACCGAACGAGTTGGTGGCGTGGGCCTCCGCTCTTCGAGACGATGTCCTGGCGCTCCGGGCAGCCCCACTCGCAGAGCCGTACTCGGGCCCGGTGCTCCTGCGCGGTCGCGCCGCGGCGGTGTTCATGCACGAGGTCATCGGTCACCGTGCGGAGGGCCATCGGCAGAAGGACGAAGCCGAGGGAGCCACGTTTCGTGACGCCGTTGGCCGGATCGTCACGACGACGGCGCTGACGCTGGTCGACGATCCGGGGCTCTCACGCTACGGCGATCACGATCTCGCGGGGCATTACGCGTACGACGACGAGGGCCAGCCGGCCCGCCGCACGGTGATTATCGAGGACGGCGTCTTCCGGGGCTTCATGATGGGACGCTCGCCCATCGCGGGCTTCCCGATGAGCAACGGTCACGGGCGGGCGGACGCATACGAGCGTCCCGTGGCCAGGATGGCCAACACCATTGTCGAGACCCGCACGCCGACACCCCTCAGGGAATTGCGTGAACGGCTCATCTCCGAGGCGCGGGCTCAGGGCCTACCGCATGCGCTGATGGTCGACGAGATCGATGGCGGCTTCACGCTCACTGGTCGTACTTTTCCGAACAGCTTCAACGTCACAGCGACTACGGCGTGGCACGTCTACGTGGATGGCCGGCCGGACGAACTCGTGCGCGGCGTCGATCTGATCGGCACACCGATACAGGCGCTGAGGGCGATCACCCACGTAGGCGACGACCCAGAGATCTTCTCCGGCTGGTGCGGCGCCGAGAGCGGCGCCGTCCCGGTGGCGAGCGTTTCCCCGAGCCTGCTAATCCAGCGGCTGGAGTTGCAGCGAAAGGATAAGGAACAGGCTCGCCCGCCGCTCTTGTCACGGCCCGAGGACGCTGACGGGGGCCAGCAGTGATCGCGCTCAGCTTTGCCGCGGTAATGATGGCTGCCCCGCCGCCGGAACCTGTCATCGCGGCATTGCGGTCCGAACTGCAGCGTGGCGTGGCTTCGCTCTGCGTGGAGGGCGGGTCACCCGTATATGCAGCGGCGCTCGAGTGGCGGCGCGTCGAAGTTGCCCAAGCCACGTACGCGCTGGGCGCCGAGGTGACTCGCACTCGTAGGATCGACCACGTCGTCGCCGCGGAGGTCAGGGTGGGCAGCCCGTGGCTCGACAACGTCAATTTCTATAGCTCCTGGCGCCTCGGTACGGGTGCCGACCACGTGTCTTGGCCGCTCACCGGAATTGACCCGGGGTCTGCTCACTTCCGGTGATCCACTCTGCACGTGACCGCATCGCGTCTCGCCGCTCACGTAGTCCTGGGCGTGGACCTGCATTGTTGGGGTGGCCGGGAGCCCCGCCGTGAT
>SXOO01000256.1 GCA_005776725.1 Pseudomonadota bacterium | reverse complement strand
TGCTTTTAGACCAAAAATCAGCCAAGAGAGTCCGGCGGCCAGGTGGGCGACACGGGCACGATCGAGGCGGCCGGTGGCACCTTCGTCGTGGAGGACACCCTTCGGCCCATCGAGGGGCTGGTGCTCCACCGGGGTCGCTTCGAGCGAGGGAGCTTCGCGGTAGGCGACGCAGTCACGCTGACCGTGGACGCCGAGCGGCGCAACCGAACCCGCAGAAACCACAGCGCCACGCACCTTCTTCACTTCGCCCTGCGCGCGGTCCTGGGTGACCACGTGCGCCAACGCGGCTCACAGGTGGGCCCGTCGCGGCTCCGTTTCGACTTCAGCCACTTTGGCCCCCTCACAGGCGACGAGACCCGGCGGATCGAGCGCCTCGTCAACGAGCGTGTGGTCCGCAACGAGCCCGCCCGCACGGACGTGCTCACCAAGGACGAGGCCACCGCGCGCGGGGCCATCGCGTTCTTCGAGGACAAGTACGGCGAGACCGTGCGCATGCTCACGATCACGGATGACTCGATCGAGCTCTGCGGCGGTACGCACGTCCACGCCACCGGCGACATCGGCCTCTTCAAGATCGTCAGCGAGTCGGGGCTGGCCGCAGGTGTGCGCCGCGTGGAGGCGGTCACCGGACTCGACGCGCTCGAGTGGGCGTGGGCGCAGGAGCGTTGGGCCGATGAGGTCTCCACGGCGCTTGGGAGCACGCCCGCCGAGGCGGTGGCGAAGGTCCAGCGGCTGCTGGCAGACGGCGAAGAGCTCTCGAAGCGGCTCCGCGCCATCGATGCCAAGGAGCGGGCGAAGGGTGTGGCGGACGCGGCCCCCGAGGCGCTCGCCAACGGGATCACGGTGCTCGTCCTGTCTGTGGACGGGGTGGCCGGCGCCGACCTGCGCGACATGGCCGACAAGGCCCGGCAACGACTTGGCAGCGGGGTCGTCTTGCTAAGTGGCCGAGTCGACGACAAAGCGGCGATCCTCGTAGCGGTAACCGCCGACCTCGTGGGACGTATCCACGCCGGCAATCTGGTCAAGGACCTTGCCACGCTCGTCGGCGGTAAGGGAGGTGGCCGTCCGGACCTCGCTCAGGCCGGCGGACCTGACACCACCAAGCTGCCCGAAGTGGCCGCGCGGTTTCGCGCGCTGCTCTCGAGCTGATCGCGAGCACCGCGTTGGTCACCAAGAACGACCTCCTCGCCCCCTTCGAGAAGGGCCCCCGCCTCGCTGCGGAGCGCGTCATCGGCGCCGAGTACGAGAAGCTCCTCGTCGACTACAAGACGGGGCTCTCGATACCCTGGGACGGGAAGTACGGCATCGAGGCCGTCATGAAGTTCTTCTCCGACTCGTTCGGCTGGGAGCCTTACGAGGAGGAGGGGGTGATCATCGCGCTGAAGCGCAACGGCCAGTGCATCACGCTGGAGCCGGGTGGTCAGTTCGAGATGAGCGGAGCACCGGTGAAGTCGCTCCGCGAGGTCAAAGGGGAGCTCGACAACCACCTCGAGGAGCTCGGGGCGCTGTCCGAGTCGTTCCCCGTGCGCGTGCAGTGGCTCGGGCTCAACTCGCGCCAGACGCCGGAGACGGCGCACTGGATGCCGAAGCCGCGCTACCGCACGATGCGCCGGTACATGCCCACCGTGGGCACGCGCGGCCTCCAGATGATGGCTCTCACCTGCACGGTTCAGGTCAACCTCGACATCACCAGTCAGGAGGACTTCGCCTTCAAGATGAAGCTGGGGACCCGGGTCGGTCCCCTGATCACGGCGTTGTTCGCGAACTCCCCCATCATGAATGGGGCGCCCTCCGGGTTTCAGTCGTGGCGTGCCCACGTCTGGCACGACGTCGACAACGCCCGGTGCGGCATGCCGCGCTTCGTCTTCGACACCGACTGCGGCTTCGAGGACTACGCGAACTGGGCGCTGGACGTGCCCATGTACTTCGTGAAGCGCCACCACCGCTACGTCGACATCGCGGGCAAGGGCACGTTCCGCCACCTCATGGCCGGGCGCATCTCCGGACACCACGCGGAGCCAGAGGACTGGCAGCTGCACCTCTCCACGCTCTTCCCCGACGTCAGGGCACGCCCACACCTCGAGTTCCGTCAGGCCGACGTGGTCCCTCCGGAGGCGATCGTGGCCCTCCCGGCGCTCTGCAAGGGCTTCATCTACGACGAGGACGCGGCCCAGGCGGCGTGGGACCTGGTCAAGCGCTGGTCCTACGAAGACTGCCTCCAGCTGTCCCGGGATGTGGCGAAGCACGCCGTCCGCGCTAGTCGGCCCGGCACGCTGGGCACGGTTCAGGGCCTGTGCGCCGAGCTGGTGCGCATCGCTCAGTGGGGACTCGAGCGCCAGGTCCACGCGGGCCTCGGCGACGCCACTGACACCGCTCACCTCGACGTACTGCACCACATCGCCGCCTCGGGCGAGACCTTCGCAGACAAGACCCTGGCCGCGTTCGCGGCGGGCTGAACACCCCACGCACTTCCTCGGGCGTCGCACCGTTTGCGGTCGAGGTGCTTGCACCTTTGAGGGTGCCACCGCATCTTTGCGGCCACCTCAGACCTCGAGGGTCAGCGAGAACCAATGAGCCAGAGCCTCCCCGTCGTTCACCACTCCCTCGACCAGTACATGCTCGAGGTGGGGCGCGTGCCCTTGCTCACTCGCGACGAGGAGCGACAGCTCGCGGAGCAGCTGCGCGATCACGAAGACATCGACGCCGCCAAGAAGCTGGTGGCCTCGAACCTGCGCTTCGTGGTGAAGATCGCGTTCGAGTACAAGAACTACAACATCCGCATCACCGACCTCATCCAAGAGGGGAACATCGGTCTGATGCACGCGGTGTCCAAGTTCGACCCCGACCGCGGTTACCGGCTGATCTCCTACGCCGTGTGGTGGATCAAGGCGTACATCCAGAACTACATCATCAAGAACTGGTCGCTGGTGCCGGTCTCGGCGCGCCGCAAGGCCTTGTTCGGGAAACGGCGCGCGTTGCCGGCGGCGGGTGAGTCCACCGAGCAAGAGGGCGAGGCCACCGAAGGCGAAGCGGCCGAGGGCGACGAGACGCACTATTTGATCGCGGCCGAGAACGCGAGCAAGCGAGCCGCTCAGGACGCGCGTGACGAGCTCATGCTGGCCCGCAGGGACTTCTCCCTCGACTCGGCCGTTGGCGACGACGCGACCGTGACCCACGTCATGCGGCTGCCGTCGTCTTCGCCGAGCGCGGAGGAGCAGCTGGCGAGCGAAGGGATCCGCGTCCAGGTGCAGGAGGCTATCGCGAAGACGCTCCAAGACCTGGATGAGCGGGGCCGCTATATCCTTGAGCATCGGCTGCTCGCGGACATCCCGGAGAGCCTCAGCGACATCGGGGACAAGTTCGGTGTCAGCCGCGAGCGGGCCCGCCAGCTCGAGGTGCGTATCAAAGACAAGCTGAAGAAGGCGCTGAGCCACCTCGGCGAGGCCGATATCGTCGACTGACGTAGGCCCGGTTCACCTCCGCGCTCTCGCGCTCCGGTGAAATCCGCTGAACCCGGCGCCCCCTTGTGGCGTTCCCGGCAGGCCTCGCGAGCTTCCCCAGACTGTTGGAGGAGCAAGGACTTACGCAGATCAGGGGAGTGAGCACCCACTGCTTGTCCGCGCGAAATTGACCTTGCCACGGCGGGCACGCGCCACTATACGTCCCCGCCCAAACTGCCGGCCCTCCGGCCCTCTGAAGGAAAGTACACTCATGCGCAATCTGCGTTGGATCGTTGCTGCGGGTGCGATGTCGATCGCCCTTGCTTCCGGCTGCAAAAAGGACGCCCCGCCCGCTCCTCCCGCAGCTCCTGCCGCCCCCAAGACCGAGGAGCCCAAGGCCCCCGAGGCTGTCAAGCCCGCCGAGGCCGCTCCCGAGGCTGCAAAGCCCGCCGAGCCCGCTCCCGAGGCCCCCAAGCCCGTCGAGCCCGCTCCCGAGGCCCCCAAGCCCGTCGAGCCCGCTCCCACGGCGGCTGTGGCACCGGCAGCCGGTGGCCAGCTCGGCGCCGGCCTCGCCGAGGCCCCCGCCGACGTCATCGCGGTGGTGTCCGTCCCGGGTGTGGACGCCCTCTGGAACATCGTATCGGCCAAGGCCGGCAAGTTCGGCGTGCCCCTCCCGCTCGGCAAGGACCAGATCCTCGAGCAGGCCAAGGCGGCCATCGGCCTCACCACGATCGACTGGCTCGACACCTCGAAGCCGGCCCACGTGATCGTGCTCAACCCGAAGACCGTCACGGGCGGCTCTTTGATCCTGATCCCGGTCACGGACAAGGACAAGGCGCTCGCGGCCCTGCCGGCCGACAAGAAGGAGAACGACCAGGGTAACGCTTGGTCGTTTACCATCGCCGGCAAGCCGGCGTATCTGAACGTGATCGATGGCTACGTCACGGTCTCCCCCGCGGCCAACGCCTTCGGGCTGGTCAAGGACTTCGTCGGCTCCGTCGCGGCCTTCAGCCCGTCGGGTGAGTTCGACGCACGCGTCGCGGCCGGCAACCTCAAGACCCTGTTCGGCGACGAGCTCGCGAGCGCTCGCGCTCAGATGGACAGCCTGAAGAGCATGGCCAAGGCGCAGCTCTCGGGCAACCCCGAGGCTGGGATCCCGCCCGCGATCCCGGGCCTGAGCGGCCTCGAGTCGATCGTCGACTGGGCCTTCGACTTCGCCAACACGATGATCGACGAGACCACCGGCCTCGCCCTCTCCTTCGACCTCGACGACGCGGGCCACTTCTCGGTGCCCATGTCCGTTCGGTACACGGCGGACGGCAAGATCGCGGCGTTCGCCAAGGCGATGGAAGGCGCTGACCTCTCGTTCGTCTCTGCCGCTCCGGCGTCCTCGTACGTGGTGATCGGCACCGAGATCGACCCGCAGTCGATGGCCGGGATGATGGACTTCGCGTCCAACATGCTGGCCACGGTCCTCTCCCTCACGGACGAGGAGAAGGCCGCTGCCAAGAAGCTCATGGAGGAGCTCCTCGCCCTCTCCGGCAAGAAGACCTGGATGTCGTTCTACCCCGACGCCAAGTTCCCGCTGGCCATGGTGGGCGCCGCGCACGTCACCGACGCGAAGGCCTACCAGGAGAAGTACGACGCGTACCTCGGCATGCTCTTCACGAAGGCGATGGCCAAGCTCAAGGACCAGCTACCGCCCCAGTTCCAGCAGGCGCCCATCGACAGCTTCTCCAAGCTGATCGAGACGGCGGGCTCGATCACCGCCCCGCTCGGTGTGACGCTCACGGCTGGCTACGGCGACGTGGACGGCATCAACACATGGAAGCTCTCGATCGTCGTCGACATCGAGAAGGTCAAGGCGATGGCTGGCGAGAAGGGCGAAGAGGTCCAGAAGCTCACTGACGCCCTCGGCAACAAGCTCGAGATCGCCATGGCCTATGGCACCGACAAGGTCGGCATGGCGTTCGGCCCGAACGCTGCGGCTCAGGCGGCCGCGGCCGCCAAGGGCACGCTCGTCGGCGGGACCGACGCGTCCAAGATCGCCAAGGGGACGGCTTGCTGGATGCAGATCGACGCCGGCAAGGCGGTCGCCGCGTGGCGCCCGATGCTCGAGGCCATCGGCCAGGCGGCCGACCTGCCCACGATCGCCGAGGGCACCACCGGTGGCTTCGCGTTCGGCGCCACCGACGGCGCCGTCACGGCGTCGTACTTCGGTAACCTGGACGCCATCGTCACCGCCGCGAAGGACGCGGCGATGCGCCCGGCCGAGCCCGGCGCCGAAGCCGTTCCCGTTCCCGAGGGTGGCGCTGCGGCGCCGGCTCCCGAGGGTGGCGCGGCAGCTCCGGCCGCTCCGACTCCTGCCCCCGAGGGCGGCGCTGCCGCTCCGGCTCCTGCCCCCGAGGGCGGCGGCGCTGCCGCCGGCGCGGCGGTCGTCCCCCACTAGGGACAGGTTGAGGGTCTCCGCGCTTCGTTCGCGGAGACCCCGAGCCGAGAATACGGCTCCCAACACTCCACTGAAGCTCATGTCGTTGGCCCGGGTCCTAGCGCCCCACGGCCATCTTGCTCGTCCACGCACCTGCGCGGGATGAGCCCACAAGCGCGTTTGCGACTCGATTCGCGGCAATGTGACGCCAGTCGCTCACTTACCCGCCTCCGAAATGCGCAGTCAGTCTTGCCCCGGACCACCCCCCGCACGTAGACTCGCAGCCGCTCGGCACCGGTCGGGCTCGCAACCGTGAGATGAGGGGACCACCATGTTGACCAACTGGCGACCTGCGCCTCTGCCGAAGCCCAAGCCTCGGCCGCAGGGATGACGAACCGCTGCTTCGGGCGCGTCCGGCTAGTTCGGACCTGCCCGAAGCGCGGCCCTCGCCTCGTCCCGGCTCACGCCGGTGGGGCGGGCGGTGTCTCTTCAGGGTGCTGTGTTCTTCGCGGCACCGGCGTGTCGGTCTGAGGGAGCCGGCGCAGATACGGAAACATCCCCATCGCGGCCACGACGAAGCAGATGCTGATGATCTGACTCGTAGAGAGGCCGAAGCCGCCGCCGCGATCGTCAGCGCGCACCATCTCGATCAAGAAGCGCATCACGGCGTAGGCGATGGCCATCAGCCAGAAGCCTTGCCCGTAGTACTGGCGCCGCCGGTGGTAGAACCACAGCATCACGCCAGCCAGTGCGAAGCAGCCGATCGACTCGTAGAGCTGCGTGGGATGCACCGGGAAGGAGGCGTCGGACGCGAGGACGAGCCCGCCTTCGTGGTGCGTGCGCCACGCGGGTGACCCGGTCGGGAAGCTGACACCCCACGGGACGTCACACGTCGATCCGAAACAGCACCCCGCGAAGAAGCAGCCGAGGCGCCCGAAGCCGATCCCGAGGGGCACCGCGAAGGCCGCCATGTCGCCCACCTTCCATGGGTTCACCTGGCGTCGTCTCAAAAACCAAAGCCCGAGCGGGATGGCCACGATGAACCCGCCGTAGTAGGTGAGTCCCCCGTACCAGAACTTCAGTGGGCGCAGGCAGTCTCGCTCGGAATGGCATGTCCCGCGCTCTAGATTGCAGAGGTCGCCCACGTTGGCCGTGACGCACTGGCTGTCTTCGGTGCACTTCGAGGGGACGGCCGTGGGCAGCAGCTCCCCGCTGGTCTGCATGGGGTCGACGCAGAGGTAGTAGTAGTCCGTGAGCTGGCCATCGAAGAGCACGTGCGCGAGCCGCCCGCCTCCGACCCCTCCGATCACCAACAACATGCCGAAGTCGAGGATAACGTTCGGGTTGATCCGCGCGGCCGCCGCGTGCCGCCACGCCAGCCAGATGCCGGCGAGGAAGCCCAACATCAGCAGCGTGAAGTAGGCGGGGAAGTCGATTCCGAAGAGGACGAAAGTGCCGTGCATCGCGGGAAGTCATACCCGGTCCCGCGGGCCGGCGCGAATCAAGGGGCGCCAGAAACCCCGCGTGTGACCACCGCGTCGGCGCCCCCCAGGAGCAGCGAGCGGCGCCCGAACCGGATTGCGTCGACCAGGAGGAGCGCCGCCCCGACCGAGATCAGTAGGTCGGCGATGTTGAAGGTAGGCCAGTGCACTCCGAAGGGATGAACGTCGACGAAGTCGACCACGTAACCCAAGCGAATCCGGTCGAGGGCGTTCCCCAGACCCCCTGCCGCCGTACTCCAGAACGCCAGCTGGAGCTCGAGGGGGCCAGCCCGTAGGCGCCAGAGCAGCCACGCCAGCACGATCAGGGCTAACCCGGCGACCGCGAGGAGGCCGCCGCGGCGCCAGGTGGGGCGGGCGTCGTCGAAGAGCCCCCAGCCGGCGCCAGGGTTCTCCGCGTACGTCAAAGACACGAACGGGAGCAGCGGCACGCGGCGCTCCAGCAGGAGGAAGGTCTCGTCGCCCTCGACCGACTGGCTGAGCCGCACGCGGGTGTGGTCCACCTCGTACGTCGACTCCAGCAACGCATCCAGCGCCTCGCTGGACGCGAACGGTGAGCACGCGGCCACGTACTCCCTGATGGTCGAGGTCGCGTGCGTGGTGGTGTCGTCAGCGACACGACCCGCGGCAGGGAGGCGGCGTCCCGTGGCCCCGGTTACCACCCAGTAGCCAGTGCCCGGCCTGTGAAAGGCCGGCGACTCGCCGCTCGCCTTGAGCTCGCGGCGAAGGCGCATCACCGCTCGGTGTCCGCGCGACTCGAGCTCCTCGAGCTGCTCTTCGTACGCGCCGCCGCGCTCCACGAGGACCGCCGAGACGGCGCGCCCTCGATCCGCAGCGGCGGCCGGGACCAGGATCGCGTGCTCCGCCGTAGCGAGGCGCTCCGTGGCCCACTGCTTCGATGCCTGATCGAGCGCTACCCCGATGACGCAGATCGCCACGCCTACCGCCGGCCCGAGGCGGAGGTATGGTTGCTGAAGTGCGCCGCCGAGTCCCCCCATGGGCGCTCCATACCATGACGGCGAGAGCCGCGCGTCCCCCGTTTGACACCCGGGGGGGGGCTGCCCATAATCCGCGCGCCCGTGCAGCCGTCGGGCGGTGCCGACCTCTCTGCACCGCGAACCAGACCGCCGCCGCAACACAGGCACACGCCCCTTGCACTCGGGACGGCTCACGTCGGCCTCGGGTTTCATGAGCCACGCTTCGGTCCCACATGGGACTCGAGATAGAACGCCCGAGTGGCCGGGCCCGTCGCTTCGGATTCAACCAAGGAGATCTCTAAGATGCTGAAGACCTCGCTCGCCGCTCTCGGCCTCATGTTCGTGCTCGCCGGCGCCGGTTGCGGCAACCCCAACCAGACCAATGGCCCCAAGGCCGAGTGCGCCTCCGACGCCGACTGCAACAGCGCGGACAAGTGCCGCGCCTGCCAGGGCGGCCGCTGCACCACGGTTGCCAACTGCTGCACCCAGGACAGCCAGTGCTCTGGCGGTCAGCGCTGCTTCAACGTCAAGGGCAAGGCCTACGGCGAGTGCGGCAACTGAGCGGATGCCGCGCGCAGGCCTGATCCAACCGGACGGCCAACGCGCACCATCGAGCCTCCCCGCCCTCCGGGGCTGGGGGGGCCGTCTCACCCGCTCGATCTCGCCCCACAAGTCATTGACACCCCCAAGGCCTTCGGCTAGCTTCGCGCAACTTTCGAGGCCAGGCGTCACACAAAGTCGCTTCGGTCGTGCGCACCAGTAGGCCCGGGCGAACTGCCCAACCCGCCGAATGAAACAGGAGAGAACGCTTCCATGACCGCCAGCACCAAAGTTGCCCTTCTGTTTGCCAGTTCGCTGGTGATGTGGTTCGGCTGCGGTCCGAGCTATCCCGACTGCTTCAACGACACGCACTGCAAGTCGCGCAACGAGTACTGCGTAAACGGCAAGTGCGCCCAGTGTCGGGACGACAGCCAGTGCAACATGGCCGACGCGTGCAGCATCTGCAACAGCGGTCGTTGCGGGAAGCGCCCGGGCTGCTGCTCGACCGACGCCGACTGTCCGAACGGCCGCTGCTGGAAGGTGGAGGGCAAGCCCTGGGGTGAGTGCGGCGCTCAGTGCGACGCCAACCACCCGTGCCCGCCCGGGTATCGCTGCAACGCCCAGGGCGTGTGCGAGCCCGACGTCGAGTGTGGCCCCAACGCGCCGTGCCCGAACGGTTACACCTGCGTCAACGGCAAGTGTATTGCCGGCTGCGCGCTGAAGCCCGTGCTCTTCGACTACAACGAGTCGCGGATCCGCCTCGACCAGCAGGACACCATGAACGCCAACGCCGACTGCATCAAGAGCCGCGGTCAGAGCGTCCGTATCGAGGGTCACTGCGACGAGCGGGGCACGGAAGAGTACAACATGGCGCTCGGCGAGCGTCGCGTCGACGGCTCCAAGCGCTACCTCGTGAACGCTGGCGTGTCCTCGGGCTCGCTCTCGGGCATCTCGTACGGCGAGGAGAAGCCGGCGTGCAGCGACAGCGGCGAGAGCTGCTGGGCGCAGAATCGCCGAGCGGAGTTCATCGCCCAATAAGGCGAACGTCGACTGCCCGATAGCCGGGCAGCGCGAGAAGGCCGGGTACCGCGAGGTGTCCGGCCTTTTTCGTTTCTGGGCACCTTGTTGGCGGCCTTGCTCCGGCGCTGGTAAAGAGCGCGGCACGGGCGGCGGCGTGGGTGTCGCCCGGTAAGGTCCTCCCGATGGGTGGTCGAGGCACTTCGATGAAGCATGCACTCTTGGCATTGATTCCGGCGTTCACGGTCAGCTGCGTCACGCTGGGGCGCTACGAGGAGATGGAGGGACGCGTCACCGCGATGGAGCGCGCCGCCACCGCCAACGACGAGCGCGAGGCGCAGCGATTCGACAACGTCACCAAGCTGCTGAAAAGCGCGGTCGACAAGCTCGACAAGACTTCGGCGGCGCTCAACTCGAAGCTCGATGGCGCGGGAGACGAAGACCGCTCCATCCGCGGCGAGCTCGAGGAGCTCCGGTTTCGGGTCGACAAGCTCGCCAAGGACTTCGAGGTCATGAAGAAGGCCGCCGAGGATCGTTGGGGCCTCAACTTCTTGGCCGCCGCCCCATCTGTGGCGCTCCCCGCCGACGCCGAGGGGCTCTTCGCCCACGCGCAGAAGGCGCTGGACGCCGGCCAGTTCCCGAACGCGCGCATGGCCTTCGCCGAGTTCATCAAGCGGCACCCCACCGACGAGCGCCTCCCGAAGGTCCGCTACGGACTCGGTCGCGCGCTGTATGGCGAGAATCAGATGAAGGCGGCCGTCCGCGAGTTCGGCGAGGCGTTCAAAGCGTGGCAGGCCATCCCGGCCTCGAAGGCCCCGCCCGAGGCGCCTGAGTCCCTCTGGTACGCCGGCCTCGCGCTCGAGTCCATCGACTGCAAGAAGTCGAAGGAGATGCTGAAGTTCCTGAAGCAGTCGTATCCCAAGTCGCCCCGCGCCGCGGAGGTGAAAGCCCGCCTCGCGGAGAAGTGTAAGTAGCCCCGCCAGGGTCCGCCCCCGGTCTAGACCTCGCTATCGATTCAAGGAGATCCCGATGTTCGAGCCCCTCAAGACGATCGAGCCCCTCAAGGGTGTCACCGAAGCCCGCGCGATCATGGAGACCAACCACGGCACGGTTTGGATCAACCTGTTCATCAAGCAGGCGCCGAAGACGGTCGCCAACTTCATCGGCCTCGCCGAGGGAACACGGGAGTGGACTGACCCCACGGGCCAAAAGCACAAGGCGCCCTTCTACGACGGGCTCACGTTCCACCGGGTGATCCCGGGCTTCATGATCAGGGCGGATGCCCTCTCGGCTCGGGGATGGGCGGGCCCGGCTACAAGTTCGCGGACGAGTTCCACCCGCAGCTCAAGCACTCCAAGGCCGGCATCCTGTCCATGGCAAACGCGGGTCGTAACACCAACGGCAGCCAGTTCTTCATCACCTTGGGTCCAACCAAGCACCTCGACGGCATGCACACCGTCTTTGGCGAAGTCGCCCAAGGGCTCGACGTGATCCAGGCGATCGGCAACCTGAAGAAGGACAGCAACGATCAGCCGCTCGACTCGGCCATCATCCAGCGGCTGACGATCGAGAAGAAATGACCTCCCCGGCTCGCAGCCACACGAGCAGGACGCTCACGGCTGCGGGCGTTATCCCCTCCACGCGACCCGCTTGCCCCACCGTCTCCGGGCGCACTCTCGCGAGCCGCTGCCTCGCTTCGAAGCTGAGGGCCCCAATCCCGGCGTAGTCGAAGTCCGCTGGGATGGGGGTGTCCTCCAGGGCCGTCTGGCGCGCGAGCTGAGCGTTCTGCCGCTGGATGTACCCGTCGTAACGCGCCGAGATCATCAGCGTCTCGAGCAGCCCCAGCGACACCTCGTGATGCTCGAGGAGCGCAGCGAGCTGCTCCGGCTCGACCTCCGGGCGTCGCGCCAGCTCTGCGAGCGTCACGCTGACCGCGATGGGCGCAATGCCAAGGTCTCCGAGGCGCTGTTGGGTCTCTGCCGTGGGGACGAGGCGCGCCTCCAACGCCTGGGCGAGCGCGTCGCGTCGCGCCTCCCGCGACTCGAACGCTGCCCACTCCACGTCCGAGAGCAGGCCCAAGGCGCGCGCCTCCGGCGACAGCCGCTGGTCGGCGTTGTCTTCGCGGAGCACCAGGCGGTACTCAGCGCGGCTCGTGAACATCCGATAAGGCTCGGTGACGCCTCGCGTTACCAGGTCGTCCACCATGACCCCGAGGTAGCTCGTGGTGCGCGCCGGGATGAGCCGTGACGAGGCCCCCAGCGCCGTGAGCCCGGCGTTGGCCCCTGCGACGAGGCCTTGGCCGGCCGCGTCCTCGTAGCCGGTGGTGCCATTGATCTGCCCCGCGAGGTACAGGCCAGGCCAGTCGATCAGCTCCAGTGTGCGGCGCAGCTGCCGGGGATCGACGAAGGTGTATTCCACCGCGTAACCCGGCCTGACGATCTCCGCGTTGGCACACCCGGGGATGCTCCGAACGAGCGCTACCTGGACGTCCAGCGGCAACGAGGTGGAGATCCCATTCGGATACACCTCGTGCGTGTCGAGCCCCTCCGGCTCGAGGAAGATGCGATGCGACTCCTTCGCCTCGAAGCGCACGATCTTGTCCTCAATGCTCGGGCAATACCGAGGACCGCGGCTTTGGATCTGCCCGGAGTACATGGGGCTCCGGTGCAGGTTGTCTCGGATGATTTGGTGCGTCCGGGGCGTGGTCTCAGTGAGCCAGCAGACCCGCTGCGGCAGTGAGACGCCCGTGGAACCGAACGAGAACAGTGGCGGCGGGTCGTCACCCGGCTGCTCCTCGAGACCCGCGAGGTCCAGCGTTCGGGCGTCGAGGCGCGGCACGGTCCCTGTCTTCAGCCGACCGCACTCGAGGCCCATCCGCTCGAAGGAGGCGATGAGCCCGGTGGCCGCCGCGTCGCCTGCTCGGCCGCCCGCCACCTGGCGCTCGCCATAGTGCAAGAGCCCCCCCAGGAAGGTCCCCGTGGTGAGCACGATCGCCTTCGCACGCCAGACCCAGCCCAGCCCCGTGACCACCCCGACGACACGCCCCTCCTCGATCAAGAGGTCGTCGACCGTGTCTTGCTTGATCGAGACCCCGGGGCACGCCTCGAGCGTCTGCCGGATCCAGTTGGCGTAGCGCGCCTTGTCGCTCTGACAGCGCGTGGCGCGGACCGCCGGTCCCTTTGACGCGTTGAGCCGCCGGAACTGGATCCCGGTGGCATCCGCGGCGCGCGCCATGAGGCCGCCGAGCGCGTCGGTCTCCCGGACGATGGGCCCCTTTCCGACCCCGCCGATCGCCGGATTGCAGCTCATCGCCCCGATGCGGTCGACCGCCTGAGTGAGCAACAGGACGCGCGCGCCGACACGTGCAGCGGCGTGGGCGGCCTCGGCGCCCGCGTGCCCGCCGCCTACGACGATGACATCGGTCTCGCTGCCAGCGGCGCTAGCGAGCATGGCAGCGCCCCTCCAGGCACCGGCAGCGGTCCGACGCCGGCACCGGTGGCTTCGAGCAGTCGTTGAGGACGCAGGGCTCCTGCTTCTCCAGCGCGTCCACGTGCCCGCAGGTCCACCGCTGCATCGGGTGACAGCAGGGGTTGCCCCCAATCGCGCAGTCCGCGTCCGAGGCGCACGCCACACACACCTTGGGATCCTCCTTGCCGTCCTTGACGACGCAGAGGTCCTCGATGGGCAGGGTCTCGTCGGCGACGCAGCCTAGAAGAAGACTGAGAACGGCAAGCAGAGGTCGATGAAGCACTGGACGCAAATCCCGGCGCAGCCCGGGCAGGTGCTGCCGGACGGAGCCTGCGAGACCACGCACTGGCCGTTGGTGGTACAGACGCCGGCCACCTCGACATCATTGCAGAGGTCGACCTCGTACTCCGCTACGCACGTCTGGTTCTCGGAGATGAAGCAGGTGCCGTTGTTGCAGGTCCCCTTCGGGCACTTGCCTGAGCCGGAGTTGCAGAACGCGCCGTCCTTCGGCGTACACGTGCCGAACTGGCAGAGGCCCTGACTGCACTGGCTGCCGGCGGTGCCATAGGTGCACGGCGTGCCGTTGGGTCCGGCCGCGTAGTTACATCCCGAGGCCGGGCTGCACGAGAGGTCCGACGTACACGGGTTATCGTCGTTGCACTTCTTGAGCGCGCCCGACTTGCACTTGCCCGAGACGCAGGTGTCGTTCTCAGTGCATTGGTTTCCGTCTTCGCAGGCGCCCGAGATCGGCATGAAGAGGCACTTGCCCTGCGGGTCGCACGCGTCGTCGGTGCACTGGTTGTTGTCGTCGCAGTAGACCGGGTTGAAGCCCGTGCACTTGCCGTCCTTGCACTTGTCCACTTCGGTGCACACGGACCCGTCGTCGCAAAGATCGTTGGTGTGGGCGTTCACGCAGCTCCCGTCGGACTGGCAGGAGTCCTTGGTGCAGCCATTGCCGTCGTCGCAGAGGTTCTCGTCGGTGGCGCCGTCGCAGTCGTTGTCGAACCCGTCGCAGAGCTCGACGGCGCCCGAGTACACCAGCTTGTCGAAGGGCGCGCAGTCCACCTTGTCTGGCGTGGCGTCCTGGTCGTCGTCGGGGTCGCAGACGTCTCCGAGGAGGTCGCCGTCGAAGTCGTCCTGCACGCTGTTCTGCGGGTTCACCGGGTTGTAGTCGATGGGGCAGTTGTCGTAAGGGTCGAGCACGGTGTCGTTGTCGTCGTCTTCGTCGATGCAGTCGGCGAAGAGGTCGTTGTCGGCGTTGTTGTAGCCGTTGTCGTTCTTGCCGTCGCAGTCCTGGTCCAGGCCGTCGCACAGCTCGAGCGCCGGCGTGGGCGCGTTGCAGTTGCCGGTGCCGAGGCCCGGGTTGCACGTGAGCGTGCCGTAGCAGACGCCATAGTCGTTGTTAACCGAGCACTGCTCGGGCACGGTGATGTTGTCGACCTGGTTGTCGCAGTTGTCGTCTACCGCGTTGCACACCTCCACCGTGGGGATCTGCGAGCTGCACTCGGTGAGCCCCGTGGGGGCGCACTCCCGATAGCCGTAGCAGGTTCCGTTGTTGTTCGTGGCGTAGCAAGATGTGGATTTTCCCAGCCCTATCGCGAGCTTGGAGCAACTGCACTCACGCGGCGCGCCCGAGCCGTCTATCGGGATGCACTGCTTCGTCTCGCTGGTGGGGATCTGCTGGCACGAGTAGCCCTTCGGGCAGTTGATCTCGTCGCCGCAGGTGGCCCCGCAGAACTTCCCGAGCGGGCCGTAGTCGATGCAGGCGTTGCCCGCCTGGCCCTCGAACTCGATGCAGTCGCCGTTGCTCGCGCAGGGATCGCAGAGGTGCGAGAAGCGCGGCACGCAGACGTAGACAAGATCTTCGCCGCTGCCCGACACTTTCGCGCACTGCCACCCGGTGGGGCACGCGTCGGTGCACGGCTCGGAGCAGACCTTGCCCTCGGCGGTGTCGATGCACCAGCCGGAGTCACAGTCGTCTCCCGTCTCGCACGGCCAGCCGAACTGCCGCGGGTCGGGCACGAAGATCGGCTCTTCTGCGATTGGGCCCGTGTCGGTGGAGGTCTCCGCGCCGGTGCCGGGTGTGCCCGTGTCCGGCAGGTCGCCGGACGGGAGCACCGCGTCTATCGCGATATCGCCGTCGCCGGAGTCTGTGTTGCCACCCTTTATCGGGGCGCGGTCGGTGTTCTCCGCGGCACACGAGGCCAGGAGGGCCGCGCACGCCAGGAGGACCCTGAGAGAAGCCGAGCTTAGGGGAACACGCAGCGCGTACGCTCCGCCTCGAGGTTCTGATTGCCCGGTCACATGCCCTCCGCGAACGCGCCCCGCCAGAGCGCGCACCGCCCAACAGACTACCACAGCCGGCACATTCGTGACCATGGGAGCCCTCCCCGTGAACTTGAGGTTTGACACCCGGGGGGGGCGTCTGTAATCACGCGCCGCCATGAGTGCCCGAACCATCGCTATCATCGCCCACGTCGACCATGGTAAGACAACCCTGCTCGATCATCTGCTCCGTCAGTCCGGCACGCTCCGCGAGCGCGGAGAGAAGGTGGAGCGGGTGATGGACAGCAACCCGCAGGAGCGCGAGCGAGGCATCACCATCCTC
>SXOO01000255.1 GCA_005776725.1 Pseudomonadota bacterium | reverse complement strand
TCGTAGATGGCGGCGATCTTGAGATCCCGGAGCAGCCCCTCCACCTGGTACTCGCGGCAATAGCCGTAACCGCCGTGCACCATGATTGCGAGGTTGGTCACGTCGAAGCCGCGGTCAGCGCCATACGCCTTGCAGATCGGCGTGAGGATCTCGAGCAGGTGCTCGTAGCGCTGCTTCTCCTTCGGCTCCTCGGCCGCGTTCATGCGGTCGAAGAACGACGCGGCGGAGTAGACGAGCGACCGGATGCCCTCGGCGTACGCCTTCATCGTGAGCAACATCCGGCGCACGTCGGGGTGCTCGATGATCGCCACGCGCGGCGCGTGCGGGTCCTTCATGGCAGTGACCGGCACGCCCTGAACACGCTCCTTCGCGTAGCCCAGCGCTAGCTGGTACGCGTAGTTCGCGATCCCCGACGCCTGAAGGCCCACTGCGATGCGCGCCTCGTTCATCATCACGAACATGTGCTCGATCCCGGTGTTCTCCGTTCCGAGCAGGTAGCCGTGGCAGTCCCCATCGTCGCCGAAGCTGAGCTGGCAGGTGGGCGATCCGTGGATGCCCATCTTCTCCTCGACGGCCGTGGTGCGGACGTCGTTGAACGCCCCGTCCTTTCGGAACTTCGGCACAATGAAGAGCGACACACCCTTGATGCCCGGCGGCGCGTCGGGGAGACGGGCGAGCACCAGGTGGATGATGTTGCTCGTGAGATCCTGGTCTCCGGCGCTGATGAAGATCTTGTTGCCGCTAATGAGGTAGTGCCCTGCGTCGGTGCGCCTGGCAACGCTCTTCAGGTCTCCGACCGCCGAGCCCGCGCCCGCCTCGGTGAGGCACATCGTGCCGCCGTACTCACCCGAGTACATCTTGGCGCAGTAGGTGGCCACCTGCTCCGGCGACCCCACGTGCTCGATGGTATTGGCGGCGGCCTTCGCCAGCCCGGGGACAAACGTGAACGACGGGCAAGCGCCGATGAGAAAGTCGAGCGACGCCGCGGCGATGGTGTGGGGGAAGCCCTGCCCGCCTAGCTCAGGGGTGATCGACAGCGTGCCGATCCCGGCCTGGCAATATCGCTTGTAGATGTCGTGGTACCGAGGCCACAGCGTGACTTTGCCGTCGCGGAGCTCGGGCTTGTTCACCTCGCAGTCCGCCTGCAGAGGGAACAGGATGCGGCTCATAAAATCGGCGGAGGCGCCGAGGACATCGTCGAAGTCCTGCCAGGTGAGACCCGCGAACTTCGTCGTCTTACCGAGGGAGCCGAGGTCGAGCTGGTCGTTGAGGATGAAGCGGACGTCGTCGAGATCGATGCGGTAGTCAGCCATGGGTCACGGTACTCCTGAGTCGCGCGCGGCCGGGGCCGCTGCACGCTGAATGAACGCTCACTCGGTGAGCATCTGAAGCCCCGCGCGTGGAGTCAAGGATCAAAACCCGGCGGCAACTGCGATTCGGCTCCTGAGATCCTCGGGCAGGCTGGCGTCCCGGGTGAAGCGGATTGCCGCGCGCCCGGAGGGCAGCCCAACGAGCCGCCCGTAGTGGGCGAGGCACTGCCGGAGGTCCTCCAAACGGCCGTCCAAGGCGTACAGGCGCACCAGGTGCTCGAAGATCCGCGGCTCGCGCGGGAGAGCCGCGGCCCCCCGCTCGAGCCAGGAGATCGCGAGATCGGTGACGCCTCCGTGTGTCCCGACGAACGCGGCGAGGTCGTACACCTCCACGGACGTTGGAGCGGCATCGAGCGCGGGGTTGACGAAGCGCAGTGCTTCGGCGGGTCGCCCACGTCGTAGCGCCGCGTGCGCGCGCCCCAGGTGCCCTTCCACGCGGCTCGGGCGGCGGTTGGTGACCTCCTCGAACAACGCGTCGGCGTGATCGAGCTGCCCCGCTTCGAGGGCACGGCTAGCGTCGCGGAGGAGCCCCTCGATCGTCGGGCGCGCGGCTTCGGATTCGTCGGCCATCGCGGCGATGGTAGCATGCGCCTCATGCGCCCCGAAGACCGCGTCGTTCTGCTCGATCCCCTCGCCGTCATCGACGGCCGGAAGGTCCTGTTTCTGCGGGATAACTTCGGTGGCGAGGTGCCCCTGTCCTGCCCCTATCCACCGTTGGAGCTCGCGTTCACTGCCGCCGTCCTGCGCCGGGAGGGCGTGGGGGTGGAGCTGATCGCGGCGAACGTTCTAGACCTCACGCACGAGGTGGTGGTCGCGCGCCTTCGCCAGAGCCCGCCCGCGTGGGTGATGTTCCCGTCAGCCTGGGGAAGCCTCGGGGACGACTTCCGTCTGGCGCGCCTGCTCAGGGCCGGACTGCCGTCCACTGGGATCGCCATCGCCGGCCCGAACGTCACCGCCTCCCCGGAGCGCGTGTTACGGGAGTGCGCCGGCATCGACGTGGTCATCCTGGGCGAGCCCGAGGAGGCGGTCCTGAGACTGGCACAAGGTGAGGCGCGCGCCTCGGTGCCCAACCTCGCCTTCATGGAAGACGGCGCCATGCGCACCACAGAGCGCCGACCGCCGCCGGGTTGGGCCGATTACCCGCTGCCGGCCCGCGACCTCCTGGACCTAGGTCGGTACACGATCCCCTTCAGTCGCCGCCTGCCATGCACCACGCTGGCTACAACGCGCGGGTGCCCCCACCACTGCACCTTCTGCCCGACGCAGATCTGGAACCGCGGCAAGGTCCGCCCGCGTCCCGTGAATCGGGTCGAAGAGGAGCTCTGCGAGCTGGTGCAGCGATATGGGATGCGCGAGGTGAACTTCCGGGACGACACCTTCACCTGGGACCGCGATCGAGTGCTGGAGATCGGGCACGCGATCCTTCGGAACGGCCTGGACCTCTCCTGGCGCTGCTTCGCCACGGCGTCCACGGTGGACAAGCCGCTGCTCGAGTTCATGGCGTCCGCCGGGTGTACGCAGGTGTGCTTCGGCTTCGAGTCCGGTGACGACGCGGTGCTCGGCAAGACAGGCAAGGGCACCACCGTCGATCAGGGGCGGCAGGCCGCCGCCTGGGCCAAGGAGGCCGGGCTCGAGGTGAGCGGGACGTTCATCGTGGGCCTCGAGGGCGACTCCATGAGCTCGATCGAGCGCTCAATCCGGTTCGCCATCGACGCGGAGCTCGACTACATCCAAGTCAACGTCGCCGCGCCGATGCCCTCCACCGGCTTCCGCAAGCGGCAGGAGCGCCAGGGGCTGTCGGCCAACCCGGACGCTTTCCGGTGGTCAGGCGCCGCGACTGGCGAGACACGGGAGCTGAAGCCGACCGAGCTGCCGGAGCAAGCCCGGCGCTTCTACCGTGCCTTCTACCTGCGCCCCGAGTACATCGCGAGCCGGCTGCGCTCGCGGCGCAACGTGGCGTCGCTCCTGTCGCACGCGCGCCTCGGAGCCAAGATGGCCCGGTACGCGCTGGATCCCTGGCTCCCCGAGGTCGTTCGACGCCTCGCGTGAGCGTCTTACGGCCCTCTCCCTGGCCGCCGGTCGATCCCGCGACTATAGTTCGCGCCGAGGAGCGCTTTATGCCCGGCAGCACCCCAGGTTTCTTGGTCGCGATGCCCCACCTCAAGGATCCCAACTTCGCCGATACGGTGGTGCTCATGCTGGAGCACAACGCCGAAGGCGCGGTGGGCCTGGTGGTGAACCGCCCGTTCCCGGGCGATCCGGGGACCATTGCTACGGGGCTGGGCATCGACTGGCCGCGGCGCACGCTTGGGCAGGTCCGCTACGGCGGGCCTGTCCGAACTCAGAACGGGTGCCTGCTCCACCCGCCGTCCAACCTGTTCCCAGACTCGCAGATCGTCGGCAGCGGCATCGCGGTCTCCACTTCCCGCGACGCCCTCACCGGGGTCTTGGAGTCGCCGTCGTGCCCCTTCCGCCTCATGCTGGGATACGCCGGGTGGGGGCCGGGACAGCTGGAGCGCGAGCTGAGAGAGGGCTCCTGGCTCTTCGTGCCCGTGTCGAGCGCGCTGCTCTTCGACACCCCAGCCGATAAGATCTACGACATGGCGCTCGCCTCGATCGGGGCGCAGCGTTTCACGCTCGGCTCAGGCGGCTCGAACATCCACTAAGCAGCGAGTGTCCGCGGGGCGGGTAGCGCCGCCGAGGCACCGCGAAAGCGGCGGGCCCTCAGGTGGTGCTGCCACGGACGCGGGACCGGCGCGACGCAAGCGCCGCGTTCGTGGCCGCGACCATCGTCGCAAGGCCCAGCAGCCACGCGAACCAATCCCCGAGTGAACGGTAGATCGTGTTGCTCTGCAACATGGGGACGTCGCGCACCAGCACCTCTGGGTTGTCGAGATCGGTGGCGCCGACGATACGACCCGCCGAGTCCACGAACGCCGAGATCCCGGTGTTCGTGCTGCGAACCAGCCAGAGCCGGTTTTCGATCGCACGGAAGGTGGCGAGCGCGAGGTGGTGGGCTGGCTCGCTGGTCTTGCCGAACCAGGCGTCGTTCGTGACGTTGATGATGACGTTCGGGTCTTTGTCCGCGAGCCGACGGGTGAAGCGCGGGATGATGTCCTCGTAGCAGATCATCACGCCGAGCTGGTGGCCCTTGAACGGGAACGTCTCCACGGTGGTGCCCGGGTAGAAGTGGCTGGCCTCGGGCAGCCACTCGTAGAACTGCGGGAAGCGATCCCCGAAGGGGATGTACTCGCCGAAGATCAGGAGGTAGTTCTTGTCGTAGCGCCCGAGCACGCGGCCATCGCCGTCGAGCAACATGGCGGAGTTGTACGTCTTCCGGGCGTCGCGCCCGTCGCGGACTGGCGAGATGCCCGGCCCGGCGCTGTCATAGGTGATGAGGCCCAACAACACTGCCGTGGAGAACCCTCGGATCGGGACGTTCCACTCGGACTCGGGCGTGCCGCCGTCCTCGGGCAAGACCCGGCGCTGAACCTCACCGACGTTGTCGAGCGGGCTCCCATCGAGCCGTGGCAGTGCCGTGGCGCTCCTATCGACCCAGCGAGCGTCTCTGGCGTAGGCGTGCGCCGCCGTGTAGGGGACGCCGGTGAGCGCGGTGACCGACACCGCGTCCGCGAGCGTATGCGGGGCCGACCACGTGACGAGGGGGGTACCCTCGACCGCCCCGCCCGACGTCCGGGAGGAGCCCGGTGTGCCGGACGACGCACGGAGGGTGCCGGTGACGACGGCGCTTCCACGAGCGAGCACGGGATCTCCGCGGGGATCGAGCGCCAGGTCGAGCACCGCGCCCGAAGCGCCGAGCGGTTGCCAGGTCATCGCACCGGCGGGGGTCGCGTCAGCCCCCGGAGCCCGCCCCCCCGTGCGAGCCGCCGGGCTCCCGAGCTCCCCGAAGAAGACGCCCTCATCCCCACCGACGAATACGCCGTGCAAGCCACCTGCGATCGCGCGCAGCGTGGTCGTGCCCGCCGAGTCCTGCGTCCACTTGCCGCCACGGCAGGTGAGCACGGTGCCGGCGTCACCGACCGCCCAGAACTCGTCGTCTGCGCGCGCCCAGATGTCGTGGAGGTCTACCGTCACACCGGTGTCCTCCCGTTCGAGCGACTCGCCGGTATAACGGAAGGCCGCGCCCTTACGACCCACCGCCATGAGGTTCATCGCGTCCACGCCGGCGATCGCCTCGAAGCCAGCGGCGCCGCCGCCGGGGATCGCGCGCCACTTCCCAGCGTGCCGAACCAGGAAGGTGCCGCGGTCTCCCGCGGCAGCCGCGATCCAGGGGTCGCCATCGTAGTGCCCGTAGGACGAGGCCGCCGGGCCAGCCCACGCGCCGTGTAGATCGGCATCGGTCCCGGACGACTCGGCCGCCCACCCGCCCTCCTCGTGCCGCAGCACCAGGCCACGAGCCCCGACCGCGATGCTCTGGTGCTCTCCGGCGCTTGCGACATCGTGAATTGGGACGTCGCGCCGCTGAGAGTCGGCAGGCTGCCAACCCTCGGCGGTCCGCTCGAGGATGCGGCCGTCCAGCGTCACGGCGTACATGAACGCGTCCGTCCGCTTGTAACGAACCGCCGCGTATGGGGGGAACACCGGGATGAAGCTGCTCTCGGGCAAGACGATGAGGTCGACGTCGTGGCTGCGCTCGAGCTCCGCCCCGAGCAGGTGGTGCTTCATGATGTTGCCGCGCAGCATCCCGACGCGCTCCGAGACGGACCTGAGGTTCTTGGCCTCCTTCTCGAAGATCCCCACGTTCGCCTCGCCCAGGCCAATCCGAAGCTTCGCTGCGGCCGCCTCGGAAGCGTCGACCTGCTGGATCCTGACCACGCCGAAGACGAGGGTGATGGTGAGGAGGCCCCCAGCGAGGGCCAGCGGTCGAACCACGTTGCCACGCGGGTCGGCTCGCCATGCCCGGATCGCGGTGTAGATCGCGGCGTTGACGAACACGATGAGGAAGGTGAGCCCGGAGACGCCCGTGAGCTCGACGATCTGACACACCCACGCGAAGCGGTACTGCCCATTACCCATGTACCAGGGGAAGATCAGGGGGAGCGCATACTCGACGAAGGTGAAGACCGTTGGGGCCACCCACAAGAGCGGCAAGTTGGTGTGGAGCATGATCCAGCGGCTGAGTCCGGCGAATAGGCCGAACACCAGACCCTGGTAGAGGCACATCAAGCTGCAGATGGGGATCGCCACGGCCAACGAGAAGTGGCCGAAGTCCATGAGCATGCCGGTGACCCAGTAGAAGCCTCCCCAGTTCGTCACGAAGCCGGCCCAGACGCCCCACCCGAAGGCGCGGCCCGGCCGGCGGTCGCTCATGACGTAGAAGAGCGGGACCAGCGAGATCCACTGGAGCGGGAAGACGTCGTAATCCGGGAACGACAGGAAGACGAAGCAGCCCGCCAGCGTGGCGAAGAACAACGCCTTGAGCTGACGCGCGCTCGTGGCGACGCGGATGCGATAGAGCGTGGACTCACCGGGTCCGCGCGCCCTCGCGCCAGATGGGCGTGAGCTGGTCAACCGGGCACCTTGATTCGAATCGCGTGGGGAAGCAGCTCGAACGAAGCCGGGAACGGGCCCACCAGCTCACCGTCTGCCTCGATCTCGCACCCGAGGGCGTGGTCGGACGTGGCGTCGACCCGAGTGCCGCGCCACATGGAGACCCCATCCGCACCGACGTGGTTGCCGGAGTAGATGCTGGTGAGCGCCATCATGCCGAGCGCGGATCGACCGCCGATCGTGACCACGTCGAAGGCCTTGTCCGACGGGTCGGCGCGGGGCGCCACGCGCATGCCGCCACCGAAGTACTGACCCAGCGCCACCGCCCCGACGTTGAGCGCCGGCACGGCCTTCACCGAGTCGCCGTCCGTGAGCAGCGTGACCGAGCGCGGCACGTAGCGCAGGGTGGCTCCGAGGGCCCCGAGGAAGAAGGTGAGCCGCCCGCCGAGGCGCTTCTTGCCGCTGTTGACTCGCCGGCACACGTCGGCGCTGGAGCCGAAGGAGGCGATGTTGACGAAGTACCGTATGGTGCCGTCGCCAAGCCGGATCCTGCCGAGGTCGGCGGGCTGGGTCTTGGTTCCCGCGAGCCCCGCGATCGCGGCCACGGGATCCCTGGGCACGTTCCAGGTCCGCCGTGTGTCCCCGCCCGTCCCGGCCGGGACCAGGCCGAGGATCGGCTGAGCGCCGAGGGGCGTGTCGCCGTCGAAGAACCCGTTCACGATCTCGTGGAAGGTGCCGTCGCCGCCGACGCCTACGATGAACTGGTAACCGGCGCGCAGGGCGTCCCGCGCGAACACCGTAGCGTCGCCCGGCTTCGCCGTGAGGGCGTGCTCGAACGTGCCCAGCTTCGACTGGAGAGCCGCCTGCATTGCCGGCCACCGCCGAAGCGTTCCGCCTCCGGCCGAGCCAGGGTTCACGATGACCAGCGTACGAAACTCACCCACGACGGACCTCGATGCGCCGTCCCTCGCGAGACGCTTCGAGGTGCTGGGCGCACCCGCCGCAGGCCGTGAGGAGCACCGACGCGCCCACGCGGAGGGCCTCGTCGAGGATCCGCCCTGCAGCCGCCTTCGCTCCCTCCGGGGAGTGCGCGGAATAGGCCCCGCCGGCGCCGCAACACGTGGCCGCTTTGCCCTGCCAGCGAAGCGACACGAGCGGCACGCCGAGCGCGGCCTCCGCTCCCGCACGGAGCGCTTGTCGATCGAAGTGGGTGGACCGGCTCACGGTGCAGGGCTCGAACCAGGCGACGACCGCGCCGGGCTCCACCTTGGCCTTGGGCCCACCCTCACCGGCTCTAGCGAGGCGCGCCGGCCGCTCGACCCGGACGCCGACGCGCGGGAACGCCTCGAGCACGCAGTCGAGGTCTTCGGCAGACTCGAAGACCAGCTCGGAGCGGCTCGCCCAACGACGCGCCGCCGCTTCCGCGGACCGCCGGAAACGGGCGGTGTCGCCCAAAGCCAGGATCGCAGCGCCGCTGACCCCGATCGGCAGCAGCTGGTCGTCGGACGCCTCGATCGCGGGCTCCGGGAGCTCGAGCGCAGCCCCCGCCAGTCCGAACAGCGCCTCTCGTGCCGCGCGCAGCACGGGCGCCACCGGCTGTTCGTTGACGCACGCGTCCGTGCACGCACCGCAGCCGGTGCACGCTAGGAGCGACGCCGCCACGTCGCGCGACGGGACGACCTCGCCGTTGGCCAGGGCGCGCACCAGCGACATGAGGCCCCAAGGTGACGCCGCCGTGCTGCCTTCGGCCGTGGCGACCGGGCACGCGTGGAGGCACAGGTTCGGGCAGTACGCGCAGCCGGCCGTCTCGTCGATGAGACGCGGGGCGTCCGGGAAGCGCGCGACACGGCTGCTCACGGAGCACCTCCGGCCAGCGTGCGCCGCGGGTCGATGGCCGCGCGAGCCTTCTCGAGCCAGGGCGCAGCGGGGCCCGCGTGGCCCCCACGGACCCAGCCGCCGTGAAGGTCGAGCGGCCCGGCCGGCGCCGTCAACGTGGACCAACGTCGAAATACCGGGCGGCCCCTCGTAGGGAGCGCCGGCGCTTCGGAGGCTACGGCGTCGGCGGGGACGTCCGACGCCGCAAGAAGCGCACGCGCCTCGCCCTCGGCGGTGAGCGCGGCTGAACGCCAGCGGACGCCGGAGCGCGCGAGCAAGCGCAGCCGACCGGCGCCGCCGGGGAGGGAGACCCAGCGGGCGCTCGGGTCCACCTCGCGCAGCCGGAGCGTGGCTTCGACCACGATGCCCGCGCGATGATCGCCGCCGACCAGCAGGGCCTCCGGCGCAGGGCCCGAGGCCCGTCGTGGCGCCCGTGGGGTCTCGAATACGGCGCCGTCCGGCAACGCCGCGCGCACCGAGAAGACGAGCGGCGCGGCCTCGCCGCGGGCCAGCGCGTCGCCCAGAGGGGCGTCGGGCTCCGCGAAGTAACCGAGATCCAGCTCGAGCCCACTCGCAGACGCCGACGCAGCGATCGCACGGGGCGTACATCCGGCGCCCGCGGTGACGAGCTGGCTGGTGCCGTCGACCTCGCGGATGGCCGCGAGCCCGGTGAGATCCAACACGATGACGCCCTCGACGGGCGAGGTGCCCACTCCCACGCGTCCGCCGAAGCGGTCGGCGGCGCTGAGCACGGCGCTCACCTCGTCGTGCGTGCTCGGCCGGAAGACCGAGGACGGCGCAGCGCGGCCCGAGAGCGGCGGCTCACGCAGGGCTTGCTCGAGGGTATCGAGGACCGGCTGGTCGAGGGTGTAGTCGCGCGTGGCCATCCGGAGCCTACTTCGTTACCGCTCGATCCGGGAGGACCTTACCGGGGTTCATGAAGGCCTGAGGGTCCCATGCATCTTTGACCCCGTATAGCAGCCGCAGACCCGCGCCGTGTTCACGCGCCATCTGCTCGCGTTTGCCGAGGCCCACGCCGTGGTGGTGGCTGACGGAGCCCCCTTCGCGGAGCACCGCTGCGAACGTGTCGTGGAGGACTCGGTCGTAGAGCCGCTCGAGCGCCTTCGGATCACGGCGGTGGGCCGCGAAGGTGAAGTAGATCGAGCCCCCCTCGCGGTACGAGTGGGAGAAGTGCGCCATGATCAGCGCATGGGGCGAGACCGCCTCGCGGACGGCGCGGTAGACGGCGGCGAGCCGGCTCCAGGTGGCAGCGACCTCCAGCGTGTCGACAAAAGCCCCCGCGTCGTAGACCCCCGACTGCTTGAAAGAGACGTGGTAGCGATGCTCGAACCAGCGTAGGCCCGGTCCCTCCCCGCCGTCGGCCCCGCCGAGGCCGGTGAGCAGCGCTTGAGCCGCGCGCATGTCGGCGTCCACGACGCTCCTCGGGCCCTCGAAGCCCACGACCAAGAGGCACGATTGGCCCAGCGCGGCGCCGATGCGGTTCACCCATGAGGCGTTCCCGAGGGCCAACGCGGTGCCAAGGCGCTTCGCGGCGGCGGCGAAGCGCCCCGGCGTCTGGCGCCCCTGGCGCCCGCCCTCCGAGACGGCCTCGGCCACGACGTCGAGATCGTGGTCTTTGTCGCTGCGGTGAAGGACTGTGTCGAAGGGGTCGTAGAGCCGGACGAGGCAGGGCTGCAGCCCCCCTTGGAGTAGCGCGCGCACAGCGCGAAGGCCGCTATCGAGCGACTGGAAACGGTATCCCCGGAAGGCCTTGGCCTCGGGCTTCGGGTGGATTCGGAGGGTGGCCGAGGTGATCGTGCCGAGCGTGCCCTCCGACCCGATGAGCAGGGGCGCCAGATCCACGCCGTCTTCACAGCCGGTCTCGAGGATCTCCCCGCCGGGCATGACGACGCGGACGCGCACCACCATGTCTTCGATCTTCCCGTACTTGGACGAGTACTGCCCGCCGGAGCGGGCCGCGATCCATCCGCCCAGCGTGGAGCACAGGATCGAAGACGGGAAATGGCCCAGCGTGTAGCCGCGCGCGTCTAGCTCCTCCTCGAGATGCATCCCGATGATGCCGGCCTCTGCCGTGACCAGGAGGTCGTGGTCGTCCACGGCGATGAGCCGGCGCAGGCGGCGCACGTCCATGACGACCCCGCCCCGGATCGGCACGGTGCCGCCGCAGACACCGCTGCCGGCGCCGTAGGGGATGAGCGGGACCGAGTGCTTGAGGGCGGCCGCGTGAAGCGCCACGATCTCGGCCTCAGTGCCGGGGTGAACCACCGCGTCCGGAGGATGCCGCGCCGGATCTCCCTGCAGCTTCCACAGCTGGTTCCTCGGCCACATGTCGGCCGAGTACGCGATGCGCTCCGCCTCGCCGCGCCGGACGTATTCCTTCCCGACAATGCGCTCGAGCTCGATGAGAAGCGGGCTGGCCAAGTCACCTCGTAGCGCCGAAGAACCACCCTTCGGCAAGCGGCGGGTCTACCACCTTCGGGCCCATCCCGGAAGCCCGGAGCAGTGCTAGAGTCCTCCGCGCCAAACGTCGGCGCGCGGGAGCGCGCAGACGAACTCGGCCCGGATGGACACAGCCGTGGCCGCCCACACGCTCGCCCAGGGAGCCCCCATGCCCACACCGCTCGTCTCGCCCTCCGTATCCCTGTCAGGCCGCACCGCCGTGGTCACGGGCGCCAACACCGGCATCGGCCTCGTCACGGCTATCGAGCTGGCGCGTGCCGGGGCGCGCGTCGTGCTCGCCTGCCGCAACCGAGAGAAGACGGAGTCGGCCATCGCCACGCTCCAGCAGGCGGTCCCGGGCGCGGAGGCGCACTTCCTCGCCCTGGACCTGGGCTCGCTCGCGAGCGTTCGCGGGGCCGTCGATGCGCTCCGCGGCGGGCCGCGGGTCGACCTCCTGATCAACAACGCCGGCCTCGCCGCCAAGGGGCTCACGAAAGACGGCTTCGAGAACGTCTTCGGAGTCAATCACTTCGGGCACTTCGCGCTCACCGTCGGCCTGGAGGAGCACCTGGTCGATGGCGGGCGCGTCGTCACGGTGGCCTCCAGGGCGCACTTCCGCGCGCCGCTCAGCGCTGCCGGGCAATTCGACTGGGAGGCGCTGCGGCGGCCCACGGCCAGCGTCACGGGGTTCGCAGAATACGCCGGCTCGAAGCTGGCCAACGTCTTGTTCTCCCGACGCCTGGCCACGCGGCTGGCGCCACGCGGCATCGACTGCTACTCACTGCACCCCGGGGTGGTGGCGTCTGACATCTGGCGCGACATTCCGCAGCCGTTCCGATGGCTGGCCCACCGCTTCATGCTCACCACCGAGGAGGGGGCTCGGACCTCGCTCTACTGCGCCACGGCGGCGGAGGCGAAGGGCAAGACGGGCGAGTACTGGGATAAGTGCGAGCCGCGGAAAGCGAGCCGCGCGGGGCGCGATGACGCGTTCGCGGACGAGCTCTGGGAGCGCTCCGCGAAGCTGATCGCGGCCGCCTGAGGTCAGGCGGCGCCGCTCAGAGCGAGGCGATCAGGTCGGTGACGATAGCCTCGAGCTCGTTCGCCGGCGCCCCGGCCCAATGGGGCACCTCCTCGTGGAGGTACAGCCGGCGGTTCAGAACCACCTCGACGACCTCGACGGCCGCCGACGCGTGGCGCTGCGCGAGATAACCGGGGCGCCCTTCAGCGCGGGCCACCTTGAACCGGTGGCCTGAGAAGAAGCTGTGGAGCGAACCGAGGGTATCAGCGCGGCCGGCGCCGAGGCTCACGTCCGCACGCGGGCGCCCTGCGTCCGCCTCGGCCCGGCGGCCAACCGAAGACATGGTGCGTAGGTCGAGGAGCCGCGCCGAGCCGAAACGCTCCACCATGGCCGCCAGGAGCGCGGCGAGGTGGCTGTGGAACGCGCCGTGGATGCGCTTGAGGCGCGACTCGACCTCGTCGAGGGCCATGACCCCGTCGTGTACGGACGTGCCGAAAGTGGTGGTGCGCCAGATCACGCCGTGGGGATGAGCCCCCTTTCCAAGGGCGGGGCAGAGGCGCGCGTCGAGCTCCTCCGGAGCCCTGGAGACGTCGCACACGTAGCGATGCACGGTGGAGACGAAGAGCTCGGCGCCCAGCGCGGGCGCCTTGGCGGCCAGGCGCTCGAGCTGGAGGTCTACGTCCTGTAGCCGCCCGTTGACGGGCAGCTCGGCCATACGGGCCTGATCGGCTCGCGAGAGCCGGGTACCGGCGCAGGGGAGCACCACGACGAGGGGCTTCGGTTGCGTGTCGGACGGGATCGTGACGAACGGAAGGGCGTTCATGGGGCTCCGCGGGTGGGGTGCTCGGCGAGCCCGTGTTCTAACGAGGCCCGCCGGGGCCTGCAAGTTCGGCCGGGCTTACTCGATGTAGCCCCGGAGACCCGGGACCTTGTTCAGCACCATCGTCTCGCGACCGGTGTGGAGCTTCAGGCGCAGCGCGTTGAGCTTGATGAAGCCGTCGGCGTCCGCCTGGTTGTAGACCCGGTCGGCCTCGAAGGTGGAGTACTCCTGGTTGTACAGCGAGTACGGCGACTTCCGGCCCACGATGCGGCAGCTGCCCTTGAACAGCCGGACCTTGGCGACGCCGGTGACGACCTCTTGGATGTCGTCGTTGAACTTGAGGAGGTGCTGCATCTCCGGGGCGTACCAGAAGCCGTAGTAGACCAGCTCGGTGAACTTGGGGACGAGCGAGTCCCGGAGGCGCTTGACCTCGCGGTCCAGCGTGAGGCTCTCCACGGCGCGGTGTGCGTGGTGCAGCACCTCGGCCCCGGGGGTCTCGTAAATGCCGCGGCTCTTGATCCCGACGAAGCGGTTCTCCACGAGGTCCACGCGACCCACGCCGTGCTTTCCGCCGAGCGCGTTGAGGTGGCGAAGCAGCTCGAGCGGCTCCATCCGAACGCCGTCGACGCTGACGGGGACGCCCTTCTCGAAGGCGATCTCGAGGTCCAGCGGCTGGTCGGGCGCCTTGTCCGCGGAGACCGTCATGAGGAACATCTCCTCATCCGGCGTCTTCCAGGGATCCTCGAGGATGCCGCCCTCGTAGGAGATGTGCATCACGTTGTGATCCATGGAGTAGGGCTTGGACCGGGTGGACGTGATGGGGATGCCGTACCGCTCCGAGTACTCGATGAGCTGCTCGCGCGACTTCAGATCCCAGATGCGCCAGGGCGCGATCACCTGAATCTGCGGCATGAGCGTGTAGGCGGTGAGCTCGAAGCGCACCTGGTCGTTGCCCT
>SXOO01000254.1 GCA_005776725.1 Pseudomonadota bacterium | reverse complement strand
CGACATTCGCCGCCGGCTGCGCGCCGTGTCTTCGCGGCATGACCTGGCGAGCGTCATTGTGTCCGCCTTTGATCACCGCACGCGCATTCTGCCGTTCATCTACGCCGACGTCTCGGGCCCGAAGCACCTCCAGCTCACGCTGACTCGCAAAGACTTCGAGGAGCTCATCAAGCCGCTCGTCGACCGGACCATCGCGCACTGCCGGGAGGCGCTCAAGGACGCCAGCCTCACCGCCAAGGACATCTCGCAGGTGCTGCTCGTCGGCGGCATGACCAAGATGCCCATGGTGCAGAAGGCCGTCGCCGAGTTCTTCGGAAGGGCGCCTGAGCGCTCCGTCAATCCCGACGAGGCGGTCGCCGTTGGGGCCGCCGTCCAGGCCGGGATCATCCAGGGGACGGTCGACGACGTCCTGCTCCTCGACGTCATCCCGCTCTCGCTCGGTATCGAGACCCAAGGTGGCGTGTTCACGCGCCTTATCGACCGAAACAGCAACATCCCGGCGCGGCACACCGAGGTCTTCACTACGGCGGAGGACTACCAGCCGCTCGTGAATGTCCACGTGCTCCAGGGCGAGCGTCCCATCGCGCGCGACAACAAGAGCCTCGCGCGCTTCGAGCTGCTCGACATCCCGCCGGCTCGACGAGGTGTCCCCAAGATCGAAGTCAGCTTCGACGTCGACGCCAACGGCATCCTCGCGGTATCGGCCCGAGACCTCGGCACTGGCAACGAGAAGCGCATCCGCGTGAAGGCGGCCTCGGGCCTGTCGGAAGACCAGATCCAGAAGCTTGTGCAGGAGGCCGAGGACTTCAAGGCGGCTGACGCGCAGAAGAAGGAGCTGGCGATCCTCAAGAACAAGGCGGACGGGCTCATGTACACCACGGAGAGGTCGCTCACCGAGTTCAAGAGCTACCTCACCGAGGACGAGGTCAACCAGATCAAGCGAGACCTGGCGCAGTGCCGGGAAGCCCTCATGACCGAGGACCTCGGGCACGTAGAGCTCGCTATCCAGAACCTCGAGAAGAGCGCTTATCGCATCGCGGACGTGATGTACCACGACGTCGGCTGACCGCCTCCGCGCCTTTCGGCGCAGCAGGGTTGTCGCGGTCCCACGTTCGTGCTCACCTCTGCGGACGCCGAAGGCTCGAGAGGCAACCCGCAGGCATGACCACCTTCTATAGACTCCTCGGCGTAACGGCCGACTCGGACGGCGCTGCAATCAAGAGCGCCTACCGGGCCCTGGCGCGCAAGTATCATCCAGATCACAACGGCGGACACCCGCTGGCGGAGCGTCGCTTTCGGATGCTCGCCGAGGCATACGACGTGCTGTCGGACGACGCCAAGCGGGTGAAGTACGACCGATACGGTGTGACGGCGCTATCGCGTCAGGGCGACCTCCCAGGGTTCGCCGGCAGCGTGCAGCGCCTCGCCAAGAACCTTGAGACGGCGCTCGAGAGTCGGCTCAAGGGTGTGAAGAGGCGTGGCGCTGACAAGCGCCTACCCTTGGCACTCACGCTGAGAGAGGCGGTCTTCGGCTGCACGAAACAGGTCGTAGTAATTCGTCGTGGTCCGTGTGACTCCTGCGGCGGCGGCGGAGCGGAGCGCGGCAGCGCCGTCGAGGCTTGTCACGTCTGCGACGGGCGCGGCCTGCTTCGGGAGGGCAGCGGACTGCTCGCGCGTGAAGAAGCCTGCGCCTTTTGCGATGGGCGCGGCCGCGTCGCGCTGCGACCCTGTGACGCCTGCCACGGGGCGGGTGAGGCCGAGCGACACCTCGAGTTGCCCGTCACGGTGCCACCCGCGGCCCACCCTGGACGCCGCCTGGTGCTCCGCGGTTATGGCGAGAACGGACAGGCCGGCGGCGAGGCCGGGGACCTGTTCGTCGAGCTCTCCGTCGAGCCGCACCCGCTGTTCGAGCGTGAGGGAACCGATCTTCGGGTCAGCGTCCCGATCACGATCACAGAGGCGGTCTTAGGCGGGCAGGCCGAGGTGCCGCTCCTCGAAGGCGGCTCCATCGGTGTGCGGGTTCCTCCGGGTACGCGGGGAAGCCAGGTCCTCCGCCTGCGCGGACGCGGGGGTCCCCTCGACAAGGGCGGGCGAGGCGACCTCCTGGTGCGTATCGAGATCGAGACGCCCGTGGTCGACTCCTCGGTCGCTCGGGAGCTGCTCGAGCGACTCGATCAGGTCAGCATCCACCCCCATCGCAATGCGTACCTCCGCGCGCTGTCCCAACATCTCGAGTCGACGGGTCCGTGAGCGGTCCCTCCCTCCGATCGGCGGGGGAGGGCGCGCTCCTACGGCGAGTTGCCGAGCGTTTTCGCCCGAACGGCTCGGTTCTCCTCGGCATAGGCGATGACGGCGCTGTCGTGAGGCCGGGGGCCTCGCGAGGCCTCCCCGGGTCCGACGTTATCGCTGTCGCTGATGCCATGGTGGAGGGTGTCCACTTCGATCGGCGCTGGTGTCCCGCCGACGCCGTCGGCTGGAAGTTGGTCACCTGTAACGTGAGCGACATCGCCGCCATGGGTGGGCTGCCCGAGTGGGCGCTGCTCACCTGCGGGTTTCCGGGTGACCTGCCGCTCGCCTGGGCGGAGGACCTGCTCGACGGCGTCGCCCGCGCCTGCGCCGCCTTTGACCTGGCGGTGGTGGGGGGGGACATCACGGGTAGCCCCGGGCCCATCGTTCTCTCGCTCTCCGCGTTCGGCATCCCGGGTGAGCGTGTCTTGACGCGGTCAGCCGCGAGCCTCGACCAGGGCCTCTACGTGACCGGGCCCCTGGGTGCGTCGGCGCTTGGCCTTCGCGCGCTCCGCTCGGGTGCCGCGGACCCTCCCCCCGTGGCCGTGAAGGCCCACCTGTACCCGGCGCCCCGTGTCGTCGAGGGGCGCCGCCTCGCGGCCTGCCATGCAGTGGGCGCCTGCATGGATCTGTCAGACGGTCTGGGCGTGGACGCAGCGCGGATGGCCGCCGCGAGCGGGGTGGGGCTCGAGGTGGACGCGGCGCTACTGCCGCTCGGCGAGGAGCTCTCCGGCCTTCCACGTGAGGAGGCGCTCGAGCTGGCGCTGTTCGGCGGAGAAGACTACGAGCTGCTCTTCACATGCTCAGGGACACCGCCAGTACCGGCGGTGAGGGTGGGACGTGTCGTGGCCCGTCCCGGTCTCCATGTGCTCCTGGACGGGGCCCCCTGGAGTCGGGGCCGACCGTTCGACCACTTCGCGCCGCAGCCGGAGGGGCAGTGAGCGTCGACAGGGCCGTGAGGCTCGGGTTCGTCTCTCTCGTCGGTCTAGCTATAGTGCCCATCTGGCTCTTCGACCACTGGCCCAGCCAGGACGGACCCGGCCACGTCTATACTGCGCGCGTCCTCGGCTCGCTTCTGCGCGGCGAGGCAACCTACGAGGCGTGGTACGAGCCCTCGATCGAGGTGGTCCCGAACGTGGCCGGCAGCCTCGTCCTCGCGCTCGGCACCGCGGTCGTCGGGGGGCCACTGGCGGAGCGGCTCCTCGTGACCGCCGTGGTGATGGTGTTCTCCTTCGGCGCGCTCTCCTGGTTGCGGCGATGCAGCGGTGTTCAGTGGCCCGTGGTCGCGTTGTGCGCGCCGCCGCTCGCGCTCAACGTCACGGTGTTCCTGGGCTTCTACTCGTTCGGTCTGGGGTTCGCGGCGGTGCCCTGGGTGTGGAGCCTCGCGGCCACGGGCAAGTGGTGGCGCGCTGGCGTGCTCGCCGCGGTGGCATGGTCGTGTCACGTGGTGCCTGCCGCGTTCTGCGCGCTGGGACTCGTGCTCGAGGGTGCTGCTGCGGTGCGGCGCTCCCAGCGCTGGCGCGATGCCCTCGGGGCCGCGCTGGCGAGCATCCCTACGGTGCTCCTCACCGCCCTCTGGGGTGGTCCCAGTGGCGAGGGCGAGTGGGTGTGGCTGGACCTCGCGTCACGCGCAGAGCGGCTGTTTACGCTCGGCTGCGCGGCGCCGTTCACTGGCACCGGGGAGTGGGCTGCTCTGGCGCTGGCGGTCGTGCTCGCGCAGCGGGGTGTCGTGGGCGCTCGGCGCGGTGGGGCGTCTTGGTTGCTGCTGAGGGTGGGGCTCCTCTCGGGGCTGGCGCTCGCGGCGCCGGAGGGTGGCCCCGGGTTCTGGTACGTGGGCGATCGGCTGGCGCTCGGGATGTGGCTGGCGTGGGTCGGCGTGGCGTCGACCGCGCCCGGCGACGGTCGCAACGGAGTGTTGTGCGCTGTGGCCTCGCTCGCCCTGCTAAGCCAATCGGTGTTGGGTGTCCGCGCGCTACAAGACGAGCTGAGCGCTGTGGACGCCCTGGCGCGCAGGGTACCGGAGCGCTCGACCGTGGTGATGCTGTCGTACGGAACTCCGATCGCGAGCCGCTTCGACCCAATGGTCCATGCGATTGGGCGCGTCGCGGCTGAGCGCGGCCTGGTGGATCTATCGAATCACGAGGCGGAGACCGACCACTTTCAGGTGAAGTACAGGAGCTGGGTCAGGCCCCTCGGCGCGCGGAACCTCATAGGGCGCGCGCATGAGATCGACCTCGACGTCCTGGCGAAGCGCGCTCAGTTCATCGTGGCGTGCGGGACGCCAGAAGACACGGCGGCGCTTGCACGCCGATTCACGCTCGTAGATCGATCCGACGGATGCTGGGTATTCAGCTCGGTCACCGCATCGCGCCCGGGGGCGCACGGTGGGGCTGACTCGACGCTGTAGACAGCCGACAGGCCGCGGCTAACGGGCCCGATCGCGCTCCGCTCTGAGCGGAGCACGGTGGCTGGCCCTGTGCGCGGCACGGCTAAGCGAAGTGGCTGGCTCCGTGCGCGGCAAGACCGCGCGCAGTGCTCCCGCTTACTTGCGGACGCGACGCTCGGCGCGACGGCGACGGCGCACGGCCTCGCGCTGCTTGCGCTTGCGAGCCTCGGACGGCTTCTCGTAGTAGCGCTTGCGCTTCAGGGCCTTGAGGATGCCCTCCTTGCCTACTTCGCGCTTGAGCGCGCGAATCGCCCGCTCCACATCGCCATCGACCACCACGATCTCCAGCGGTCGCAGCGAACCGTCGCCGCGCTTCTGGGGCGGCTTGCCGGTGCGCCGGGGGCGATCGCCTCGGTCACCGCGATCGCCCATATCGGCGCCGCGATCACCCATGTCGTTGTTGTCGTTGTCCTCGGGGTTCCGCATCTCGTTCCTCGTTCCGTTCGCGCCCGGATAATGGTCTGCCGTCTGGGACGGACCGGGGTCGCGGAGCGCGGGAGGTTAGAGCCCTGGCTCCGCGCAAGTCAAGACCAATTCCGGGGTCACTCGAGCGAAACACCTGTGCCGTCGCCATCGCGGAAGTGCGAAGCGATTCGCGGGTCTGGGCGTGGAGCCTGTGTTGTGGACGCGTGGGGGCGTCGGGCTGGACTGGCGTGGGGGCGCTCGTGTTGGACATTGACACTGCCGAACGCCACTGGTAGGCATCCAGCCCCTTTTCCACAGGGACGATCGCCCGGAAACGGCGGCCGGACCCACGTGGCGCCGCCTGCGAGCTCTTCCCGTGTACTTCCGTGCCGCCCTTACTATTGCTGTCGCGCTCGCCCTCTCGGGCTGCGCTTCCAGCGGTGGTACGCGCGGTCGCGCCGAGGACGTGGGTCGCGAGCGTTACCTGCTGGGCATCGAGGCGATGGCATCTGGTGACTACGAGGAGGCCATCGGCCACTTTCGTCAGGTAATGCGGATTCCCGGGCTGGTTCAGCTCGGCGCTAATTCTCGCCTGCGAATCGCGGACGCGCTCTTCCTTCAGGAGAAGTTCGAGGCGGCGATCACGTCCTATCGGAACTTCACCAAGGAATATCCGAACGACGCGAACGCCGGCTACGCGCAGTTCCGGATCGGACACGCGTTCTACGAGCAGATCCCTGGTGAGTGGTTTCTCGCGCCACCGCAATATGAGCGGCAGCAGAACTTCGTTCGGCAAGCCGCCGCGGCGCTCAAGCAGTTCGTGAGGCTGTACCCCACCCACCCGCTGGTGGAGCAGGGGCAGGGCATGCTGGACTCCTGCGAAGAGCAGCTCCTCGCTCACGAGCTTTACGTCGCTCGTTTCTACTTCGACCGCGACAAGCCACACGGCGTGGTCCAGCGCCTCGAGCGCGCGTTCGATAGATTCCCCGAGCACGCGAGCACGGAAGACAACTTCCTCATGCTCGCTCGCGCCTACGTCAGCATCGAGCGCCTCGACGCGGCCCGGTCGATGTATCAGGCGTATCTCGATCGTTTCCCAAGGGGAGAGCATCGCGCGGCGGCCCAGTCGTCGATCACCGTCCTTGATGCGGCGATCCAGAGGTCGGCGCCTGCGGTCCCAGACGAACGACCTTCAACCCCCGAGCCCGAGCCCGCGCCCGAGGCTGAGGGGGACAGCGAAGTGCCCGCGCCCTAACGGGCCCCGGCCTTGCGCAGAACCGATCACGTGATGGGCTCCACCCATCCAGCGGATGGCGGCTCGACCGCCGAAGATGTGAGGAAGAAGATGAAGACTACCCCGATGCAGCAAGTGAAGGCTCTTGGCGGCCGTGAGGCGCTCGTCAAGACGCTCGTGCCGGTCCTCGGAAACGACCCGGTCAAGACCAAGTCGGCCCTGATGGGCACCACCAACGCGAAGCTCCTTCGCGTCAACGAGGTGGCCCAGGCTGTCCAGAAGCGCTTCGGCTCGCGCAAAGAGCTCATCGCTCGGACCATCGCGCTCCGGTACCCCACCGGAAACGCCGCGGACGGCTTCGTTAAGAAGATGGAAGAGGCCACCCTGAAGCGGCTCCTCGAGGAGTACCGTCAGGCGGGCGGGAAGTAGCCCACCCTTCGACAATCGGGCACCCCTCGGACCGGCCGCTGTGACAGTCTGTCACAGATCGGGCCGGGGGGGTCCCCGAGCCCCACTTTCGGGCCAACCTCGATCTCGCGCTGTTTACAAGTTTTTCTCTTCAGGCATTGTGGCATTCGCCTTGCTTCCTCCCGAGCCGGTCTCGGGACGGGGTCTCGAGGCTTCACCGGCCACTTGGCGCTTTAATGGCGCCAGCCGCAAAGGTCGGATGACCAGGCCGTCTAGCCTGGAGCGGACCCGCGGCGAGCGCGAAGGGACACCTGATGCACCACAACTTCCGAATCGGCGACAAAGCGGTCTACCCGGCCCAGGGGGTCACCGAGGTCACCGGCATCGAGACGCGCGACATCTGCGGGAACCAAGAGATCTTTTACGTGCTCCGCGTGCTCGACTCGGAGAAGAAGATCATGGTCCCGGTGAGCAAGGTGGGCTCGGTCGGTCTGCGCGAGGTCATGAGCGCGGGCGAGGCCAATGGGGTCTACAACGTCCTCCGCGATCGCGACCGTCCGATCGACACGCAGACCTGGAACCGCCGCTTCCGCAAGTACGTGGAGAAGATCAAGTCGGGCGCCGTCGCCGACGTCGCGGAGGTCCTCCGCGACCTCTCGTTGGCCCGTCACGAGAAGCCGCTCTCCTGCCGTGAGCGCGAGATGCTCGAGCTCGCCCGCCGGCTCCTGGTGAAGGAGCTCTCCATCGCCGAGAACAGCGACGAGGAGAACGTCGAGGGCAAGCTCACCGACATCTTCGGAGCCGATCCGATCCCGGCCTAGGTCGCTCTGGGTCCCCCGAGGTGGGGGTTCAGACACCTGCGGGCCGCGATAGGCCCTCCTCTTCAGCTCAGTGTTGGCGGGGTCGAGCCCCACACCTCGATGGACTAACGGGCGTCGAGCGACCTCGCCATCGCCTCGATGCGGTCCAGGCTCCGGGTCAACCGCGAGATCGGCGTCCGTCGGAGCGTGCTCAGCGCCTTTCGCTGGGACGCGAGATCGTGACACACCAGCACCATGTCCACGCCCGCCTCGATCGCCAGGGCCACCGCGCGATCGATGGAGTACCGCTCGGCGATCGCCTTCATCTCCAGGTCATCCGAGATTAGGACGCCCTCGAAGCCGAGCTCAGCCCGAAGGATGTCCGACATGATGATCGGGCTCAGCGTTGCCGGCGCGTCGGGGTCGATCGCGGGCACGAGCAGGTGCGCCGTCATGAGCGCGGGCATGCGGGCAGCGATCGCGGCCTTGAACGGTGGGATCTCCACTCGCCTCAGCCGGTCGAGGCCGTGCTGCACCACCGGGAGTGTGACGTGGCTGTCAGCTGCGGTGTCGCCGTGGCCGGGAAAGTGTTTTCCGCAGGTGAGGACGCCGCCGTCGCTGAGGCCCTTGTGATAGGCCACGCCCAACTTCGCGACGCGCTGCGGATCGTGTGAGAAGGAGCGCTCGCCGATGACCGGGTTATCGACGTTGGTGTCTACGTCGAGGACCGGCGCCAGGTTCATGTTGAAGTGAAGCGCGGCCAGCGCCTTCCCCAACGCCAGACCGTGCTCGTACGCTTCGGCCTCGGTGAGGATGTCCCGCATCGCGGGCGTGTCCGGAACTCCGTCCTTCAGCCTTCGGACCGGTCCGCCCTCCTGATCCACGGCGACGAGCAGGTCCGGGCGTTGCCGGCGTAGCTTCTTGTTGAGCTGGCGCACCTGTTCCGCCGACTCGATGTTGCGCGAGAACAGGATGACGCCCGTGACGAGGTCATCGTCCAGCAGGTCCTGCAACGATTCGGGTACCTCGGTCCCGTGGAAACCAACCATCAACACGGCGCTGTTCTCTCCCCGTCAGCGTTGAAGACTCCGGGGATCGAGTCGATCCCTTAGCGCGTCGCCCAACAGGTTCACCCCAAGGACAGTCAGGGCGACCGCGCCGCCCGAGAGTAGGGCCAGCTGCGGTGTTTTCAAGAACAGCACTGCCCCCTCGTCAAGGAGGGCGCCCCAGCTGACCGTATCGGCGGGACCGAGCCCCAAGAAGCTGAGGCTCGCTTCGGCCAAGACGGCCCCTGCGAGCGCGAAAGTTGCCTGGACGGTGACGGGCCCGATCACGTTGGGGAGCACATGCCGGAAGAGCAGCCGCTGCGTGCTCGCACCTAGCGCCTTCGAGGCCACGATGAAGTCGAGCCCTTTGACCGACAGCACCTGAGCCCGTACGAGCCGCGCGAAGCCTGCCCAGCCGGTGACATTGAGCGCCACCACAACCGAGAGCAGCGAGCCGCCGCCGGAGACGAACACGATGAGGAGGGCCAACAGAAACCCGGGGAACGCCAGGAACATCTCGGTGAGCGTCATGAGCAGGAGATCCGTGGCACCACCCCGCCAACCGGCGATCAGGCCGATGCAAAGGCCCAACCCAACGGACACTGCGACGGTCGCGACGCCGACGATCGCCGCTGACCGCGCGCCGTGGATCAGCGCCGAGAGGACATCGGTCCCGTCTTCCGTGGTGCCCAGCCGATGCGCCTTGGAGGGCGCCGCCAGGGGAGCGGTGAGGTCGCGATGCCCGTCCGGGTATGGAGCGAGCCAAGGGCTGGCCGCCGCCACCGCGAACCAGAGGACGACGAGCGCTGTTCCTAGGAGCGTGCCGGGTCTCATCGCGGCGCTCCGGTGCGCACCCGCGGGTCCAGGGCCAGATACAGCAGCTCGAGCCCGGCGTTCACCAGCACCCACGCGAGCGTCCCTACGAGGACGCAGCCCTGGACCACCGCGTAGTCCCGGCGGGCGATCCCGTCGAGCAGGAGGGTGCCGAGCCCTGGACGCGCGAACACCTTCTCGGTGACGATCGCTCCGGAGAGCAGGGCCGCGAGCTGCAAGCCCATCACGGTAACCACTGGGATCCAGGCGTTTCGCAGGACGTGTCGGAAGAGCACCCTGGACTCCGGGAGGCCCTTCGCGCGCGCCAGCGTGACGAAGTCGAGCCGCAACACGTCCAGAACGCTCGCCCTCACCGTCCTGACGAGCCGGGCGGCCAGGGCGATCCCGAGCGCCGCTGCCGGCAAGACGAGGGGCGCGAGGCCCCTGAGCGGATCCCCCGGGTCCGGGCTGACGTCTAGGCGCACAGCGAACAGGTAGAGCAGCAGCGGGCCCGACCAGAAGACCGGCACCGCCGCTCCGAACATGGCGAAAGCGAGCGTCGCCACATCCACCGGTCCGTGCTGAAACCGGGCTGACAGGGTGCCGAGCGGAACGGCGATGAAGGCGGCGATAAGTAAGGCGGCGAGGGCGAGCTCGAGCGTGGCCGGCAGCGCCTCCGCCACGAGGCGTGACACCGGAATCGGCCGCTCGGCCGCCGCGTACGAGACCCCCAGATCGCCGCGCGCCAGGTTCGACCACAGCACCCCGTATTGGTCGACCAGGGGTAGGTCCAGCAGGAGTCGCTCCCGGAACGCCGTCTTGGCCGCCGCGGGTGCGTCTGCGCCGAGGATGTTGTCTGCGGGGTCGCCTGGGGCCAGGCGGAGGGAGAGGAACACCAGGGTCACGGCGCCGGCGAGCGACAGGATGCCGCGCCCGATGACCTTTGCGACGCTGAGAGCGGCGGAGAGCGCCCGCCCTCGGCCTACTGACACTGCGGCTCGAACTGCTCGATGATGCGGCTGAACTGGACGGACTGGGCCGAGCCCGGCGCCGCCTTCACGTACTTGCGCATGTGGTCGATAGCGTCGCAGCGCTTGCCACGAGCCATGAGGATAACCGCGAGGTCCGCGCGGCACTGCGCCATCCCCGGGTGGGTCTGAAGGCACTCGGTGTAGAGCTTCTCGGCCAACGGGAGGTTGTTGGCGCGCTTGGCCGCCTTGGCCTGATCGGCCAGCGCCTTTGCGCGATCGAGCTTGGAGCCGCCCTCCGCGGGTGGCTTCTCCTCCGGCTTGGGCTTCTCCTCGGGCTTGACCTCCGGCTTGGGCTTGGCCTCCGGCTTGGGCTTCTCCTCGGTCTCCCGGCCTTCCTTGGCCTGGGCCGTCTTGAGCCCCTTCTTGGCGCGCTCGTCGTCCGGAGAGAGCTCCAGGGCGACCTTGAACTGCTTCACCGCCTCCTTGTAGAAGCGCTCGCGGATGTGCCGTTCTCCTCGCTCGACGGCGTCGTCCGTGAGCCCCTTGACGGCCGCCGCTTCGATGCCCCGGAGCTTCTCGGCGGCCGACGACTTGGCAGCCTCGGCGAGCCCCTCTCGGGCGGCGTCGAGCGCCGCGCGCCACTCTTTGGCGTCGAGGCTCCTCTGTGCGTCAGCGAGCTTCTCTGCGCCCTTCTCTTCTAGGGCGATCTTGAGCAGGAGCTCGTCGACCCCGACGGCCTTCGGATCCAGCTTGAGCGCCTCGTTCAAGAGGCTCTTGGCGTCCACGATCTCGCCGGCGAGCAGTCGCTTCCCGGCAGCCTCGACGATGGCGGCCGCCTGCTCAGCGGGGGACTTCGCCGCAGGTACGGCGGCTTGCGGGGGCTCCGGCGCAGGCGCAACCGCCTCCACCGGAGCGGGGGCCACGGCGGGCTCGGCCGCGGGCTCGGGGGCAGCCGCCGCAGCTTCGGGCGGGGGCGGCGCAGCTGCAGGCGGCGCAGGGTTCTCCGCGGCCGGTGCCGGTTCCACGGGCGCGGGCTCTGACGGCGCGGCTTCCACCACTTCGGGCGTAGGCGCCGCTACTGCGGCGGGCCGGCTGGGCTCCGAGCTCTGCGAGAAGTACTTGAACCACGCGATCGCGAGCACGATCGCCGCCACGCCCAGGCCGATGGCGATCCACCGACCTGCGCCGCCGGCCGACCGACCGACCGGGATCTCCTTGGAGAGCCCCGTGGGCGGCGCGTCGCCCGCGCCGACGAAGCGCAGCATGACGTGGCCGAGCTCGAGATCGTCGCCGCTGTGGAGATCGGCGCGCTTGTAGAAGTCGCCGTTGACCTTGACGCCGTTCGCGCTCTCCAGGTCGAGAATCGTGTAGGTGTTGTTGTTCCAGAGGATCTTCGCGTGGCGACCCGAGATGGACCGATGGTTCACCACCACGTCGTTGTCGTCGTTGCGACCCAGCGTGAGCGGGGTGTGGTCGACCGCGAACTCGCGGCGCTGCACGTTGCTGGACGTGGTGATGAGCCGCGCTCGGTGCGCGACGGGGATGTCGCGGCGCGTGTCGTCGTCGAGCGCTTCTCCGAGGGCAGCGAGCTCGATGATCGAGGTGGATCCATCGGCCGCGCGTCCTACGCCCGTTCGCGTGACATCGAAGCTTCCGGGAGACTGCTGAGTGGCGCCGTGCCCCGCTTGAGCCGGCGACGCCACCACGGCGTCGTCTGCCTGGAGCGCGAGTCGGTAGTCGCCGACTTGAATCACATCCCCGGGCTTTACAGCGCGGGCGCCTTCGATCCGAGCCCCGTTGAGTCGCGTCCCGAAGCGCGCCGAGACCTCCTCGAGGACGACCGAGCCGTTCGCTTTGCGAAGCCGAGCGTGGTGCCTCGAGACGTTCTTCTCGCCGAGGCGGATGGTGTTGCCCTCTTGCCGACCGATGGTGACCTCGTCGCGCACGATCGGCACGACTGTGGTCTTTCCCTCATCATCTTGGATGTGCAGCTTCAGCAACGCTCACCCCACCTTCGCACCGCCCAAGAGGCGCCGCCCAACCCGAGCTTCACCACCGACCGGCCACCTTAACACGGGGGCGCTCGATGGCAAAGACGCGCACAGCGTTCCCGTAACGCCGCAGCCCCTCCGCCCCGTTCAAGGCTCGAAGGGGACGCCGACTGCGGAGGTGCGCGTCACGCCGAGGGACGCCGTGCCGGCCTCGACCGCCACCTCCCCGACATGGACTCGGGAGACGGCCACCGCCAGGTAACCGGCCGGTCCGAAGGGCCCGCTACCGAGGTCCGGGAGCTTCTTGAGCAGGGTGCTCGAGACCACGAGCTGGCCTGGATCACCGGGCACCTCGCACGCGAGCACTGCCCCGGGGGCCGGAGCGCGTGTGTCGACGTCGAGAACGAAGACGTCCACCCGCATGAGTGAGGCCTCTCCCTTGACCCAGGCGATCGTCAGGTCGCCGTCCGCTCCCACCGTGTCCGTGGGGGTTGTGATGGCCACGGGCTTGGGGTTCGGCGCCGTGAGCGTGAAGGCCGGGAGATCGGCACCGCCCGTGGTCGTGGCCGTGATGGACGCCCCGTTGCCCAGAATCGTCGCGAGGTCCGATGGCAGCCCGGACGTGTACTTCACCAGCCCGCCCTCAGCCGGGGCCGGAGTCAACGTGACCGGCTGGGCCAGCCCGGTGAGGCTGATTGCCCCCGCGTCGAGCGAGCTGGGGGCGCTGGTGGGCTGGCCGCTCGCGTAGGCTCTGCAGCTCCCCACTTCGGCCAGCGGAGGTTGGCTGGGAGCCGGCGTCGACGAGAAGGCGGCGCTCACCGAGGCGGTCTGCACGGCCGAAGACTCGACCTGGACCACGAGGATTCCCCCGAAGACGGGCTTTTCTGCTTGAACGTCCGGGAGCGGAGGGCCGGTGTCGGGCGCCGGGCTCTCGGCGTCCGGTAGCTCGGTAACGACGTCTGGCTGACCGTCCCCGCCGGCATCCGGGGGGCCGTCGGAGCTGTCGACCCCGTCGCTGGCGCCAACGTCGCCCGGGTCAGTGGCGGCGTCGCCCGCGGCGGCCGTGGTGTCGCTGGCCAGGAGGCTGTTCTTCCCGCGCCGCGCGCTGCTGCAGGAGAGCGCGACTGGGAGGAGCAGGGTGAGGATCGCGAAGGCGTGAAGTCGCATGTCCCCGGGATTCTTCGCGAGGCGGGCGCGGCTTGCAAGGGTCTGGCCGCCCCGCGTGCCGGGTGGAACCGAGTCCTAGAAACGTATTGACAGGCCGCGTGCCCACTCCTACCCTCCGGCCCACCGTTGAGCGCCTGTAGCTCAGCTGGAGAGAGCAACGGCCGTCTAAGCCGTAGGCCCCAGGTTCGAAGACTGTCAGGCGTGCCTGCTCTTGATAATTTTCGACGGGGGAACCCACACCTTCGGGGGCGTTCGCAGCGCGAGTTCGGCGCCTCCCGCGGTGAGGTTTCGCCCAAGACGAGTACACGGTGGATGTAGCTCAGCTGGTAGAGCACCGGATTGTGATTCCGGGTGTCGCGGGTTCAAGCCCCGTCATCCACCCTCGGCGGCAGTCGTCGGGTCTTTGGGCCCTGGCGACGAGGCAGCACCTGGACATCGGGTTCTATGGTATGCAGGCGTCGCAAACGCTGCGCCCGTAGCTCAGCTGG
>SXOO01000253.1 GCA_005776725.1 Pseudomonadota bacterium | reverse complement strand
GGAAGTTAAGCTCTCCAGGGCCGATGGTACTGCCAGGGAAACCTGGTGGGAGAGTAGGTCGCCGCCGGAGTCACATTCGAACGCCCCGAGGACCAAAAGTCCTCGGGGCGTTCGTCTTTAAGCCCCAAGATCCGCGCGGACGCATCCAACATGCCGCCGATTCACCTCAGCTCCCCCGACAACCCGCGCCTCAAGCGCGTCCTACGCCTCCGCGACAGCGCCGAGCGGCGCGAGTCCGGCCTGTTCGTCGTGGAGGGGCGTCGAGCGATCGAGGGCATGCTCGAGTGCGGCCTCGAGTGCGTCGAGCTGCTCTCGGTGCTCTCTGAGCTACCGGCAGCCGGCCTCGTTCCTACGGCTACCGTCGACGAGCGTGTCATGAAGCGGCTCTCGTCGCTCGCGCACGCGCCGGGGCTCCTCGCCACATTCCGCATCCCGGCCCCAGCGCCGATCGATCGCTCTGCCGGCGGCTTGGTGCTCGCGGAGGTGAGCGATCCCGGCAACGTCGGCACGCTCCTTCGCTGCGCCGGGGCCTTCGGGTTCAAGCAGGTCGTGTTGTGCGGCGGGGCGGATCCTTACGGTCCCAAGGTTGTCCAGGCGGCAACGGGCGCGCTGGGTCGCGTGCAGCTCTCGTCAGTGAGCCACCCCGCCGAGCTCGAGGGCGGTGCCGCGCTCTGTGGCCTGGTTGTAACGCACGGGGTCTCACCGAAGGCGCTGCAGGCCGGACCTCGTTGGCTCATCGTGGGCAACGAAGCGCACGGCTTGTCCGCGGACTGGCTGGCCGCCTGCACCGAGCGGCTCACCTTGCCGATGCCTGGCGGAACCGAGAGCCTCAACGCCGCGGTTGCGGGCGCTATCGCGCTCTATGCGCTGGGACCTGGCCGCGACGCGTAAGCGTTGGGCGCATGGGTCCGGCGGAAGACTTGCATCCAGCAACGCCCCGGCCCACACACCCGATCGTGTGTTGCAGCGCGAGACGACCGCGCGCTGAGATCACTGGTCGATCTCCCATCCCCGGGGGACGTTGGCGCCTACGCGAAGCCGAGCTCGCGGGCTCGCAGTGACAGCTCCTCGCGGAACGCGGGGTGGGCGATCGCCACCAGCGCAGCTGCGCGCTCACGGATGGAGCGTCCGTGGAGCTCGGCCACGCCGAATTCCGTCACGACGGTCTGCACGTGCGCGCGTGTTGTCACGACCCCCGCGCCAACCTTGAGCGTCGGCACGATACGCGTGGCGGTGCTTCCCCGCGCCGTTGAGGGCAACGCGATGATCGCGCGACCTTCTTCCGCAAGAGCTGCACCACGGATGAAGTCCATCTGGCCGCCGACGCCTGAGTAGAACGACGTGCCAATGGAATCGGCACAGACCTGCCCAGTGAGGTCTACCTCGATCGCCGAGTTGACCGCGACCATTCTGCGGAACCGTCGGATCACGCCGGTATCGTTGGTGTAGTCGGCGGGTCTGAACTCGACGAGCGGGTTGTCGCGCACGAAGTCGTAGAGCCGAGGCGTGCCCATCACGAAGGCCGTCACCACCTTCCCGCGATTGATCTCCTTGCGCGCCCCCGTAATCGCGCCCGCTTCAACCAGGTCGAGCACGGCGTCTGTGAACATCTCGGTGTGAACGCCGAGGTCGCGCTTTCCAGTCAGCGCCTTTCCCACCGCCGCCGGGATGGCCCCGATCCCGAGCTGGAGAGTGGCTCCGTCCGGCACGAGCGCCGCGACATGTTGACCGATCGCGAGCTCTTCGTTGGTTAGCTCCGGCGCGGGCAGCGGATGCGGCGGGGTGCTAATGCGGACGGCGTGGCTGATCCGGGAGAGCGGGATGAAGCCGTCTCCGTGAGTCCGCGGCATGGCGTCGTTGACGAGCGCGATCACCGTCTTCGCGGAGCGCGTGGCTTGAAGGGCCACATCGACGGAGACACCGAGTGAGCAGAAGCCGTGGGCGTCGGGCGGCGAAACGTTGATGAAGGCGTAGTCCAGCGGCTCGGCGCCTCGAGCGAAGAGAGCGGGGATGTCGCTCAAGAAGACCGGGACGTAATCCGCGCGCCCCTCGCGAACCGCTGCGCGCACGCTCCCGCCGATGAACAGCGCCCGGTGGCGGATACGCCCCGCGAGATCGGGAGCGACGTGAGCGGCCGATCCCTCGAGGTGAAGGCTGATCGTGGTGAGGCCCGTGAGCTCCGCGTGCTTGGCGCGGCCGGCGAGCGCTTCGAGGAGCGCGTCCGGCGTGGCGGCACCACCCTGTACGAAGATGCGCGCGCCGCTGGCGACGCACGCGACTGCGCCCTCTGCCGTGGCGTGAAACGTGGTCACTTGGGCTCCAGCCAGCTGACTTGCTCTGCCGTCTTTCCCTTCAGCTCCGGTGACTTGAGCAGGCACGTGTGGCCTGCGGCGTTCGTATACGCGGTGGCCGAGGCCGTCCCCTCGTAATACAGCCGCTTGGGCTTCGTGACCTCCTTGCGGTCTGTTACCGTGCCGACGCCATACGCCGTCAGACCGCGGATGCCGGGCTGGAGGTCGCCACCGAACTTGACGAAGACGTTGGCCCCAGCCTCTGTACCCAGAATCACCCCTGAGACGTCGAGGCGCATCGCCTGCCCATCCACCTCGAAGTCGCGCCCTCCGGAGAAGAACGCGCCGTTGAACGTCACATTGGCGAAGGCGTTGACCACCGCGCTCTCGGACGTGCCCTTGTTGTCAGCGTCGAGGCAGGTGGCGTTGACGCTGAGGACATGGGTGGAGATCCCCTCGGTGGGGGCAGGCTCTCCGAGCACGGCGTCCAAACCGCCAGCGAAGAACACCGTCTCCGGCTTGGCAAGGCGGTCACTGACGAGCTCAGCGTCGGTCCCCTCGAGCGCCTCATTCCCCTTGGACAGGGCGTCCGCGACGGAGGCGCCGCCGAAGAAGGCGGCGGCGAACGCTTCGCCCGCAGCCAGAATCGATGCAGCGTCCGCGCGTCCCCGGACGCCGACCACGCTCCGGTGTCCGCTGGTGTTCGAGAGCTCTGAGAAGAGGCTCAGCTTCGCGTCGTCTTGCCCCGATCCGTCGCCACGGGTGTCTTCGCCCAAGAGCAGCACGAGGCCTGGTCCCCCGAACGGGTGCTTGGCCAGGTGATCGCGGACGCTCGACGCCTTGTAGGTGGCGTCGCCGTAGATCCCCCGGTTCACGGTGAGGCCCACCGTCTTCCTGGCGGTTCCCAGCGGCTCTCGAACGGACGCGCCGATCCAGATCAGCGCGTCTGCCGGGGAGCCGTGCAAGAAGAACGCGTCCAGCGCGGCCTCGGTGACGTAGGGGAGCGTCCGAACCTTCGTGAAGCCCCCCGAGCTGGCCGCGGCAGCCGCGAAGGCCTCCAGCGACACGCCGTGGACGTCGCCGAACGCGCTCGCGACCACCAACTCGCGGGTGCTGAGGTCGATCTTCGGGTCGCCCTCGACCGTGAGCGGCCCGGCGATCTCGGTTCTTCCGTCGTGGTCGGCCCCATCGAGGTCTTTGCTGAGCACCGGCGCGACCTTCACCGGGGCGTTCACGGACGCGCCGTCGGGCGCAGTGAAGCGCGCGACGCCGTCGACGACCGTCCCGCGGATCGCGGCGCACTCCGCGGACACGCAGTCGAGGAGCACCGTGACCGTGTCACCGGTCGAGTTGGCCAGAGCTGACCAGTGGACGATGTGTTTGTTGGAGGTCTCGAGGCGGCCCCAGCCCACTGCGGTGGTGAAGCCGTCGGCCTCCGCCGCAGCCACGAGGTCGGCCACGGCCGACGTTCCCGCCGTAGCGGCCTCGAACTCGTCGGCGCTGACCGAGGTCTGGGACACAGCCACGTTGTCCGGTATCGCGGAGGGTGGCCCGGCCGTGTCGGCCGCTGTTCCCTCGGAGGTGCCACCCTCGCCGCCGCAGGCCGCCAGAACTGCGCTACACAGCGCCCAGCGCATCGTTGTTCCCGTCATGTCGTGAATCCGCCTTCCACTAGTTTCCGGAGCAGCCGCTCATCTGCTGCCGCGCCGCCGGTGGCGCGCCTCAAGAGGTGCGCCACGTAACGTCCGATGATATCCGTCTCGAGGTTCACGACGTCGCCCGGCCGTCGTTCGTTCAGCGCCGTCACCGCCGCCGTGTGCGGGATGATGGACACGCTGAAGCCGTCGTCGTGGACCTCGTTGACGGTGAGGGAGATCCCGTCGACCGCCACGGAGCCCTTGGGCACGAGGAGCTCGCGCGCCTCCGCGGAGTCGACGCGGAACCTCCAGTCGACCGCCGTGCCTCGCGGAGTGAGGGCGACCACCTCGCCGAGGGCGTCCACGTGCCCTTGGACGAGGTGACCGTCCAGGCGGCCAGTCGCGAGCAGGGCCCGCTCGAGGTTGACTCGGCTGCCGATTCGGCGGCCCCCCAGCGTGGTCCGGGCCAGAGTCTCGTGTCCCAACTCCACTTCGAAGCCCCCGGGCGGGAGCGCCACCGCCGTGAGGCAGACGCCGTCGACGGCGATGGAGTCCCCGAGGCGCGCGTCGTAGAGGTCGAGGGACGTGGTGATCGTGAGGCGTGCTCCGCCCGCCTGCTCGACGCGCCGCGCGAGGCGGCCCGTGGCCGTGACGATCCCGGTGAACATGCGGCAGCCTACTCCGTCCTGCAGACGTGCGCATCGATGCACACGTCGTGACCGACGCGCCGAACGTCTCGAAAGCTGAGCGCAACCCGGTCTGCCAGGCGGCTCACGGCGAGCACGCCGAGCGACGCGGCGCCGTCAGCCCCGAGGAGCGACGGGCTAAGGTACCACCGGACTCGGTCCACGCATCGCGCGGCCACCAGGCCAGCGACGAGCGCGCCGCCGCCCTCGACGAGGACACTGGTGAGCCCCGCTGCCCCAAGGGCCTCGAGCGCCTCGATCAGCGGGACCTCGTCCGCATCGAAGCGGTGGACCCGCACCCCGCTTGCGACGAGCGCAGCCTCGTCCCTCTCAGGGAGTCCCTTCCCTGTGAAGACCAGCGTGGGAGCGCGCGCGTCGGTGAAGAGCTGCCGGTCGAGCGGTAGCGAATGCCCGCGGGTGACCACGACCCGGAGCGGGTTCCGCGGGGGGCGGTCGGCGAACGCTGCGTGGCGAGTCGTCAGCGCCGGGTCGTCGCGACGCAGGGTCTCGCCACCGACGAGCACGGCGTCGTGGGTGTCTCGCAGAGCGTGCACCTCGGTGCGCGCGGCCTCGCCCGTGAGCCAGCGGGACTCACCGGAGGCCGTGGCGATTCGCCCGTCGAGCGTGGCGGCGATCTTGACTCGGACCAGCGGGCGGGCGCGGGCGATCCAGGTGGCGAAGGGCGCCAGCAGCTCAGCGCACGCCTCGCCGCCCACGCCCACCACGACCTCCACGCCCGCAGCGCGCAGCCGGGCTAAGCCCGCGCCGCTGACCTGCGGGTTGGGATCAACGAGCCCAGCGACGACACGGCGGACGCCGGCTTGGAGAAGCGCCTCGGTACACGGCCCGGTTCGCCCGTGGTGGTTGCAAGGCTCGAGGGTCACGTAAGCGGTGGTGCCGTCGGCCTGCCCCCCGAGCTTGGCCAGCGCGTCTACCTCGGCGTGCGCGGTGCCGGCCGCGCGGTGGTATCCCGTGGCCAGGACGACCCCGTCGCGCACCAGCACGCAGCCCACCGCTGGGTTTGGGGCCGTGCGGCCCACCCCACGGGCGGCGGCCTCGAGCGCCAAGGCCATGAAGGCTTCGTCTATGGAGCGGGTCTCGGGGAGGAGGAGGTCGGGGTGCGTCGGGGCACCCTCGGCGGACGCACGCTGAGCCTCCGTTGGGCTCACGTGGGCCGGTCCGCGGCCATGACCTCCTGCGCAGAGTCCACGAACTGCTCCACGTCGGTGAAGCTGCGATAGACGCTGGCGAAGCGCACGTATGCTACGGGGTCTGCCTGCTTCAGGAACTTCGCGGCGTGTTCGCCGAGCGTGGTGGACGCGACCTCGGGCGACAAGCCTTCGAAGAGCTGCGCTTCCATCGCGTCTACCGCGGACTCTATGGACGCGCGAGGTACGGGGCGCTTCTGGCAGGCCGTGACGATACCCTTGAGCAGCTTCTGACGGTCGTACGGCTCGCGGCGCCCATCCTTCTTCACGATGGTGGGCGTGCTCTCCTCGATCGCTTCGTAGGTGGTGAAGCGCCGATGGCAGCCCTCGCACTCGCGGCGGCGCCTGATGACCGAGCCCTCCCGAACGCTGCGGGAGTCGACAACGTGGTCGTCCTGGTGGCCGCAGAACGGGCAGCGCACGTTAACCCTCCAACGCGCTGATCTTGGCGAGGCGGCCGATGTGGCGGCCGCCCTCGAACCTCGCGTCGAGCCAGGCCCGAACGATCGCTAGGGCCCGTTCGTTGGGGGTGAAGCGGCCCCCCAGGCACAACACGTTGGCGTCGTTGTGCTGCCGCGCGAGGCGCGCGTGCTCCTCGTCCTGCACCACGGCGGCGCGGATCCCGTGGACCTTGTTGGCGGCGATGCTCATGCCAATGCCGCTGCCGCAGACCAAGATCCCGAGGTCCGCCGCAGCGGACGCGACTGCGCGAGCCACCGGCACCGCGAGGTCCGGATAGTCACACGAGACCGACTGGGCCGGGCCGTGGTCGACGATATCGTGGCCTTGCGACCGGAGCTCGTCGATGAGGGCGACCTTTAGGTCGAAGCCGCCGTGATCGCTAGCGATTGCGAGGCGCACGCCGGATCACTGAAGGGTGGGGACCTCGATGACCTGGACGCCCTTGTACTTTCCGCAGGTCCCGCACACGCGGTGCTGGGCCTTGAAGTTCTTGCAGTCCGGGCAAATGGTGAGGTTGGGGGCGTCCAGCTTGTCGTGCTGTGCGCGCCGCGACATCTTCCGGGAATACGAGTGCTTTTTCTTGGGTACCGGCATGGTTCAGCTCCGTGGCAACGTGCCGCCGATCGCGGCTTTGAGTGTTCCGAGCGCCGCCCACCGCGGATCGACCCCTTTGGTCGCGCAGGTGCAGGCTTCGTTATTGAGGTTGGTGCCGCAGTTTGGGCACAGGCCCTTACAGTCGTCCGTGCAGACCGGCCAATCGGGCAGCGCGAGGACGACCTGCTCCGAGATCGCGGGCTCGAGATCGAGCGCGGACCCCTGGTAGAAGTGGACCTCCCGCTCCGTGGGAGCGGCGCTGAAGCTGGACTCCTCGCCCAGCCCGTCGACGTCCACGTCGTCGCTTGCCGGCGCGTGCGCCGCGTCTTCCGCGCCCTGGATGCACACGAGCGAGAAGGGCACGGTCTCTTCGCGCGTGAAGGTCTCCGCGCAACGGCCGCACTCGAACTCGAACTCCAGCCGCGTCTCGCCGTCGACGAGGAGGTTGTCTCCTCTGCGCTGCAGCTCGAAGCGAATGGTGGCCGGGGTGCTCGTGGGCCGGTAGTGATCGCCCAACAAGAACGTGACCGTATCGCGCGCGAGTTCGCCATCGATGGCGATGCCTGCGCTGGGGATGCGGTCGACGTTGTAGGTGAACACGGGGAGCTCCGAAACGGGAGCGGGACCTTAGCGGACTCGCTTGGAGCCGGTCAAGCGGAAACGCCGGCCCAACCCGTTGTGTACGCAGGAGTTCCAGGCTTGGCGGCAAGCGGCGGGGCGCTACACTGCCCGCGTGTCGATCGCAGCATCATGGCTCCGCCGCGCAACCGCCCGCATGGGCCTCGCTTTACGGCCCCGCAGTCCAACGCTGCTCGCGGCCCTCGGGGCCGCCCGCGCCGATAGCGGGGACGAGTTCGCCGCGGCTCTGGCCTTCGAGCATGCCTTGGAGCTCGACCCGGAGTGCGTTGGGGCGCTGGTCGGCCTGGGGCACACGTTGTGTCGGCGCCGGCAGCCGATCCGCGCGATCCCCCTCTACCGGCGGGCGGCCGCTCGCTCTCCAGGGGATCCGGAGGTGCTGTTCGCGCTCGCGAACGCGCTGTTCGAGGCCGACCGATTCAGCGAGGCGGCGGAGCTCTACTCGCTCGTGGTGGCGATGTCGCATCGTCACAAGCGCGCCTGGTTCAACCTGGGTCACGCCCAGAAGTCGCTCGGGCGGTTAGACGAGGCGCAACACGCGTTCCGCACGGCGCTGGTCGTGGACCGGCGCTTCTACAAGGCGCGCTTCATGCTGGGGCACGTGCTCGGCCTCGCCGGCAAGGAGGCGGAGGCGCTGGCCGAGTACCACGAGACGCTGCGCTACTGCCCCACGTACGCAAAAGCCCACTTCAACATCGGCAGCGCCCACCTGCGCGACGGCGACTACGCGGCCGCCATTCGCCGATTCGAGCGCGTTGTGAAGCTCGACCCGCGCTATGAGCGGGCGCACCAGGCGCTAGGGCAGGCCTTCCTGTCCACGGGTGATCGGGAGCGCGCGCGCAACGCCTTCGGGCAGGCGCTGAAGCTTCGGCCAGACCTCCACCCGTGTCGCCTCCAGCTGGCCGAGCTGCTCGATGAGCTGGGACTCCACAACGAGGCCGCCGTGCATTACCGGACCTTCCTTCGCGAGGCGCCCGAGTCTCCCGAGCACGAGCCCGTACGGCGGCGGCTCAGGCAGCTCGGCGACGCCTGAGGAGGGCCGCGGCGAGACACCAAAGCGCCCAGCTCATGGCGCCGGAACGCCCTGCGTCACAGCCTCCCGGCTCGGAGAATGACGCACCCACACGGGTGACCGCCCGTTCGCCGCTCACCGGGACGATGTCGGCGCCGACCGCGGCATCCCCTGGGGTGGGCATTGAGGCATCCTCCGGCGCTCCTTGCGCGTCGCTCTCCGGCTCCGGCGTGACGAGCGTGTCGCCGGGCTCCGCTTCGGGCGTCGTGGTGTCCGGTTCGTCCACACCCACGTCTGCGGGCTGGGCGTCTACCGGCGGGACCGCGCAGCTGAGCGGAACGGGCGTCAGGGCCAGCGCGTCGGCGAGGTCGGCGACCAGGTCGTCCCGGGCTTCGCCGGGCAGCGTCTCCAGGGGGAAGCCGGCGATCGCGGTGCCCTCGGAGACGACGACAGCGGCCCCGCCGGTCGAATAGGTGGCCAACACCGTGCCGCCGGCGAGCGCCTTGAAGACGTCGGGGAACTCCACGGGGTAGGCGGCTCGGCCGGGCAGCACCGGCTCGCTCGGGTCCTGGCTGAACGAGCTCCCGTCGGAGAGCGTGGTCGTCCCGGCGTCGTCGCTCTCGTAGGCCACCTTGAAGCGGTCGTGCAGGAAGGCGCGGTCGGCGTCGGAGCCCTTGACGTCGAGGTCCCAGCCGATCTCCGCGCCGCTGGCGATGACCTTCGCGCCGGCGTCCAGAGCAGCGTGCACGAGGGCTTGCTCGCCCTCGGAGAACGTCTCGTCCTTCGTGGACTCCTCGCCGAGAATCCAGTCCAGGGCAGCGTACTCGGCGAGCTCGCTCTCGCTGAACGCGCCGCCCGCCAGCGCGCTGGCCTCGACCGCGTCGAACGCAAAGCCGGCGGCGGCCCAGGACTCTCCGTGCTCCACCGCGTACGCGAACGTGTTCACGCGGTCCGCGTCCAACCGACGCGGCGAGCCGAGGTCGAAGGCGTCGAGCTCTTCGCGGGGGAGGATCAGCGCGTCGAGGCGCTCGAACCCGTGCACGATGAGGACCCGCTCGGGCGCGCCGAGGCAGGCGCTCCGCGCCCCAAGGGTGGGCGTCGGGGCCGACTCGCCGCCCGGGCCCACGGCAGTGACGTAGACGTATACGCGGTCACCGTGCGCGATCGGGCCGGCGCCCGCCAGGGAGCTGAGCACCAGCTCGGTCTCGGTGGTCTCTCCGACTCGGTCGAATCCGAACCCATCGCGACCCGCGTAGACCCGATAGCTGCCCACCGAGCCTTCTGCGACGGCCCATCGCAGCAGCAGCTCTCCTCCTGGCTGACCGGTCACCCGCAGGTGCCTCGGCGCGGCGGGCGGATAGACCGGCGCGACGCCGTCTCTCTCCGCGAAGTAGCGGATGATCCCGCGCAGGAAGCCGCGCGCCAGCGTGTCTCGGAAGCGCGGGTCGGCCAAGTAAGCCGCATCCTCCGCCGTGGAGTGGAACGCCACCTCGACAAGCGTGGCTGGCATCTCCGGGTTGTGGTTCGGGTTCAGCTCACCGAACCACGCGCTGAGTACCCCGCGGTCCTTCCACGCCGGGTCCCACTCCGACTTGATGAGGCCCATGATCTCGCCGTGGACGGACTCAGCCAACGCGTCCGAGCCCTCCGTCCCGGTGAAGTCGTAGTCGCCGTTGGGCTCGTTGGGCCCGTACACCCAGGTGGAGGTCCCGCGCGCCGGGGAGGGCGCGTTGGAGTGCCACGACACGAAGACCGCGTCCTCACCCTCTTCGTGCTGCCAAGCTGCGTAGCGGCTCCGGTTGCCCACGTCGTCGTTCGGGTCCGAGCCGCTGGCGTTGTACACCGAGGCCGGAGCGCCGCAGAACTGGCTGTGGTAACGGCTGCACTCCTCCCATCGGGCGCGCCCGCTGGTGGGCCCGGCCGCCGGGGGGGCTCCGTCGCCCCGTTCGACCAGACCAACGCCGCCGCCAAAGCGTACGGCGTCGATGGACACGCGGGCTCCGGGCGCGCTCGACGCGTTGGTGATGACCACCTTCGCCGTGGCCACCCGGAAGGGGAAGCGGCCGAGATAGACCCAGGTGCTGCCGTGGCGACGTTGGTCCACCCTGAAGGTCGCGATGCCCCCAGCGTGGTGAATCGCGACGACGGCGTCTGCTGCTCGGTCGGAGCCCTGCTCCCAGGCCACGTGCACGCCGTAGTGTCCGTCGTTGGGCAACGCGGGGACGAAGGCGGCAGTGGCCGTGGGCAACGCAGAGACCGTGGCGGCGCTGCGCGTGGTCCCCAAAGAGAACGGGTTGGTGCTGCCTTTGAGCGTGGGCGGGAGCTCGCCGAAGCCTTCGCCGTCCACGGTCCACGTGCCGGTGAGTGACGCTTCGGCGTCGTCTACGACGACCATCGACGCCGTCCGGTCGGGCTCGCGGACGGGGAACACCAACGCCCCGGCCCGCTGCAGCATCGGGATGAGGTAGTGGTTCATCGCCTCGGTGTTGACGAAGTCCTCGACGATGTCGTGCGTGAGGCCGCGTTGGGTAGCCCAGCGGCCCAGGGTGTCGTTCCACGTGAGGCCATGGGCCTGGCTCACGTACACCGTCTTGCCTGTGAGCGCACCCGTGGCGGTGCCCAGCCCGGACAACCCCACGAGCGCCGGTCCGCTCGTGGCGGTGAGTTCGCGCGGTCTCCGTGACGGGGGAACGTGCGGCAGCAGGGCGCTGAGTGGCAGCCACCGGCCGTCTTCCTCGACGAGGACGTTGACCCCTCGCGTCCACACCCCGGCGTCGTCGAGCGCAAAGTGGACGGCGAGCTGAACTTCTTCGACGTCGTGGTCCGTCGCCTCGGGGGCGGGGGCGTCGAGGTACGCGTCGGCGAACTCCCCCCGTGGAACGATGATCGCGGTGGCGTCCAGCGTCGCGACGTACAGAAGGAAAGCAGCGTTCATCGGCGCTCCATCACGTTGAGGCGGGCGTTCTGCGCGCCACATACACTGTTGCGTCAGGCAGCGCCGCGGCATCAAACGGCGTCGCGCTGTCCGGTTTCTCGAACGGGCCATCTGTCATCGGTGCGCTGGCCCGATTCGCCCGACGACGATGGTGACGTCGTCCTCGAAGGCGGCGCCCCCCGCGTGACCCCGCACTGCGTCGAGAAGGTGCTCCGCCACGGCCTTCGGGGGCTCGCCAGACACGGCGTCGATAGCGGCGCGGACCCGGCGGGCACCAAACGGGCGCCCTTTGGGTGACTCGGTCTCGAGGAGCCCGTCGCTGTACCAGCAGAGGAGGTCGCCCGCTTGCGTGGCGATGGTGTGCTCCACGAAGGCGTAGCCGTCAGCATCGCCGAGCCTGTTTCCTCGCGACGTCAGGCGACCATGGCGCGTGCCGCCGTTCTCCCGCCGCACGAGGAACGGCGACGGGTGGCCGGCGTTGGCCCACGTGAGGGTGGCCTCTATGGGGTCTACGATCGAGGCGAAGCAGGTCATGGTGAGGCCGCCGCCGAGGGCCTCCCGGAGGAGCTGGTCGAGCATTCGCAGCAGCGTGCCCACTCGGAGATCCCCCTGGGTCAGCTGCCGGACGGTGTCGATGCAGCCGCGGGCGGTGGCGGTGAGCATCGCGGAGGACAAGCCGTGCCCGGTGACGTCCGCGACGAGGACGAGCGTGCGATGGCGGGTCAGCGGCGCCACGGCCCAGAAGTCCCCCCCGCAGTCCTGAGCCGCCTCCACGAGCCCGGCGAGCTGGAAGCCCGGGAAGCGGTGAACGTCGCGGCTGGGGATCATCATCCTCTGGATGTTGCGCGCCACGGCCAGCTCCTGGGCCACCTCCGCGTGAGTCCGTGCCTCCTGGATCAGCCCGCCGATGCGGTCTGCCATCACGTTCATCGTCTGGGCGAGCACGCCGATCTCGTCGCCGCTCTGAACGTCGCTGCGCGCAGCCAGATCGCCGTGTGCGAGGCTCCTCGCGGTGTCGACCAGCCGGCGTACGGGCCGCGTGATCACGGCGCTGGCTGCGGCGGCCATCAACAGCCCGAGGCCGAGAGCCAGCCCACACGCCACCACCAGCAGCTCGATAGAGAGCGCGAGGCGCCGGTCGCGCTCCTGCCGGATCTGGAGGAGGTCTGCGTCCAGGCCCGAGAGCGACCAGGAGAGCTGGAGGTACCCGAGAGTTCGCCCGGCGGCGCCCTCCCCGGCGCTGATCGGGTACGTCAGTCGGCGGAGGCGCTCGCTGCCGGTCCCGGCCGCCACGGTGGTGACCTCCTCGGAGCGCGCCTCTTCGGGCGGTGGCGCCAGCGAGCCCCCCGCGCTCGACCCTGTGCTTTCTGATTGTGGCGAGCGCTCGATCCTCGCGCCGCTGCGGAGGGTCTCCGTAGGGGTCTCGCCGGTGCGCACCAGGAGCCGCCCGGACTCGTCGGCGATCGCCGCCACGCGGAGCTCGGAGTCGCCGGCCACGAGCCCCTCGAGCGCCCGCGAGAGTCGCCCGGTCTCGAGCCCCGCGAGGGCATCTCGGGTGGTCTGGCTGACGTGGGTCGCGAGCGAGTCGCTCCGACGCTCGAGCTCGGTCTTTCGCAGCTCGCCCAGGCGCTGTGCCTGCGCCTCGTACAGCTCGCTGACGGCCCGGTATCCGAGCAGCGCGAAGCTCGCCGCGCAAATCCCCACGAGCGCTACCGCGACGAAGCCGAGCTTGAAGCCGATGGGGATGTTGCGTCGCGGCACGGCGCCGAGCCTATCAGGCATCCGGCCGAATTTTCTCACCGGAGCGCGGGAGCGCGGAGGTGACCGGGCCGGGGAGCTTCGCTACCCCGGCCCCATTCGCTACCCCGGCCCCAGCAGTAGCTTCGCCTGGATCTGAAGCTGCGCCCACACCCGGAGGCGGCCAGCCGCATGGCCAACCGAAGACGCCGCGCCACCCCGGCGTTCTGGGAGCGCGCGCCTACTTCGGCGATGCTGCGACCGTGCAGCTCGAACCCGACGTCCTCGATCAGTTCATCTACGCGCTCGAGGTGGAGCGTGGGCGCTCGAAGCACACGCTCGAGGCCTATCAGCGAGACGTGGCGCGCTTCCTCGCCTGGCACGATCAGGCGGGCACTCCCACCTCGGACGATCTCGAGACGTACCGCGCTCATCTCCTCGAGGCTGGGCTCGACCCTCGGTCGATCAGTCGCGCGTTCAGCGCGCTGCGGACCTTCTTCGCGTTCCTGCGCGAGCAGCGCCTGCTAGAGGCCGACCCCACGGCGGTGCTGGCGAGGCCCAGGCTCGGGCGTCGCCTTCCCGGGGTGCTGTCGGTGGAGCAGGTGACTCGCCTGGTCACTCAGCCGACCGGTCCCGCGCCGCGCGATCTTCGCGATCGCGCCATGCTCGAGCTGGCCTACGGATCCGGGCTTCGCGTGAGCGAGCTCGTCGGCCTCCCGGCTGACGGCCTCCACCTCGAGCGCGGCTTCGTGAGCATCATCGGCAAGGGAGACAAGCAGCGCCTGGTCCCCTTCGGGCAGGCCGCTCTCGTGGCGCTGGACGCGTGGCTTCGGGAGGGACGCCCTCCGCTTGCTGCGAAGGCCCGGCGCCCGTCCGCGGCGGTCTTCATCACGGACCGGGGCGCAGCCATGACACGGCAGGGCTTCTGGAAGCGCCTCAAGCACTGGGCCCTCATCGCCGGTGTAGGCGTGGACGTACACCCGCACACGCTGCGGCACTCCTTCGCGACGCACCTCCTCGCGGGGGGCGCGGACCTGCGGACGGTGCAGACGCTCCTCGGACACTCGGACATCTCCACCCCCGAGATCTACACGCACATCGACCGGAGCGAGCTGCAGCGCGCTTACGACAAGGCGCACCCGCGGGCGCGGTGACAACGAGCCCTCTTGGCACTGATCTCGCCGGCTTGTCCGACCCCCTATCCACCTCCATACTCCGCCACCGTGAAACGCGCCCTCATCGCTCTCGCCCTCACCCTGCACCTCGGATGCGGCACCGCCACCACCACGGTCGTGTCGCTCCAAGACATCGACTGCGTCTCCTGCGGGGAGAAGATCGTCGAGGAGCTCGAGCGCACGCCGGGTGTGCGCCGGGCCGAGTTCGACCGGCGGCGCGTCGAGGTCCTGGTGGAGCACGACGCCGCTCGGATCGCTGAGGCCGCCGTGGTCGCGCAGGTCGAGGCGTGGGGGTGGCCTGCCGTGCTCGGTCCGGGCAGCGGGCGCTACCTCCCGGGTGTGGAGTTCCCGGCCGGAGCGGACGTGTTGTGGCTCACCCGCGATGGCGCCGCGGTAGCTCTCGAGACCGCGTTCGTCGCCGGGAAGGTCACGGTGGTGGACTTTGGCGCTACGTGGTGCCGGCCGTGCCGCGCCGGCGACGCGTTCCTCGCTCGACGGCTCCAAGCCGGCGGCGCGCTCGCGGTTCGGAAGGTCGACATCGTCGACTGGGACTCCGCCGTGGCCCAGCAGCACCTCTCCAAGGTGGAGCAGCTCCCCTACTTCGTGATCTTCGACCCCCAGGGGCGCGAGCGAGCCCGGGTGATGGGCTTCGACGAGGCGCGGCTGTCGGCAGCGCTCGACGCCGCCGCTCCCTGACGCGGCCTCGCTGCGTGCTCCTGAGAGCGGGCTGTCGTGCCGTTCAGGGCGTTGGCGGCTCAGCGGCCGCCGGGCCCTTGGTGGGGGCGCGGAGATAGCGGGTGATGTTGGCCCGATGCTCCTCGAACGTCCGAGCGAACGCATGGCGCCCCGTGCCGTCCCGCCGGGCCACGAAGTAGAGCTCGTCGGTGGTGGCCGGCGCCAACGCCGCGGCGAGCGCGGCCGCTCCCGGGTTACAGATCGGCCCCGGCGGGAGCCCCTGGTTCAGATAGGTGTTGTAGGGGTTCGTCGGGTCTTTACGGTGTCGCGGCGCCGGGACCTCTCGCCAGGTGTCGGGGCCATAGACCAGCGTCGGATCGGTTCCGAGGGCCATGCGCTTCCGGAGGCGGTTGTAGAACACGGCGGCCACACGCGGTCCCTCGCCGGGCGCCTGGGTCTCCTTCTCCACGAGCGAGGCCATCGTCACGATGCCGTGTCGATCGAGGCCGAACTCCCGCCGAACCGCGGCGTAGGAGGCGGCGTGCTTGCGCTCGAGGTCCTTGAATACCTTCCGGAACTGCCGGGTGGCCAGCTCCACCGCGCGGTCGAGCGACGGGTTGTGGCGCGAGAGGTGATAGCTGTCCGGGAAGAGATACCCCTCGAGGCGGGTACGCGCCCCCTCGGCGAGGGGCCACGGGGCGCCGACCTCGAGCGCGTCGACGCGCTCCCGACGCCGGTCGATCGCGAAGAGATCCCCAGCGATTCCCAAGTTTTGGAGCGTCTCACGCACCTGGAAGAGGTTCTCCCCGGGGATCACCCGGAAGACCAGCGGGGCGTCCGGGTCGTCTCCGTCTGGACCCGCGGCGAGCTTGTCCATGAGCTGATCGGGCGACCACGACCGCTGGAAGACGAAGAGCCCCGCGCGGAGCGGCACCCGGCGGTGCCGTAGGCGGGCGCGCATGTCGAACAACCACGGATCGCGGACGAGGCCGTGCGCGCGGAGCGCCTCAACCGCCCCCGCCCAAGTCGTACCGGCCGTGACCGGGATCTCTACGGCGCCGGTGCTCGACCCCGGGGAGCTCATGCGGTCATCGAACCACCACCAGCCGAGTCCACCGAGCGCCAGCAGGATGAGGAGGCTCGTGCCGCCTCCGAACAGCAGCCTCCGAATCATGCGACTTCGAAGTGGCGGGCGCCGTCGAGGAAGGCGCGCAGGATCACGAGCGCGGCGATGGGATCGACGGTCCCCCGCGTCGGCTGCCGGCCGGCCTCGCGGATGAGGTCCTCGGCCTCGGCGCTCGTGAGGTGTTCGTCGATCAGGACCGTCCGCTTACCGGTGCGTGCCCGCAGGCGCGTCGCGAAGTCTCGGGCTTGGTCCGCTCCGTCGCCCTCGGGCGGCAACCCCACCACGAAGCAGTCCACCCGTCGCTCCCGACCGAGCCGCTCGATGCGCCGAAGGCGATCGGAGGTCTTCCGCTCCTCCGTGAGGACGCCGAGCGGGAGCGCCACAATTCCTTCGTCGTCCGTAGCCGCGAGGCCCACGCGTCTCAGTCCCAGGTCAATAGCGAGGATCCGGCTCATAGGCGCACTCCGAACGTTCTTGGGCGCGTGGGCCTTCCCAGGCCGAACGCAGCCACGCGTTTCCCAGAGGCGGCCGCGGCTGCGAGCACCCCAGCCGGGTTCGCCTGCAGCGCCTGCGCGCTCTGACGAGCCCGCCGGAACGCGAGCGCCCCGAGGCGAACGCGGCCCCAGGTGGGATCGTCTCCGGCCTCTAACGCTCCGACAAGATCTTGTGTGGCCAAGGGGGAGCCGGACCGGGGTGTCGGCGCGCGGGTCCAGGTGGTTGACACTGCGGGTGCCCTCTGTAAGCCTCCCCGCCACGATGTTCCCTCGCCTGCTACTCTTGGCGCTCCTCTCTTCGTCGGCCCTCAGCTGTGCGTCTGTCGATGCGCGCCGCTCGATCCGCGAGGGCGACGAGCTGGTCCGCGAGGCGCGCACGGAGGAAGCCGACCGCTACGCGAAGTACGAACTCACCAAGGCCGTGCTGTACCTGGACGAGGCCCGGCTCCGAAACGGCTACGGCGAGTACGCGGCGGCCCGAGCGTACGGAGGCCAGGCAGTGGAGCTGGCGCGCTCGGCGGTGCAGACCGCCCGGCAGCGCAAAGACCTCGAGCTCCGTCGTCAGAAGACGGACCCCGAGACGCCGAAGGCCCGTACGCCCCGCCCGAAGCCACTCCCCGGAGCGCCAGACCTCCCGGGGCTTCCCCCGGTTGGAGCGCCCGAGGAGCCGGAAGGCGACGGGGCCGCACCCGCGGATCAACCAAAGAAGAAGCTGCTCCCGCCAGGAATGGGAGGGGGCCAATGACCCGGTTTGCGGTGGTGCTCATGGCGCTCGGGTGCGCGACCGCGTCGGAGGTCGAGACCCTCACGCTCGACATCGACTCCCGACTGCAGCCGATTCGCGACACCGCGAAGGCCTGTGCGCCGGCGGCGCTGGCGATGGTCGAGACGCGCGTCGAGTTTGCGCGCTACGAGTCGGAGCGGGGGAGGGGTCTCGCCGCCCAGAAGCACCTTGCCACGGCCACCGCGGCGCTCGCACAGGTCATGGAGCAGGCGACGGGGGCTGGGTGCGAGGGTGACCGCGACGGCGACGGAATCGCCGACGCCTTGGACCGGTGCCCGGACATCCCCGAAGACTTCGACAACGAGAAGGACGACGACGGCTGCCCGGACGTGGACCGCGACGGCGACAAGGTGTCTGACGACCGGGACAAGTGCCCTGCTCAGGCCGAGGACCACGACGGGTTCGAGGACCAGGACGGCTGCCCGGAGTTCGATAACGACAAGGACGGCCTGCCGGACGACTTCGACCAGTGCAAGAACGAGCCTGAGGACTACGACAAGGTTCAGGACCAGGACGGCTGCCCCGACCTCGACAACGACGGGGACGATGTGCCGGACGCGCAGGATCGGTGCCCGAGCAAGCCCGGGCCGAAGAGCACGCAGGGCTGCCCGGACGACTACAACCTCATCGTCTTCGGCGAGAGCCAGATCGAGCTGCGGCAGCCCATCGTGTACCAGCGGGCCACTGGCAACCTCCTCCCGCAGTCGAACGCCGTGCTGGACGAGATCGCGCAGCTCCTGAAACGGAACCCGAAGGTGCGGATCCGCATCGAGGGTCATACCGACTCCGATGGGCCAGACGGCGACAACCTCGCCCTGTCCAAGAAGGTGGCTGAGAACACCCGCCGCGCCCTCACGAGCCGCGGGATCGCCGGTGCTCGACTCGTCGTGGAGGGCAAGGGCGAAGGCAGCCCCATCGACGAGAACGAGAGCGAAGAGGGACGCGCGGCCAATCGCCGCGTGGAGCTTCACCTGGTGAAGTGACGAAGGCTCCGGGTCCCCGCTGTTGGCGGACTGGACCGGCTGACGCTTACAACCACCCCTGCTTGAGCAACCTGTCCCAGAGGGTGGGGCCGGCCGGCTCAATCTTCCATTCGAAGCGCTCGGTCACCGTCCAATTGCCGACGGTACGCTTCGTAGGCGTGCTCGAGTCCGAGATGGGATACCGGCCCGGCTCGTAGGCGAACCCCGTCTGCGACTGGTAGGAGCTGCCCGCCCACGTCGGCCGTTCGGGGGCGCCGTCCATAGGCTCCTCAGGCTGATCATTGCCACACGACCGCACGTTCTTCTTGGCCGAGAGTGTCGCGGTGTACGCGAAGCCCGCGATGTCGATGGCGATCGCGTAGGTCCGTTGCTCCGGGTAGAACGCGATGTTCGCGCTGCCCCCGGCGGTGTCGCCCTCCTCGCTGGAGAACGTGGTCGTGGCGACCATCGTCTCCGTGTGGCCGCCCGGGGTTGGGCGCTCGTCCTCGCCGCACAGCGTGCCTGCGACCTTCTTGTAGCTCGAGACCGAGCTCCCGCTCACCACATGTTTCACCGTCTCCCCCGAGACCACCTGGGAAGCACGGCCCGGAAGGCTGGTCCCGGGTTCGTCCGGCAGCCACTGGGCGATGGTGGTCTCCACGCTCAGGTGGTGGGTGTTGCTGAGGCTGGTCCGGATGTCGCCGTTGTCCTCGTCGGGCGGCGTATAAGTCCCCTTCTCGTCGTAGTGGGCAGTCACCTCCATCCGTAACGTTCGCGCACAGAAGTCCGGGAGGGCGTCCACGGCCTTGCGCACCAGCTCGGCGGCCGACAGCCCTTTGCCCGTCTCCGTCGCCCCAGCGATCCCGAAGTCCTTCCGCTTGTGGCCCAACGCCAGGAGGTCGATCTGGAAAATCGGCAGGCCGTCGACCACCGTGTAGATCGACGTGACCAGTACGCCCTTCTTGCACACGGTCTCGGACGCCAGGTCCGCCAGCTCACTTTGGTCCATGATCCCCTGGAGATCCCTCGCCTTGAGCTCTCCGATCCGGGCTCGGACGTCAGCCGAGGTCAACACCGGCTTCGGGCCGCCGACGCACGCGCCGAAGCGGCGCTCGAGGTTGGCCGCGAGCAGCGCGTTCACGCCTGCCCCGGAGCCGTCTTCCGGCACGCGAGTGTCCATAACCATGAAGTGCGCAGAGTCGAGAGGCCCTGTCGCCGCGGCCGGTGTCGCACCGATAGCCGCCAGGGCGAGGGTGATAGCGGAGTAGCGCCAGGACATCGCGAACCTCCTACCGTGGTGCGTAAGAACCCATGGCCGCGAACCCAGGACGCTTCGCGGCTCAGTCGTCGTCTTCTGCTGCGGTGGCGGCGACCAGGTCGTTCAGCCGCTTGCGGGCCTCCTGGTGGCGCGGGTCGTCCGCCGGCAGTAGCGCCATGACTGACTTAAGTGCGCCCTCCGCCGACTTGCCCTTTCCGGACCGGCCCTGCGCGAGCAGCGACTCCACCTTCGACTCCATGCGCTCCAGGATGAACTTCGCGCTGTTATCGCCGGGGTTGTAGACCATCGCCTTGCGCGCCGCGTCGACCGCCTCCTTGAGGTTGTTGGACTGGAAAGCGGCGCTCGCCCTTGCGGCGAAGATCTCTGCCAGTGAGCGCTTGAGCTCGCCTTGGAAGGTGCCGTTGACCTGGGCGTCGAGCTTCCTCGCCTGCTCGAGCAGCTGAACTGCGTCCCCGCTCCGAGCCCGGGCCGCGTTCTGGGCGTTGTCGAACACGTCTCGGAACTTGCCGACGGCCCCTGCGAGCGCCCCGGCCTTCTTCTGGTCGGGCTTCCTGACCTTCGCGTCTTGCTCGATCTCCTGGAAGAACTCGATGGCGCCGGTGAACGACCGCTGGGCGTACAGCTTGTATCCCTGCCGGAAGTTGGCGCGGATGAACTCCGGCTCCGCCGGCTTCACGGGCACTGCAGCGGCAGGCGCCGTGGCCGCCTCGCCGGGCACTGCAGCGGCAGGCGCAGCGGCCACCTCGCCGGGCACTGCAGCGGTAGGCGCCGCGGCCACCTCGCCGGGCGCCGGGGTGGGCGCAGCGGCCCCGGGCTC
>SXOO01000252.1 GCA_005776725.1 Pseudomonadota bacterium | reverse complement strand
GAACTTCATCCGAGTCGGCAGGTGCGCCAGGGCGACCGACATCGCCACCCCAACCACTTCGAGGGTGGCGTCCTCAGCGCACGTCCGCACAGAGGTGAGGCTGTACCCCATGTCCTGTGCGATCCGCGCAGCCTGGGCAGGACTGCACGTCCGAGGTCGCTCCACCCGCCATAGGGACGGGTTCGCCTGCTCGTAGATGGTGTCCGGGTCGAGGTACAGCCCACGACTTGAGGAGATGCTTCCGGTGACCTGGGCTCGACCGATCTCGTCGGTCGTGACCCGGTAGGTCCAGTCCACGAGTTCATCGACGCGATCCTGCACTTGCTCCCCGGTCCAGGCGGTCACGATCTGCTTGTCCCGAGCCCCCAGCACAGGCAGGGTCGAGAGGACCACGATAGTGGAGGCGGCTCTGGCCGCCCTGGCTTCTGCGGCCTGCTGTGCCTGCACCTCGGCACGAGTGAGGGCACGTTCGGCGCGACGAACGGCTGCCTCTGCGGCTGCCCGTGCCCTCTTCGACGTGGCCTGAGTCACATGGGCTCGTGCGGCATCTACGTCCGCCCGGAGGGCGTCGAGGGCTGTGACCTCCGCAGGCGTCGAGCCCCGTGTAACTCCCTGTGGATCAACGGGATGCTCGGCGTCGAAGACGACGTAGGCGGGGGCGGAAAGCAAAACCGGGGGCGAGATCCGGGAATTTCCCAATAATGATCCAGAAGAGAGTGTATTGGGAAACTCCCGGACTTCGTCTTCAAGTTTGCTCTTGGCCTCGGAGAACAACTCCTGCCAGTACGCGAGAGCCCCACGGTCGCGGAGTCGAATCTCGTAGACGACCTCACGTTCGCCCAGAGGACCCCCGACGATCTGCCCGTAGTTCACGACCGGCATCGTCGTGATCGCCGCTGCCTTCGTCTCGATGACCTTCGGCCCGCAGACGATGCACCCGACGCCACGACACCTGTGGCTCACAGCCTTCGGGGCACCCGTCTGGGCGTGGACGAGGGACCGATGGATGTGCCCACAGTGCTTGCCCCGGCCCGTCAGCCCGGCTGCCCGCATCTTGGCCCGTCGGGCCGGGACCCGCGTATCGCGCCGGTGGAAGACCGCCGTCGTAGCCTCGATCAGAGCCACCGGCACGGCTCCGGGCTCTGCCACTTGCAGGCTACGGAGGTAGGCACCCCACTCGGGGTAGTGGTCCACGGCCTCTGCGGTGTCCGCTTCGGACCACTCGTCAAGGGTCAAGGCGTAGGGGGCCGGAGGGTAGAGCGCACGTTCGGCAGCATCCCGGGCGGCCTCCTCGATCTGGATCTGGGCAATCCGCTGCCGTGATGCCTCATCCTTGGCCCGACGTTTCTCGCTCAAGTACGTCTGCGCGTCAGCAATCCGTTCGGCGTCGGTCATGACCGGGGGACGAGCGGGCGCGACCTCGACCTCACCTCCGTCGAAGCCGAAGATGACGCCGACGGGGGCGTCCCGGACGGCGGCAGGCAGCGAAGACTCGGGGCGGATCGCGTGCCCGCACGAGTAACAGTGCAGCCTGGGGGTCGAGCCTGGCTCGTGGTAGGTGGCGACCTCGGAGTCTTCGCAGCACCCCGGGGATTCAAGGTGCGACGAACCCCTGGGCAGGTGCCGGTAGGGCTCCAGCGCCTCCAAGGGGATGAAGTAGGTCAACGGGTCGCCCTTTCGCCCAGAGCCCCGCAAGACGCCCAGACTACGCCCTGCGATGCCCGCGCCGAGCATCGCCTTCGCAAGGTCTAGGTCGTCCTTGGCCGGACAGTCCCAGGTGGACGCGAGCACGTCGGCGTGCTCCCGCATATCCTGTCCAGCTTCACCGCCGCACTTGTTGCCCTCGCGGACGAGATCCCGAGCCAGCTTCAGCGTCTGGCTGCCCGCACTCGCGAGTTCGATGTCCGCATCGGTCGGTGCCCCACGGGTAGCCCGGAGGCGGTCCACGAGGGGCTGGACGGCAGCGGCGGTCGTCGGCCAGTACGCAGCCCGGTCGAACAGCCTCTTCGCGAGCCGAAGGGCTGCAACAGCCTCGTATGGGTCGGTGATGCCCATCGAGGCGGCGTAGGTCGCCAGGAGGTCACGGATGACCTCGGGGGCGTCGTGGTGGGCCGTGGGGTCGAGATGGACGACGGGCTGCTTTCGGTGGGGGCCGTCCCACCCCGGGAGCCGGGACAGATTGCCACGGGCGACGGCGAAGTCGCCCTCCAGGAGCGCCCAAAGCAGGTGCTCCACGTCACTGATGATCGAATCCTTCGGGTCCTTCGGGTCCTCCGGGTCGAGCAGGCGATCCGGGGACAGGTAGGCATGGACGGACTTGCCGCCGCTGAAGACCTTGAGGGACCACCGCAACCCCGTGGCGGCGGACAGGTCGGCGTACATGCGTTCCTGTTCGGCACGGGGGAGGTGGTCGATCTCGACGACCCAGCCGATGTAGTGGGCGACCCACTTGTTCTCCCAGCCGGTGCGAAAGCGGCGGAAGGAGTCGATGGTGTCATCCATCGTGGGCCTGGGCTTGCCCTCGTCCTGCGCCTTCTTCACGCCCTTCTCGTGGGCCTCCCGCAGGAGGGCAGGCAGGTCGGAGGACCGGATGAGGCCACGGACCCAGTACCGTCCATCCTCGTCCCCAGGGTATTCGCCGCTCCACAGAAAGTAGTCCGCCTGGCCTGCGAGTGCGGCGGGCAGACTCGTCGTGATGGAGATATTGAAGTGGGATGTCAGGGCCGCAAGCGCCGCCGAAGAGGCGTGGACACCGAGGTCGGGGTGAACGGGGGCTGCATCTGCGCCCCCAGAACGGTAAGATGTCACAGGGACCTCCTCCTCCCGAACCCCGTCTTCGGCTGCGACCACCAAGTAGCGCCGGAGCGGGGTTTCGTGTTTCTATTGTTCTTCGTTCACGCCGCCTTGCCGACGGCCAGCCCCTGCATCAGGTCCGCTGCCCGCACCCGGATCGCGCTGCCGATCTTGATCGCGGCCACGCTGCCATCGCGGATATGGCGACGGATCGTCTCCGGGTGGACCACCAGCAAAGCGGCTGCCTGGCGTACCGTCAGCATCTGGTTCGGGTTCGCGTCATCGGTCTTGATGTTCTTCACGGTGTGGTCGTGCATGTCGCACCTCCTGTCTCCTTGGGGGTATAGAGGCTTCACCGAGGCCCACCGCCTCGCACCGGCTACTACGCACGGGGTGGTGACGATTGAGCCCCCTGCCACACGGAAAACCCGAACCTGCGTGCAAAACACGACCGGCGGAGAAGAGGCGGCGGCGGAAAGGGTCAACCCCCTGGTGCCCCTGTCGAGGAGGTCACCGACGACGACTGCGGCGGGGTGGTGGCGACGGACGGCGACCACAGCAACGGGCACGGTAGGTGGGGGTTCGGACCCGGTGGCAGGTGGCGACAACCAGATGGATGCTGCCAGTGGCGGCAACGCCGTTCTCGACCCCTCTCAGGTGGCCTCGGCGGGGATGGGGTTCTCGACCCCCGTGGGCCGTGGCCAGTGACCACCCTCTCGGAGCCGTTCACGGAGGGTGGCTCGGTTGATCCCGAGCATGGAGGAGATCGCCTTCAGACCGTGGCCGTCGGCGAGCAGGGCGAGCGCAGGGCGGAGGTCCATCTCGACGACGGGGCGACCACAGTGCAGGCCCTTGGCCTGAGCGCGGCGCACCCCGGCGACGACACGTTCACGGATAAGTTCACGTTCGTAGCTGGCGAACGCCCCGAGGATGTGGAGCATGAGGCGACCCGTCGCCGAGGTGGTGTCGATGCCCGAGTCCCTGACGGACACGAAGCCGACGCCGAGGTGCTGAAGCTCGTCGAGGATCTGGAGGAGGTGCTGGAGGCTCCGACCCAGGCGGTCGAGCTTCCAGACCACCACGAGGTCGATCTTCCCCCGGCGGGCGGCGTCCAACATCTGATCGAGGGCGGGGCGCGAGGTTGCAGCGCCGGAGACGCCCTCGTCGATGTACTCGCCCGCGATGGACCACCCGCGCTGACCGGCCACTTGTCGGAGTTCATCGATCTGAAGTCCCACGTCCTGTCCGTGGCCGGTCGTGCTCACGCGGGCGTAGCTCGCCGCCCTGATGGTCTTCGTAGTGGTGGTGGCTTCGGACGGCACGGGTGACCTCCTCCGGGATCAAGGACGAGATCACTACGGGTGGGCCTGCGGCGTTGAGCCCCGAGAATCCGCCCGAGAATCGCCTGACGGCCGCATCGACAGCCGGAGAAACGAAACGGGGCCGTCCAGGTTCTTCTGACCCTCATCCGAACCGATTGAAAAACCCAACCGGGCGATTCCGGGACCCGTGATCGCCATACTTCGACTGGCACACATTTTCTGGGCAGCGAGGGCCATCGGTGGCCGCCCCAGGTTCTTGATGGCCGGGGGCTCAAGTCTGATCCCCCCGTGCGTAGTAGGGGCATGGACCCTGCCGACGCCGACAACACCCGCACGCCCCCTACCGGGACCCACAGTGAGGCTGACGAGATCCGTCGCGTCGTCGAGGCCGTGAACGCCGCCGAAGACGACCCTGCCTGGGATGCCTGGATGCGTGACCGCTTCCGGCTCCAGGAGCAGATCATCGACCTCCGGGCCGACCTCTCGAAGGTGGCGATGAAGCTGGCGGGCACTCAGGAGGCGAACGGTCGTTCGGCCATCGCCGGGCTGGCCCTGGAGGCGAAGCGTCCGGGCACCTGGCTGACGAAGCAGGATGTCGCCGACTACCTCGGTGTGAGCCTGCGGTCCCTGGAACGGATGATGGCCGACACCCCGGACCACATCTCGAAGCCGTGGGCAAAGGTCGGGAGGACCGTGCGGTGGCACGCCGACCAGGTTGCCAAGTGGTTCAAGGAGTTGTCGTCATGGCAAGCATCACGAAACGAGGAACGAAGTGGATGGTCCGCTGGCGGGACTCGTTCGGGGTCCAGTACACCCGGACCTGCCCGACCAAGAAGTCTGCCGAGGAACTCCGACTCCAAGTCGAAGTCGAGCAAGCCCACGGACGGGACTGGCGGCCGGAAGTTGAGGATGCTTGCCGAGTCGTTGATCTCGAAGCCGTCCTGACGGCCTACGTCGAGCACCGCTCCCTGCGGCTGCGGGGCACGACGCTGCGTCGGTACGGGGAGAACCTGGACCTGTTCCTTCGGTTCCTGCGCTCGGGTCAGCCGGACGGCACCTTGACGCCTGCCTTGCTATCCAAGGCGAAGCTGGAGAGCTTCTATGCTTGGCTGGTCCGACCTGAGAACGGTCTGCACGGACGTGCCCGTGAGGCCGACACCGCACGCAAGATCGTTGAGGTGGCACAACTGGCCTGGCGGTGGGCCGACGGGTCGGAACGATGGCCTGGCGAGATCCCGTCGCCCCGAACCATCGAGATGATGCGGACGGCTCCGAAGGCCGTCGTTGCCCCAACGTGGGAAGAGATGGCGGCCTGCGTGCAGGCGTGCGGAGGCTGGCAGCGGAAGCTCGCCACGTTCCTCTACTACACGGGTCTTCGGGTCGGGGAGACGATGCTGTTGGAGTGGCGTGATCTCGACGTTGCCGCCGCTCGGCTCACCATCCGGCCCGAGATCACCAAGAACAACAAGGGCCGGATCATCCCCATCAGCCCTTACCTGATCGAGGAGGTGTCGGCCTGGGGTGTCCGCACGGGGTACATCGTCCCTTGTGGCCGCCGGGGTGGCACTCGGGAACGGCAGCCACGCCCTCGGGACATGAAGCGTGCCTGGACACGGGCCGGAGTCCGTGAGGCGGCCTTCGATCACGACCCGCACCACGCCTTCCGCAAGGGCTTCAAGTCCGGCATGTTGGCGCTCGGCATTGCGCCTGACGCCGTGGACTTCCTTCAGGGCCATGAACTTGGCGAAGGCGCACGGGGGCGCTACATCGATCCCTGGCAGGCGTTCCCCCTGGTCGATGCCGTCAAGGACGTGCCGAAGATCGGCTCGTCGAACGTCGTCGCCTTCGGGACAAGGAAGGCCATCAAGGGTGATCACGGCTGATCACACGGTGATCACAGCAACGCCGCCAAGACCCGTTTTCTGTCGGGTCGTGGCGGAGGTCGTGTCGTGTAAGTAGGCGAACTCCCTACTGTAGACGGACATGGGGTCGGGAGGCACACCTCCCGGCACCTCCACTCTTTCCCCGTCATGTCGGGAGACCACCTCGCGCTGTCCGGCGCGGATCAACGGACAGCGCTACGCCACGGCTGCGCTCCTCGGCGCTGGGCGCGGCGTGTCCGAGTCGCTCCCGGACATGGTATCGTCACCGTCGTGTCTCTTCGCTCCAACGACCCGGAGGTCTCAGACCTCACGCTGGTCCGGCCCGACGTCCTAGGCGTCCGGCGGCGTAGCCCGCGGCTCGCCTGGTTCGTGGCGGCTACCGTCACTGGCCTCGTCTCGCTCACCGCGGCCGCGCTGCTGCTCAACACGTCGCACTCGATCGACCGCACCGGTGAGGTTGCCGCTGCGGGACTCGTGGGGGCCGAGCTCGACCGCGTGACCGAGCGCGTGAGGTCGTTCGTACACGCCTCCGAGCGCGACCTGGACCTGGCAGTGCGCCTCCTCGGCCGGGCGGCGATCGTCTCCGATGCGGGCGAGGACAATGCCATCGAGCGGCAGTTCCTGGCCGTGCTCGACTCGCGCCCCGAGCTCATGCTCCTCGGCGCCGCGGACGCTCACGGCAACTTCATCATGGTGCGGCGGATGCCCGATGCGTCGCTGGACACGAAGCGGGTCCGCGCCGGCGAGGACCGTGAGGTCGTCTGGACCGATCGGCCACCGGGCACACCCCTCTTGGCTGCCGGCCAACAACGCCGCGATCCGAACGACCCCTACGACCCCCGCACGCGGCCGTGGTACCGCGGCGCTTTGTCCGCTCAGGGCTCCTTCCTCACAGGCGTCTACCCCTTCCATACGGGCGGGGTGCCGGGCGTCACGCTCGCGACGCCATTCGGGGAGGCGGGGCGTGTGCTGTGCGCCGACATCGAGGTCCCCGCGCTCGCGGCGTTCCTGGGGAGTATGGCGGTGGGGCGCTCTGGGCAGGCCTTCATCATCGACCACGAGGCCCGGCTGGTCGCTGCGCGACTATCCAGCCTCCCTGCCGCGCCGCTCTCGCCAATGGAGGTCAGCCCCAGCGAGCCCCTCGCTGCTGCGGCGGCGGTGGTCCGCGAGCACCTCGAGCGAGCGCGGGACGCGGCCGCCCCCTTCGAATTCGACGTGGCCGGTGCACGGTACCGGGGCGCGCTCGCTGTGGTCAGCCCGGCCCGCGCCGCGCAGGAGACGCCATGGTACGTCGGTGTGATCGTCGCGGACGACGAGTTCGCGGGGCCGCTCGAAGAGGGCAACCGTCGCAGCGCGGTGGTCAGTACGGTGCTGGTCGCGTTGTCGATCCTGGTGGCGTTCCTGCTCAGCCGAAGGATCGCCCGTGGGCTGGAGACCATCGCCCGCGAGACCACGCGCATCGCGGGGCTGCACTTCGAGGACCAGCCCAGGCGCAGCCCCGGCTTCCGCGAGCTCGAAGACGTGATGAGCGCCTTCGAGAACATGAAGCTCGGGCTTCGCGCCTTCCAAAAGTACCTCCCCATGAACCTGGTGCGGAAGCTGCTGCGCGAACGCGTCGAGCCGCGCCTCGGCAGCGAGCACACGGACCTCACCGTGTTCTTCTCCGATATCGAGCACTTCACCACCCTCACGGAGGCCACCCACCCGCTGCTGATGGCCCAGCGCCTCGGCGCGTACCTCGGGGAGCTCACCACGGTGCTAGAGCAGCACGACGGCACGGTGCTGCAGTATGTCGGCGACGAGATCATGGCGGTGTTCAACGCACCAGAGCCCGTGGAGCGGCATCCGGTCCGCGCGGTGGAGGCGGCGCTGGAGTGCGCGCGCCGGACGGACCCCACCGGCCCGGGGGGGCGCCCTGCCCTGTTCCGGACCCGCTATGGAATCCACACGGCGAACGTGGCGGTCGGCCACTTCGGCTCTCCGGATCGGCTCTACTTCGGCGCCATCGGAGACGGCATCAACGTCGCATCCCGACTCGAAGGCGCCAACAAGCACTACGGCACCACCGTGTTGGTCAGCGACTCGGTGGTGGCTGTCCCAGGCCACACCTGCGCGTTCCGGCGCGTGGATCGCGTGGTGCTGAAGGGCAAACACCACCCGCTGGAGATCCACGAGCCCCTGCCCTGCCCGGAGAAGCCGGCGTGGGCCGGCCGGTACGAGACCGCGCTCGAGGCCTACCGGGAGCGGAACTTCCAGGCGGCGATCGATGGCTTCGACGCAGTCCTCACCGAGCGGCCGGGCGATGGTCCGTCCCGCGTCATGCGCGCTCGCGCCGCCGCCGCGTTGCTCATGCCCCCGCCTGTCGACTGGGATGGGGCGTACGTGATGACCATGAAGTAGCGCCGCGGCGCCCCTCCCCGGGGGCAGCGCGCCTCACGACGCGGGTCGCCTCCGGTGGGGTCGCCCGGCCCCCCGAGGTGTCCGCAGACTCCAGAGCGGCTGCCACCCATGCCTGCCAAGCGGGACTGGTCGCCCCAAACGCCGCCTCGCCAGCCGCCTCGAGGGCCAACGCTGCGCAGGGACACGGCCCCGTGGCCAAGTTCCGTCGTGCTCCCGTCTCGCCACGCACGCGTGGCACCGGCCTTGCTTCCCACGCGTGGTCTGGACTGGGGTCGCACGGTGACCCGGCAAGGTGGGGACATATGGCCTTTGAGAACACAGCTACGGTCGACACCCCGAAGACGAGCTCCCCGGCGCCTGCCGAGTCCTCGAAGGCCACGGCCAACGCGCCCCAGGGCTACGCCGCGCAGAACGCTGCGCTGAAGCCGGCTGCCTCGGCCGAGCCACCCAAGTTCGACCAGTGGAAGCTGAGCCCCGAGGTCCAGGTCCTGTTCGTGGAGCTGGCAAAGACCGAGGACCCGAAGGCCCTCGAGGCCCTCATGAACGCGCTGGTCAAGACGCACAACGTCCCCAAGGCCACCGTCGAGGCCGTGGTGGCGAGCAACCGCGGCTTCTTCTCGAAGACGTGGGGCGCGATCCGGGGCGGCAGCTGGCACACGCTCTCGACGGACGCCACCGGCAAGGCGACCCTCGAGTTCAAGGCGGATGGCAAGGGCATCGGCTGGGACGCCGCCACTTGGGCCCTGAGCGGGGACTTCAAGGACAAGTCCCTGACGTACACCGACAAGGACGACGGCTGGAAGGCCAAGGGCGGATACGACGACCGCGGCTACGTCACGGTCACAACCGGGGCCGACCCAAAACAACAGACCACCTACCACGCCGAAGGCGGCAAGGACGGCGGCGGGGCCCGGGTCACGCACACCAACGGCGACACCACCACGACAGGCGCGGCAGACGTCACCATGAAGGACGGCCAGAACACCGCCACGGGCACCTACACGGCGACCGAGGGCGACAAGAAGTCGCTGACCGCCAGCGGCAAGGCGCTCTGGGGCACCACCGTGGGCGCCGAAGGGAGCTACGCCACGAAAGACGGTGACCGGGGCCTCGCCCTGAACGGCGGTGTCACGAAGACCGGCGACACCACCACCGCCACGGGCGGCGTCACCACCACCGCCGGGAAGCAGTCCACCGCGGTCACCGGCTCTCTGGCGCACAGCGACAAGCAGAACACCGCCAGCGGCAGCGTGGTCCGAAAGGACGGCGACAACTCGACCACGGTGGACGGGCAAGTCCTCGTGGGCGGTCAGACCGGCGGGCGCGCCCACTACAACCGAACGGACGGGAAGAACTCCACGGATTTGAAGGCCGGGGCCGTGGTGTCGGGCGGACAGACCACGATCGACGGGGCGGTCGCACGCACGAACGAAGGCGGCACCACCAGCGTAGGCGGTACCGCCTGGGTGGGCCCAAAGACCGGCGGTCAGGTCGACACCACCATCGATCGCAAGGACCGGAAGTTCGTGGGAAGCGCCGACGCCTCCCGCACTCTCACGGACAGCTCCACCACCACCGAGGCGGGCGGCAGCCTCGCGGTCACGCGGAAGGCCGAGCTCGGCGCGGACGGGAAGCCCAAGGAGGGGTCGAACGACATCACGGTCAAGGTCACCGCGCGGGGGAAGCGCACCACCGAGACCAGCGGCGACAACGCCACCAACCTCACGCTCGGCGGCTCGTACGCCAGCGGGTCTACAACCGCAGACGCCACCTACACCACCGAGGGGGGCACGAAGAGCGGCGCGGGGTATCGCTTTCACGACCTGCAGACCAACTTCGGCCAGGCGTGGCAGCTGGATGACAAGGCCAAGGAGGGCCTCAAGCTCAACCTGGGCGGCCACCTGCGCCTCTCGGACATCCAGGGCGAGGACGTCATCGCCACCGGCGACCTCCGCGGTCACTGGACCAAGGGTGAAGGCGACGGCAAGCAGGACCTCAGCTTCCGGTTGTTCGGGGGCCAGGAGCAGCTGTCCAACGTGTCTGGTCTGGCGCATCAGACCCCCGAGATGCTGGGCGACGACAAGGGCTACGCGAAGTTCGGCCACGCGTCGGGCACCTACACCGAGGGCACGCGCAGCTACTCGGCGGACGCCACCCTTGGCGCGACCGACCGGACCACCTTCGGCGGCCTCGGACTCAGCGCGGCTGAGAAGGACAAGTGGAAGCTCGGCGCCACCGGCGCGTTCGCGCAGCAGGACGGCAAGACCTCCACGCTCCTGAAGCTGACGGGCGAGTTCGCGATGTCGGAGAAGCTGAAGCTGGACGGCGGCGCCAGCTACTCCTTCACTGCCGGCAGCCCTCAGCACGAGAAGCTCTGGGCGATCCACGCCGGGCTCGGCTACGACGTCAAGAAGGACCAGCACCTCACCCTGAAGATGGCCGTTGCCGGCGACGGGCAGCAGGTCTGGTACGTCCCCGAGGTGATGTACAAGGTCGACGACAAGTTCTCGGCGTCAGCGCTCGCGGTGCTCGGTCGCAACCAGACGAACACGTTCGGCGCCAAGATCACCCACGAGAAGAGCAACCTCACCTTCTTCGGCGGCTACGGCGACCCAACGGCGCTCGCAAACCCGTATGCGGGTAACGCCGGCATGACCATGCCGGGGATGGCCGGTAACGACGTGATGGGCCGCGGCGGACCCCAGGGCGCGTTCGTCGGGGTGCAGTGGAACGCCCTTCCCACGCTCAAGAAGGTCATGGGCTGGAAGTAGGCCCACGCGGGGCGTGGCCTCCTTCTCTCCGCTCAGCCCATCAGGCCAGCCAGCTGGTCGGCGCGCTCGCGGACGGGGCGCACGATGCCCTCGATGTGGGATCGATCGAGGCCCAGCTCCCGGAAGACCTTGTAGGCGTCGGCGCTGAATTGTTGTTCGGGCTGACCGCCGACGCCGATTCGACCAACGAACGCGTCTGCGCCAGCGATGGTGAGCACCAGCTCGCGTGCGGCGCCTTTGTAGATGACCGCCTCGTGGTGATAGATCATGGTCTCCTGCAGTTCTCGGGGGAGCTTCCACCGCGCGGCGACGAGCCCGCCGAGGCGACCGTGAACCAGCTCGACCAGCTTCAAGATCGCGGCTTCGTCGGCCTTCCGGAAGTTCAAGTGGTCCCGGCGCAGGTCAGCGAGGATGGTGAGCGCGATAGGTCGCCCGATGTCGTGGACCAGCGCGGCCAGGAACGGCAGCTGTATGTCTGCGTGTCTCGCGCGGGCGATCCCGTCGGCCGCCACGGCGGACGCCACCGATTCAATCCAGTACCGCTCGAGGACGTGCTGATACTCGTGCCGCCGGGCCACCTTGCACTGGAACGAGTACACGCAGACGAGCTGTTTCAGGCCGGAGAGGCCGATGCGCATCATGGCGGAGGTCAAGTTCGAGACCGGTGGGCCCGAGTAGAGCACCGAGTTGGCTGCTTTGAGGATGCGCGCTGCCAGCACCTGGTTCTTCGCCAACACAACGCCGATCTGGCGCAGGCTCGCTTCGGCGTCCTGCGCTATCTTGAGGACCTCCATGGCGACATGAGGGAGCTGTGGCGGCTCGAACCGCTCCTCGGCCACGGCTCTCGAGAGGGCCGTGGTCAGTTCGTCTTCGAGTCGATTCGCAACGTGTACTGCTGTTGGCACGTCTCACCCACTTCGTCTGTTACTGCTGATGTGGTTCCGGTCTCCCACTTCTATCGAGACAGAGCGGCGCACCTTAACGGACAACTGCGCCGGGGCCGGGCCTTTTTTGGGGCCTGGACCGAGACCGGGTGGTTGGAGGCCGTGCGCTTGCGCATGGGGGCTGACGGAGGACTCTCGGTGCCCGGGGGTGGCGGGTGAGCCACACTCACGAAAGTCCTTGGCACCGCGGGGGAGCGTCCCGTTCGTGAACGTTTGACCGCGCCGGCTCTGGCCGCAGGATCCTCACGGGAGACTGCTCGTCGGCTGTATCGGTCGGCTTGGGTGCAGCCCGGCCCAGGTCAGGACGAGTCAAGGAGGAAACCCGTGTTTGCATTCTTCAGGAGGCTGTTCACGCGTGAGGCCCCAGATCGCAAGCGACGCGCGCCGCCGTCTGCGCCCCCGGCGCACAAGGTGACCGGCGCCGAGCTTCCGGCCAGCTCGCTGGCTCCGCCGCCGGCGCCCTCCGACTACTTGAGCTTCGCCGACTACTCGAGGGAGGAGCGAGCGGCTCGACTCGCCGCCGAGGCGGTTGGGAACACACGCGCTCGCGAGCTTGCCCGGCTCGGGGCGCAGCGGATGGTGGACCAACTGCCACCGTTCCCTGCGGTCGCCAATCAGGTCTTCGCGGTGCTCCAGAACCAGAACTCGCGCGCGACGGACATTGCTGCCGTGGTGAATCGCGACCCTGCGATGGCTGCGTCCGTGCTCCGTCTCGCGGCGTCCGCAATGTACGCAAGCGACAAGCCCGTGGCCACGGTGCGAGACGCCGTGGTACGCCTCGGCTACGACGAAGTGGCCCGCGTCGCCTCGAGTGTCGCCGCCAGTGCGCTATTCGACCGGAAGACCGTGGCGTCTCGTGAGTTCTACCGCGACGCCTTCGACGATCTCTGGAACCACGCGCTCGCAACGGCGTTCGCTTCGGCCTCCTTTGCTGTTGAGCGGGGTACCTGCGATCCCAATGAGGCGTTCCTCGCGGCGTTGATGCACGACATCGGAAAAACCATCGCGCTCGACGGCCTGGCCATCGAGACCTCCCGGCGGCTCGATGGAGGCGAGGAAGGCACGTCGTGGATCCACCGCTCGGAGGTCACCCCGATTCTCGACGAGCTCCACACCGAACTCGGGGTGTCCGTCGCCACTCACTGGAACCTGCCCAGCTACGTCCGAGAGGTCGTCCGCTGGATGCACGTACCCGTGGTTCCAACCACCGACTGCGCGCCCCTCGTACACACGGTAAGAGTCATCTCTGGGCTCAACCGCATCCGCATTGATCCTGGACATCCCGCACACACGCACGACGAGGTACGCACGAGCGCCGCGGCGCTGCGCCTCGACGACCGGGCGCTCACCAACATCGCCGCCACCCTGCGGCAGTCGGCAGCCAAGGCCGCCGCCCTTCACCACAACGTCCAGTAGCGGAGCGCCACGCCCACCCTGAAGTAGGCGTTGGGCTGGAAGTAGCCCCACGACCGGGCTAAGGTCGGCGCGTGAATCGCTGGCTCCTCAAGACCGAACCCGAGACGTATGGCTGGAGCACGCTCGTCGCGGCTGGCCGGGGCACCTGGGACGGCGTCCGCAACCCTCGGGCGCGCGCGTACCTTGGACGTATGCAGCCCGGCGACGAGGCGTTCTTCTATCACACGGGGAAGTCGAAGGCGGTGGTCGGGGTGGTGCGCGTGGTCTCGCAGCCCTTCCCGGATCCGACCGACGCAGACGGCCACTTCTTCGCGGTAGAGGTCGAGCCGGTGCGGGAGCTGGCCCGGCCAGTCACGCTGGCCGAGGTCAAGGCGTCTCCGCTGTTCGCTGATATGACCCTGGTCACGGCCGCGCGCCTCTCGGTACAGAAGGTGTCGCAGATGCATTGGGACGCGATCGTCGCACTGTCCGAGCAACCCGGCCCGCCGGTGCGCCGCACCACCCGCACCTCGTGAGCGCCGCTGCGCTCATCTGGCGCTTCATCCGAGACTACGCCCTGCGCTACCGGCTCTGGTTCGCCGTGGGCGTGGTGCTCCTCCTCGTCACGAACCTGCTGTCCATAGCGATCGCGAAGTGCCTCGAGGGCGCGCTCGGCGCGCTCACAAGCGGCGGCGCGTTCACCTGGATCGCGTGGCTCCTCGCTTCGTCCGTGAGCATCGTCTTCGTGCGCACGGCGAGCCGCCTCGCGATCTTCATCCCGGGTCGGGAGGCCGAGTTCGCCGTTCGGATGGACTATTTTCGCGCGCTGATGCGGCAAGCGGCGCCATTCTTCCGGCGCCTGGGCTCCGGCGACCTCCTCTCGCGCGGCTCCAACGACATCCAGTTCATTCGGGCGCTCATCGGCTTCGCCGGGTTACAGCTGCTCAACGTGTTGTTCGCTGTGCCGCTGAACCTCTGGATGATGTTCCAGACCAGCGTCACGCTGACGGTGGCGTGCGTCGCGCCCCTCGCGGTGGCCCTGGTCGTCATGTGGCGCAGCTCCCAGGCGCTCATGCGGGAGATGCGCGCGTCGCAGGAGGAGCTCGCGCGCCTGTCTGGCACCATCCTGGAGGTTGTCTCCGGGGTTCGCGCCATCCAGGCTGCCGGCGCGGAGCGCACCGTGGTGCAGAGTGCCGCCGAAGCCAACACGCGGTACCTCGTGATCCTCGAGCGTATGGCGGGCATCCGCAGCTTCCTCCTCCCTGTCGTCGGCGTGGTCGGATCCCTCGCCGTAGTCGTGCTGATCGGGATGGGCGGCCGCATGGTCGCGGAGGGCGCGCTGCACTATGGCTCGATCCTGGCCTACACAGTGTATGTGGCCAACGTGGTGTCGGCCTTCACCGGCCTCGGCTGGGTGCTGTCGGTGATCCAGCGGGGTCAGGTGTCTCTGACGCGCGTCTTCGACATCCTCGACGCCCCACCGCCTGCAGACGGCGATGCGACGCTCGCCCCCCGCGCGCCGACCCTCGCCTGCAAGGACCTGAGCTTCCGTTACTCCGAAGACGGCCCCCTGGTCCTCTCGGGGCTCAGCTTCGAGGTCCCGGCGGGGGTCCGGCTCGGGCTCTTCGGCGCCACGGGCAGCGGCAAGTCGACGCTCCTGCGAGTGTTCGCGCGACTGGACGAGCCCCCGGCCGGCGCCGTGTTCGTGGACGGAACGGATGTGACCACGCTGAGCCGCGCCGCCCTTCGACGGCACCTGGCGGTCGTTCCTCAGACCGCGTGGCTGTTCAGCCGCAGCCTCGCCGATAACGTGGCGCTGGGCACCCCCGGCGGCACCCCCGCGAACGTCGACGCCGCCCTCCGTCTCGCTGCGGTCGACCAGGACGCCGCCCGCTTGCCGGATGGGATCCACACTCTGGTCGGAGAGCGCGGAGTGACCTTGAGTGGAGGCCAGCGGCAGCGGGTGGCCATCGCGCGCGCCGCTGTTCGAGCGGGCTGGGTGGACGACGTCACCACAACGGTGCGCCAGGACGACGGATCAACGTCGAGCGCCCATCTCGTGCTGCTCGACGACGCGTTGTCTGCGGTGGACCACGACGCCGAGCGGCGGCTGGTCGACATGCTGGCGTCACGCCGCGGCGATGCCACGGTGGTCATCGCCAGTCACCGCGTCTCTGTCTTGCGCCGCTGCGACTACGTGCTGGTTCTAGAGGCCGGACGCGCGCTGGCCTTCGGTCCACCGGATGCGCTCGAGCGTCAGGACGGGCCCTACGCGGACGCGTGCCGCGCGGAGGACGCGGGCAACGCGGGGACCTCGGAGGCGCTCAGCGCCGTCGCCATGTACCCACCAGCGCCGGGAGCCCGAGCAGCGTGAACGCAGCGGTGAAGTAGATCGGGGGCACCGGCGCCGGCTGGCTGAGCACGAGCGGCAGCGGGCCCGCCAGGAACAGCAGCAGCGCCATCAGCACGCCGAACCATCCCCCGACCCCGATCAGGAGCAGCAGCGCTGCGAACGCGCCCACGCCGCCGGCGATGAGCAGATGCAGGCGCGCCTTGTCGAGCTGCTCCGCGAGCAGCACCGCCGTGGCCTGAAGCGCCTCGGCAGATGCGCTGAACTCGGCCAGCGCCTCGACTCTCTCCGTGGGCGTCCCCCCCGACATCGACACCGCGGCGGACTCGAGGCGCTTCTGGTTGTGCCGAACCGACTCGAGCTGCTCTCCGCCCAGAATGTCTACGAAGCGGACGCTGCCCAGGATGATCTCGAGCGGCAAACGCGCCGCATTCGCGCTGATGGCCAAGACCGGGTCAAGTCCGTCGGGCAGCGGCGCCATCTCGGGCGCGCCCGGCCGGCTGTACAGCGTGAACCCGATGAACCCGGCAACGCAGAGCCCCAGAAAGCCGATGAGGCGTTGCGTACCCTTGGACGGGGCCGCCTCCCCATCCTCTGGCTCGACTGGGTCCACACGCTTGTTGGCCTGCTTGACCCAGTCGTCGCCGGAGTCCCCCTCGTCAGGGTCCGGTTCCTCCATGGCCCCCTTCGGTGCCTTCCAGGTGGTGTCGAGCTCCCCGACCTCGAGAGAGGAGCGGTCGAACGCCATGGTTCTGTCCGCCGGCGCGTTCGCGAGGCGGTGGTCGCTCGCTCGGGGATCGGGGGCGATCGGCGCATAGCGGGGCGCGTCGTCTTCCGCCTCGACTGGGGCATGGCGCGAGCGCAGCTCGCCCGGGTCGGGGCGTCGGGGCGCCTCGAACGACCTGGCCGGCGTGCTCGGGGGTGGCAGCTGGCGAGATGCCATGAACGCGCCCACGTCCATCGCCTGGGTCGCCTCCACCGGCTCGGGCGGGGGAAGCCCCATGCCCCGCAGCCGATCGAGCTCGTCACCGGACAGCGCACGGGTAGCGTCCGCGCCCTCCACGGGCGCTGGGGCGGGTTTCGGCTCCGCGAAGCCATGGACCGAGACGAGGCGCACCGTCGAGTCACCGACTCGAAAGCTCCCGTTGGGGGCCAGGGTGAACGGCTGTTGGACGCGCCGCCCATCGAGGAAGGTGCCGTTGGTGCTGTTCATGTCGGTCACGGTGACTCGACCGGAGGCGAGCTTCAGCTCCACGTGCTGGCCTGAGGCCTTGGCGTCATTCAGGAGGATCTGCGCACGCTTTTGCGAGCGCCCGAGGATCACGACCTCGTCGCGGACCTCGTGACGCTCAGCTTGGCCCGCTCCGTCCCTGACCTCGATGACGAAATACCGTTCAGCCATGGTCTCTCCTTCGCGGGGGACCTTAACACGATGGCCCAACCCGGCAAACGCACCGGCCGGCCCTCGCGAGTCTGCAGAACTCGCGCTAAAGCGGAGTCTCGGGGGCGCCGATGGATGGCCGTGGACGCATCACTCGCATACGCACTCGGTGGGGCCGGGCTCTTCGGGCTAGGGGCGGCGCTCAACTCTTGGCGCGCGCGCGTCGAAGCGTGGACGCACGCCAGGGGTGTCGCCGAGGAGCGGGGCCTCGGTCCCGCGGAGATCGCGCAACTCGAGCACCTCGGCAGGTACGCGGACCACGCGTCCCTGTCGGACCTCCTGATCTCGCCAATTCGGTACGACAGAGCAGTCGCCGCTTATGTGGCCGATCTGCGGCGCCAGGAGCGGTCGCCAGCCCACTACTTCGGGATCATCGTAGAGCTCACCCGCCTCCGCCGCCGCGTGCACCCTCCCGGGCAGCTGCTCCGCTGGCTCGTCTCCACGCGAGAGCTGCCTGAAGCCGCAGACATCCAGGCCAGCGCGGGCGCGTGGAGCGCCTCTGGCGTGGTCTGGTCCGTCAACGAGGACCACATCGACCTCCGTTTGGGCGGAGACGCGCCGCCCGAGTGCGTCGAGCCCCAGTCCCCCCTCAACCTGCGGCTGTCTTTGCCGGGGCACGGGGTGTACGAGTTCACCTGCCTCGTTCGGGGCGTCACCCCATCGCACAAGGGCGTGGTGCGCGTGGAGCACTCGCAGGAGCTGGCTCGTGACAATCGGCGGGAGTTCCTGCGCGAGCCGATCTCCACTCCGGTCTTCGTCACCCCCGAGGGCGCCTCTGCGCCGCTCCGCGCCACCCTCCGCGATCTCTCAGGGGGAGGGTTGAGCTTCGTCACCGACACTGAGCTGACTGCGGGCGAGTGCGTCAAGATCATGCTGCCGCTCGAAGAGTCTGAGGGCCGGCCGCTCCTCCTCTGGGCAACGGCGCTCCGCTGCGACCCCGAAGACGGCGGCTTTCGGGTTCAGGGGGCCTGGCACGAGCTCACCACCGAACAACGCGAGGCGATCATCCGCTCCGTCTGGGACCTCCAGCGGCTGCGAATCCGGCGCGTAAAGGCCGCTGCCCGGCTCGACGCCGTACCCTGCGCCCGGGCGCTGGTCATCGTTCCCGACGGCGATCCAAAGTAGAAGCGTGGCTCCAAGCGCGTCGCTGGTCGGGCACTCGGAGCGGCTCCAGGCGATGTCCACGTCCGAGTTCCACTCGGAGCTAACGCGAGCCACTCGCCGGTCTGCCCCGCCCGGGACTCCTCGCAACTCCCCCTCACAATTCTCCTAAACCCTCTCTCCTCGGTCACGTTCTCCCACAACGGAGGCGGTCAGGTGGGCCCCGGATGAATCCGGAGCGCCACCAACCCTTCGCTCCGGGAGTCCCGACCCGCTCGGCGTAAGCTGACCCGGTGCTTGGGCTCCGGATCCGACACACAGATCGGGACGCTCTCGGGCGCCCCGTGAGTCGGAGACGGCCGGGCGGGATATCGGGAACGAAGGGGCTGCGGCGTCGCAGTCCCGCCGGGTGACAACCTCCAAGTGACCTCCGGGGGGGCAAAGCCCCCCCACAATCGCCAAGGAGCACTGCCATGATTTCGATCGTCACGAACAGCCCGAGCATCACCGGTCAGCGACACTTGGCCAACTCGCAGAGCCAGCTGAACACCTCGCTGAACCGGCTCACGTCGGGCCTGCGCATCAACTCGGCCATGGACGATGCGGCTGGCCTCGGTATCTCGGAGAGCATGAAGGCGCAGATCCGCGGCCTCGGCCAGGCATCCCGCAACGCCAACGACGGCCTCTCGGTCGTGCAGACGGCTGAAGGCGCCATGGGAGAGATCTCGAGCGCCCTGATTCGTATGCGTGAGCTCACGGTGCAGGCCGCCAACGACTCGCTCACCGACTCGCAGCGCGGCTTCCTCAACACGGAGTTCGGCGACCTCTCGGCCGAGATCGACCGGATCGCGAGCACCACGGAGTTCAACGGGAAGGTCCTGACCGACGGCACCTTCGCCACCACTGGGCTCGACTTCCAGGTGGGCTTCAAGAACGGCGCGAACTTCCGCATCGCCGTGACCGTGAACAACGTCACCACCACCGGCCTCGGGATGGCCGGCACGGAGGCGGTGGACACCAAGGCGAACGCGCAGGCCGCGATGGCTTCCCTCGACTCGGCGCTCGAGACGCTCAGCACGGCACGCTCCAACCTGGGCGCCAAGGGCAACCGCCTCACCCAGGCCGCCTCCTCGGCCGACGTCATGCGGGAAAACCTCGCGTCCGCCAACTCGCGCATCCGCGACACCGACATCGCTGCGGAGTCCAGCTCGCTCACGCGTGGCCAGGTCCTGACGCAGGCCGGCACCGCCATGCTCGCCCAGGCGAACGCCCTGCCGCAGGCGGCGCTCCAGCTGCTCGGCTAAACCGCCGGCGCGGCTTGACTCGCGGAGGGGAAGGACCTCCCCTCCGCGAGTCGCTCCGACAACTCGTAGTCCTGTGCCCCGCACTCGCGGCGGGCGTAAGAACGCCGAGAGGGCTCTTTCGAGCGAGGCGTCGCGAGTCCGCCCACCGAGCGGGCGATTCAGGCTGGGGCCGGGGCAGCAGAGCTCCCCGGCCCGGCCACCTCCGCGCTCCCGCGCTCAGGTGAGATTCGGAGCTAAAGCCCGGGACCCAGTGGCCCGTTCAGTCCATACGGCGGTTGTGAAGCGGCGCTTCGCGAACCCCGCGTCCGGAGGGTGCCATGACGATCCGTGCTGGAGGCCTCGCCTCAGGCCTCGATACCAACTCCATCATCGAGCAGCTCGTTTCCATCGAGCGGCAGCCCATCCGGGCGATGGAGTCGAAAAAGGCGAGCGTCTCCAACCAGATCTCGATCTACGGGAAGCTGAAGGCCGCCTTCACCAAGGTCCTGGACAAGCTCAAGGCCATCGACACGGTGCTCGAGCTCGGCAGCTTCGCGGCGTCTAGCTCGAACGAGAAGGCCTTCACCACCAAGGCCGACGGCATGGCCACCAAGGGCGACTACGACGTTACGGTCGGTGCTCTCGCAAAGTCAGCCAAAATGCGATCCGTGGGAATCTCGAACGCCTCGCCTACGGTGAAGGCGGGGACACTCAGCGTCACGGTCCGCGGCGGTGACCCCCAAACGGTCGCGATCGAGGAGGGGGAGTCCCTCACTGCAGTAGCGGAGCGCTTCAACCAGACCGTGACCGGCGCCTTCGCCACGATCATCAACGATGGAACCAACTCCTATCTCTCCATCACGGCGGAGAAGAGTGGGCACACAGCGGGTCTCGATCCGAGCACGGCGCTTGCGGTCACGGAGTCCTACACCGGCGCCACCGGTTCGGAACTAGGGCTCACCACGACGCAAGCCGCTCAGAACGCCTCCCTGACGATCGACGGGCTCGCCGTCACGTCCGAGTCCAACGAGGTCACCACGGCTATCCCCGGCGTGACGCTCTCCCTCCTCGCACCCACTGCCGCGGCCGAGAAGCTCACCGTCAAGGGTGACGCCGCTGCCATGGAGACGAAGATCAAGGAGTTCGTTGACGCCTACAACGAAGCCATCGACCTCATCACGAAGGAGACCACGGTCGTCGAGAACACCGCGCGCGACAAGACCCTCGCAGGTGACGCTGCGGTCCGCGGGCTCCGTGGGGAGTTCAGCGCCCTCACCTCGGCGGCGGTCAGCTCACTCGCCGGCAAGACATTCGACAACATCGCCGCCTTCGGCATCAAGACGAGCCGCTCCGGCAAACTGGAGCTCGACTCCGCGGCGCTCAAGACCGCGGTGGCAAAGGACCCGATGGCCGTGGTCCGCGTGTTCACCAACGCCGACGGGATCGCGAAGCGCGTGAAGGCAGGCCTCGAGCGCTACACGGGCACGGACGGGGTCTTCAAGGCCCGCACAGACGGCCTGAACGCGCAGATCAAGAGCTTCGACAAACGGATCGACGACCTAGGCCTCCGAGCGGAGCGGTACGAGACCTTGCTGATCCGACAGTTCGGGGCGCTGGAGAAAACCGCGAGCGCCTGGACGGCCCAGGGCAACTACCTGGCGAACGCGCTCCGTTAGTGGCATTGGCCGAGTAACGAGAGGGGAAAGACCGATGTACGCACACGCCGAGTACCTCAAGACCCGGGTATTCACCGCCACACCGGGGGAGCTCGTCGTCATGTTGTATGACGCGCTCTTTCAGCGCATCCGGCAGGCCATCATGTGCCTCGAAGACCGGGAGTTCGCCCGAGCCGGGGAGCTGCTTGGCAATGGACAGGACATCCTCACGGAGCTCATGAGCGCGCTCCGGCCCGAGGAGGCGCCCGAGCTCTCCCAGAACCTCCTCGACCTCTACGGCTTCTCCAAGCAGCGCCTGCTCGAGGGCTACGGGACGAAGAACGCCGCCATCCTCGAGGAGGTGGTTCGTGTGCTTCAGCCGCTGCGCGACGCGTTCGACGAGGCGGAGCGCCAACTCCGCGCCCGGAGGGCCGAGACATGAACGACTTCCATGCTTTCGAGAGCGACTCACCGGTCAGCGCGCCCGTGACTACCACCGACTTGAAGGCGCGTCTCGAGCTCGCGCACGAGCGTCTTATCGAGGCGCTCGCGCAGGCAGACCTCGAGTCACTGCCCTCGGTGGTCATGGGACGAGAGGCCGATCTGGCGCTGCTGGTGAGCCGGCTCGGGAGCGAAGACGGGCTCTCGGATTGGGCGCGCGGGTACCTGGCTCGCGACAGAGAGCTCCTGGCCCAGCTGATCGTGGCCCGCGACGCGGCCGAGCAAGCGTTGTCGCGAACGCGTCGCTCCTTCGCGATCCACCGCTCCTACGTCACCTCCGGGCTCCTCTGACGCGGGCGCGGCGCCCCGAACTGGAACACCGCGGCGCACCCGTCTATCCTGACATCGTTGTCAGGGTTATCCCCAGCCGTTGGCGAGTGGCCGTCGCGCCGCTCGTGCGTAACCTCAGGTAACTATTACGCGCATCGCGTAGCCGCGCCCCTGGCACGCCGTCTGCTATGCATCACGGTGATGTGTGTGCTCCCGACCGCCTGCGTTTTTCCGCCACCCCCGCTCGAGAAGGAGGCCGCGCCGCCGAGCGCCCTCGTCGACGTGCAGAAGCTGACCCCGCGCACGGCGGGGGTTCAGAAGACGGCCTTCGAGCCCGAGGCGCCGCACTTGCTCTTCGACGTAAGCCGCGCGCTCGTCGTGCCCGCGGGTGGCCCGCGCTCGCAGGTCTATTGGTGGGTCGCCTACGATCCGGAGAACCCCTTCCCCTCCAATGTCGCGGCCACCGAGAGCTACGAGTTCGATCCGTGCGACGAGGGCCTCATCAACCTCGTCCCGTGCGACGGGACGGCGGACCAGTGTGTGAAGACCTACCTCGTGGAGGCGTTCGTAACCACGGGAGAGATGATCTTGGCCGGCGACTCATTCCTGGAGCAGCGGCAATCGCGTAACGGAGAGCCGGTCACGGTGGTCACATGGACCGTGTCGGTCGCGGGCGATCCCTCGCGGTGCTCGGGAGGCCGCTAGTGACGCGCTTCTGGCAGCTCTCCGTCTTGCTCTTCACCCTCTGCTGTGGCGCGGCGGAGGGGACGGCTGCACTCGCGGTCCTCGGCGGGCCCGTGCCGCAGCCGAACTGCACCGCTTCCTCGGATTGCTCTGGTGGGCAGGTGTGCCACGCCGAGCTGCGCGTCTGCTCGGCGGCCGAGGGTCACGAGCGGCAGGTGGCCCTGAAGGTGGAGCCGCTCCCCGAGGCGGCCCTGGTTCCTTCGCATCAGCTGGTCGTGAAGATCGACCCGGCCTCGCCGGTGGTCGACGTGACGCTGCCCGATCAAGTCCGCGTCACCGGGCGTGTCCGGGTGGAGGACAACGCGCTCGAGAGCAGCGTCGAGGTCTCGTTGGTGGTGGTGGCGATCGACGAGGTGATCCCCGGCGAGGTCCGCTCGTCCTTCATCTCTACTTCGAACGCCTTCGAGCTCTATCTGCAGCGCGGCGCGGCTTACGAGCTGCAGATCTCGGCGCCAGGGCCCGATGGCGGCCGGCCCACCCACGTCGAGACCGTGCGCTACGAGGCTGACACCGATGTCACGTTCTGGCTGAAGTCGGTCTCCGACCTCCCCACCCTCGAGGGGCGCGTGGTCGCCCCCGCACCGGACACGGGCCTCTTCACTGAGCGCGTCGTGGGTGCCCGGGTGAGCGCGTACGAGCAGACGACGCTGGCGCGCTGCACCACTGGCGTCACGGGCGAGAAGGGCAACTACACGATCCGGTGCCCCGAAGAAGGGAACTACGTGGTCACGGTCGAGGCTGGCAGCGGGGGCGCGCCCATTCCGCGCTTCGATGCCCGCCTGCTCTGGGGCTCGGCTTGGGTCGACGCGCTGCCCGCGAGCAAGGGACTGAACCCTGTTCCAGACGTGCACCTCCCCGTGGCGTTGAATGACCAGCCAGTGTCCCTTCAGGTCCGAGGCGGGGACGGGACCCCAATCAACGGCGCCACCGTTCGACTCACGGCCACGCTGGAGGACGACGAGCGTTGGCGGAACGCCTCTTTCAGCCTCAACGCGACCACCGACCGCACAGGTATCGCCTCTCTCCGCGCGATTGGGCGGTCGTACGCGCTGTCGGTCATCCCTCCCTCCGACGTGGCCTGGGCCCGGTTCTCCGAGGATGCGTGGGACGTCACGCTTCGCGAGTCGCGTGCCATCGAGCTGCCCGCGAGGCCACGGGTCACGGGCACCGTGCAGTCGGCGGCGGGCGAGCGCCTCCCGCGGGTGCGCGTGGCGCTTCGGGCCGAGGCCGCCGACGGCCCCTCCGAGTTCGTGGCGGTCACCGATGAGCTCGGCGAGTACAGCCTCTCGGTGGACCCCGGCGTCTACCATGTGGTGGCCGAGCCCCCGGTGGACTCGGGGCACCCCTCGAGCGCCACGCCGCACGTCGAGGTCCTCGCCGACCGGGTCCACGAGGCCACCCTGCCCGCGCCGCTCATCATGGAGGGCTCCGTCTTCGCGGCGGACGGCGCGCCCGTGGCCGGCGCGCTGGTCGAGGCTCTCGAGGAAGGCCCCGCGCCGGCGGCGGAGTACTGGCGCATCGCGCGCACGCGCACCGACGACACCGGTCGGTATTTCTTGGTCCTCCCATTGGAGGCTGGCGAGTAGCGCCTAGCTTGTCCGCCATGGTCAATCCCACCCTTCGTCGCCTCGCTCCCGTACTCGGCCTCTCAGTGATCGGTGGCGTCGCGTTGTGGTCGCCGGTCGCCGCGTTCGCGCTCCTCGCCGTGGCGGCCATCGCGCTCATTGGCCGCCGCGCGATCACGCCGGTGGCCTCGGGTCTCGACCGCTTCGACGAGCCTCGTGTGCGGCGCGCGCTCGCGATAGGTCGGCAGGAGGCGCAGGCGTACTCGCTTCAGGGGACCGGGCTCGACCCTGTGGTGGTGCCCACGGCGTTCGGCCCGATGAGCGCGGAAATTAGCTATCGCGCCAACCTGCCCTTCGTGGTCACGCGGCAGCCGCTGGGTGTGGACGTCGAGCTGGCGTTCGTCATCCGCAGGCTCGGGTCGCTCGCCGGCCTGGATCCCGTCGTAGACAACACCCGAGTCCCGCTGGCGTCCCACGAGATCCGCCTCCGCCGAATGGACCTCGGCCCCCATATGCGCAGCTTCGAAGCCGCCTCGAGCCGCCCGCGGCTCTTTCAGGAGTTCATGGAGGCCGGGCTCGCCGACACGCTCGCTCAGCTGGCGGATCACCAGGCGCTACGCGTGGAAGAGCTCGCCTTCAGCGGGTCAGCCCTTACGCTGCTCGTACACCCGGCGGTAGACCCCTCGAGCGGGACCTGGCTCCGCGATGTCGCGGAGCTGAGCCACCAGCTCACGCTGGTTCTGTCGCGGTTCTTGGCGAACGCCGTGATCCCTACGGCGCAGGAGCTGTGAGGCGGTAGAACGCCACGGCGTTGTCGCCGAAGACGCCTCGGCGGTCTGGGAGCCCGCGCGTGAGCTGGTCGAAGGCCTCCCAGAGCACAGAGGCTGTCGCGGCCACGCGGTCCATGGGGAAGTTCGACGCCAGGATGCAGCGCTTCGGGCCGAACACACGCAGGGCGTGCTCCACGACCGGGCCGATGCGATCCACCACCTGCCCCACGCTCGCGTCTCCGCGAACGAGGGGCGCCCCGAGCACCGGCATGAGCAGGCCCGACAGCTTCACGTTGAGCTGTGAGTGCTGCGCCAGGCGCTCCAGTTGCTCGAGCCAGGGGCCCAGCCGCTCCGGCGCGTCAAATACGCCCACCGGCGTGCCGGCGTGGTCCAGGACCACCTGTGTCGCCGGTAGATCCCGTAGCAGGGCGTCGAGCTCGTCGAGCTGGTGCCCGTAGCACCACGCGTCGAAGGTGAGTCCCCGCTCGCCGAGCCGGGCGAAGCCTCGTCGGAACGCGGCCGTGGCCATCTTCCCCTTGGGCCCCCAGCTCTTGACCCCGGGCGCGTCGGTGTGGGCCAGCTTGTCGCGCACGCCGCAGAACCGACCACTCGCAGCGGCGTGGGCGTCGAGCAGCGCGTCGAGATCCGGGTGCGCGAGATCCGCGTGACCGACGATGCCCCGGAGGCGTGGCTCGGCCAGGCTCTCGAGCCAGAGCGTCTCTTCCGCGTACCGGCGGGGGTCTCGTCGCTTCCACGCGGCCTCCACGTGCACGAAGCCGCTCGCGGGAGAGCCGTCTGCGTGGTCACTGAAGGTCCACGGGGCCAGGACGTAGCGTGGGTCACCGACGAACGCGAGCGCCGCACGCGGGAAGAGCGCGGGGGCGAGCCACGCCAGGAGACGCGGGCTGAAGCCGAAGAGCTTCACGGCGGGGGTGGTCTCGCGCGGCGTGGTCCGGGGGTCCCAGACGTGGACATGGGCATCGAGGACGGGGACGTCGATCACGGGCTCCTCCCAATATGACCGCCGTGTAACACGGCTCGCGTGTCCGCGGGCGAACTGGCCTTTACGCGCGGGTGAGCGCGGGGTATGCCCGCTCACGGCCGGCCGAGAGGCCCCGCGCGCAACCGTCCGCGACCAGAGAGACCACCCGTGACCCACTCACTCCCCAGCCACGCACGTGTCGTCATCATCGGCGGCGGCATCATCGGCACCTCGGTGGCCTACCACCTGGGCCAGCTCGGCTGGGCCGGCGACGTCGTGCTGCTCGAGCGAGACCAGCTCACCTCCGGGACCACCTGGCACGCCGCCGGCCTCGTCGTCACGTTCGGGAGCCTCTCGGAGACCTCGACCGAGCTTCGTAAGACCACGCGCGACCTCTACGCTCGCCTCGAGGCGGAGACAGGGCACTCCACGGGCTTCCGACCCGTGGGTTTCATCGAGGCCGCGGCTGATCGCGATCGCTTGGAGGAGTACCGTCGGGTGGCGGCCTTCAATCGCTATCACGGGGTCGACGTGGCCGAGATCGGCCCGGACGACATCGCCCGCCTCTTCCCGCTCGCCGATACGCGCGACCTGCTCGCCGGGTTCTACGTGGCCGCCGATGGGCGGGCCGACCCCGTGGGCGCTACCGTGGCCATGGCCAAGGGCGCGCGGATGCGCGGCGTGCAGATCTTCGAGGGTGTCCCCGTCACGCGGGTTACCCAGAACCGCGGGCGGGTGACAGGCGTCGAGACGCCGTTCGGCAACATCAGCGCCGAGGTGGTGGTGAACTGCGCGGGGATGTGGGCTCGCGAGCTGGGCGCCGCCGTGGGCGTGAATATCCCGAACCAGGCGGCGGAGCACTACTACCTGATTACCGAGCCGTTCGCCGGCGTCTCGTCCTCTTGGCCCATCCTCGAGGACCCGGCGTCGCACGGATACTACCGCGAGGAGGTTGGCGGGCTGCTCGTGGGGCTCTTCGAGCCCGTCTGCGCGCCGTGGAAGGTCGACGGGATCCCGAAGGACTTCTCCTTCGGCGAGATCCCGCCGGACTGGGACCGCATGACACCCTTCCTCGAGCGCGCGATGAAACGCGTGCCCAAGACGCTCGAGGTGGGCATCAAGAAGTTCTTCTGTGGCCCCGAGAGCTTCACTGCGGACCTGCGACCGATCGTGGGTGAAGCGCCGGAGCTGCGTGGATACTTCGTCGCGGCCGGCCTCAACTCCATCGGGATCATCACCGGTGGCGGCATGGGGAAGGTCTTGGCCCACTGGATCGCCACGGGCCAGCCCGACGTGGACATCACCGGGATGAACATCGACCGGCTGCACCCGTACCAGAACACCCCGGAGTACCGCCGCCATCGGACGGTCGAGTCGCTGGGCCTCGTCTACGCGTGTCACTACCCCACCCGCGCGCCGCTCACCGCCCGTGGGGCCAAGCGATCGGCGTTTCACGAGCGCCTCGCCGCGGCCGGCGCTTTCTTCCGCGACGTCTCCGGCTGGGAGTCGCCCGACTGGTATTCGCCTGACGAGCCGCCCGACCCGGGCCCGCTCTCCTTCGGCCGCATGCGGTGGTTCCCGCTCTGGCAGGCCGAGCACGAGGCGGCCCGCAGCGCCGTGATCGCAATGGAGATGTCGTTCATGAGCAAGTTCTTCGTGGAGGGCCGCGACGCGGCCGCGGTGCTGGACCGCATCTCCACGGCGCGGGTGGCCGGCACCGTGGGCGTCATCACGTACACCCAGTGGCTGAACCCTGGCGGCACGATCGAGGCGGACCTCACCGTCACGAGGCTGGGCGAGCAGCGGTTCCTGGTGATCGTCACCGACACGATGCACCGTCACGCCGAGACGTGGCTGCGCCGGGCCATTGGCGAGGACGAGCACGCCTTCGTCAGCGACGCCACCGGGGCCTACGCACAGCTCAACCTGCAAGGGCCTCGTGCCCGCGACCTCCTGCAGACGCTCACTGACACCGACCTCTCCAACGAAGTGTATCCCTATCGCACCGCGCGAGAGATCTCGCTGGGCTACGCGCGCCTGTTCTGCATCCGCATGAGCTACCTCGGCGAGCTGGGCTACGAGCTGGTGATCCCCACCGAGCAGGCCGTGCACGTCTACGACCGGATCATCGCCGCCGGGGGGGCCTTCGGGTTGCGTCACGCCGGCCTCAAGGCGCTCGCGAGCTTGCGGCTCGAGAAGGGCTACCGCGACTACGGCCACGACATCGACAACTGCGACAACCTCTTCGAGGCCGGCCTCTCCTTCACGCTGGCGCTGGACCACGACTTCGTGGGCCGCGACGCCGTCCTGGCCCAGAAGGCTGCGGGCGTTCCTCATCGCAGGCTATGCCATGTGCGCCTGGACGACCCCGAGCCGCTGCTCTACCACGCCGAGGTGGTGTATCGGGACGACGTCGCGGTGGGCACGGTGCGCGCCGGCTCCTACGGCTTCAGCGTGGGTGGCGCCGTCGGCCTCGCCATGATCACGGCCGGCGCCCCCGCGGACGCCGCGTGGATCAACGGCGGCCGATGGAGCGTGGAGATCGCTGGGACCCGGTATCCGGCCACCGTGTCGCTGCGCCCGTTCTTCGATCCCACCAACGCCCGCCTCAAGGCCTGAGCCGCTCCAGGGACCGAGCCTACCGGGGGATGTGGGCAGCCTCGAGGCTCGCGGCAGCCGAGCGCGCCGCCGCGTAGTCGTGGTCGTGGAGCGGCTCGTTGCCGAACAACACGGCCTCGTAGACCCGACTCACCTGTGCGGCTGCGTCAGCTGCGGCCGGGCTCTGCCGGCGCAGCGCGGCGAGGAGCCGGCCAGCGGTGGGCGCGGTGGACAGGTCTACCCCACGCCGCCGCGCCGCCCGCTCGAGCCGGCGGTACAGACGACGGACGCGCCGGGCGTCGGCGCCCGTGACACGCCGCGACGTGACGCGAGCTCGGCGCGGGCGCTGGCGCCGCCAGAGGGCCGCCAGCACCACGGCGAGGAGGAGGAACAGCAGGGCTCCCAATAAGACCGCGGGCCAGTGCATGCGGAACCAGGCGCGGATTTCGCGCCACTTCGGGAGCTTCAGGCCCGCGCCCTCGAGGCCCTTGCCGATCTCCTTGAACATGGAGACCTGGTCGTCGAGGTCGAAGCCGACCACCCACTTGTACCAAGCGAGCTGGATCGAATCGACGTAGCTCGAGAGCCGCGCCCAGAGCCCCTCCTCCTCCGGCACGAGGGAGCCGCCAGGCGGCGTGGCGTCGAAGACCTCCCAACCCTCCCCGGGGAAGAGGGCCTCGGCCCACGAGTGTGCGTCCGCCTGCCGGATCGACGCGTAGTCACCGACCGAGTTGTAGACGCCGCCGTAGAACCCCCCGACGGAGCGCGAGGGGATCCCGACGGAGCGGGCGAGGATGATGAACGCCGTGGAGAAGTACTCGCAGTGCCCCGCCTTCTTCCCGAAGAGGAAGTCGGCGAGCGGGTCCTCGGGGTCGTGCCCTCCATCGAGGCTGTAGGCGTAATTGCCGAGCAGATACCGCTCGATCGCTGCCGCTTTGTCGAACGGCGTGGCCTCCCCCGCGGTGATCTCGCGCGCCAGCGCCGGGATCCGGGGGTCGAGCGCGGAGGGCAACTGGAGAAAAGGGGCCACGTCCGGGTGGCTCGGGTCCACCGGAGAGACGGCGCGCAGCGCCACCGGGTCGCGTGGAAACCGGATGCTCCGCACGCGATAACGCGGCGGCGCAGAGTCCGGAGAGTCGTAGAGCACGTCGCCATGATCGTCCCGCGAGTAGCTCGTGCGCCGGCGGGGATTCACCTCGTAACGGTCCTCGGCCACATCCCGCACCGCGACGAGCCGGTGCTCACCGAAGACCGCCTTTCGGTCCATCCGGATCGGCTCCATGAAGACCGAGAGCTCGAAGCGGTGGGCGTTCTCCGGGAGTTCTCGCGGCTCGCGGCGCACCTCCCAGAAGCCCCCCTCGGCCACCCGCCGCAGCGGCTCTCGCCGCTTCGTAGTCTTGGCCCAGCTGTGTCCGTCGTATTGGTCGAAGACCATCCCCCTGAGCCGAAGCGGGAGCAGAGACTGTAGCGTGAGGCCCGGCGTGCTGATGGCGGTGGCCTCGATCCGAGCCACCACGGTCTGATCGGTCTTGATGGTGCCGAAGTCGCCCAGCGTGACCTGATCATCGAAGCCCGACACCGACTGCCCCGACTGCCGGTGCGCGCCGAAGAGGCCGAGGCCGACGCGCGGGAAGATCAGGAATACGCCCACCGAGGCGATGAACATGATGAGCGCGAGGCCGCTCGAGGCGCCGAGGAAGCTGGGCGTGACGAGCCGCTGGAGGCGCGGCCCGCCGAATACCTGAGACTCCGTGCGGCCCTCGCGCTGCGCGAGCTCCTCGAGGTCGCGACGGAAGTGCAGCAGCACCAGCGCCCACGTGATGAGCACCACGTACGCGAGGAACGCGAGCGCGAAGGTGAGCGTGGGGTTGATGACCGCGCCGGCCACCAGCTGAATGAAGCTCAGGAGGTAGAGCTGAAAGAAGTCGCGGCTGGTTCGTTGTTGGAAGAGCCGCACGGTCACCATGAGGCTGGCGAAGTAGATCGCGTAACGCAGCCAGTCCGTGGTGAGCACCGCGGCGCCAGCGCACGCGAGCAGACCCAGCACGAGCACGGCGTTCCAGAGACCGACGCGCTCCGGCTGCGCCGTGGAGGCCTGGTAGCGCCGCGAGGCAGGGATCGACAGCAGCCACGCCGGCACGAAGAGCAGTGGGAACAGCAGCCCGAGCTCGCCGGAGAACGCCAGCACCGCCAGGGGCAGCGCGGTGACCGCGTAGGTCACCAGGCGGTGGACGCGCTCAAACCGCACGCGCGGGCTCTCCTTCCGCCACGAGCGGCCCGCCGGAAGTGAAGACGCGCCCGAAGCCGGCGCTGGATGCGGCGCGCTGCCCCTCGTAGCGGACGAGGAGCCCCTCGCCGGGAGCGGGCAGGAGCTCGGGCGCGTCGGGCGCGGCCGTGAGGAGGGCGAGGTGATCGAAGAGCACGGGGAGCTGCCCCGACCCTGGCGCTGGGGCGACATCGCCGGCCTGGGTACGCAAGCCCACGGAGTAGCCCTGACCGAGGAAGAGCGCCGCGAGGCTGGCGACGTCGCTGACGGCGCCCTCGAACGCGGGCGCGGCCTCCGGACCGCAGCCGAGAGAGACGTGGAGCCAAATGCGCCGTGTGGCGGGCGCCTCGTACTCGCGGGTGACGATGCGGCCCAGGCGGGCCGAGGTCTTCCAGTGGACGTCGCGGGGGTCGTCCTCCACGCGGTGCTCGCGGAGCGCGTGGTACTCCTCGCCGCGGCCGGAGCGGGCCGAGTCATTGTCCAGCCCGTAGCGCCCGGGGCTGTGGAGCTCGGGCATACGTACGGCCCGCAGGGCCGGCCAGACCAGGATCTCGTCGGGCGCGTGGATCTCCCGCGACTTGCGGAAGAAGCCAAAGGGGTACCGTGTGGCCACCCGAATGCCCTCGGAGGCCACGACACCGCGCCGCGGCGCGCGCACCCGCACCGAGAGCCCCGCCCGCTCGCCGGGCGCCAGGATCAGCGCATAGGCCGGCCGCTGCGTGGGCGCGTTGGGCCCCTTCGCGAAGCGCTCCTCCACCTCCACGCCGAACGACGCGAGCCGGGTCTTGCGGTTCTCGAGATCCACGGGGAGGAAGGCGTCCGTGCCAGCGTGGATCCCCCCGCTTCGGCGCCGCGTGACGACCACGTCGCGGACGGTGAACTCGCTCAGCACGCCGCTGACCACGATGAGCGACAGCAGCATCCCGAGGATCAGGAACAGGAGGTTGTTGCCGGAGTTGATCGCGCCGAAGCCGAGGCCGAGGGTGACGAGGATGACCGCCTTACCCTCCCGTGTGGTCGTGAGGCGCCGGGGCGTCCAGCGTGACGTGGTCACCGGGGGACCGGGAGCGACTCGATGAGGTCGGCGAGGATCGCCGCGGCCTCGTCCCGCTGCGTGGCGGATCCGTCGCGGTGGTTCTTCACGTAGACCCGGTGGCTCATGGCGGGCACCACGAGCGCCTGGACGTCGTCTGGCGTGGCGAACGCGCGACCCTCGAGGAACGCGCGCGCCTGGATCGCGCGGTAGAAGGAGATCGCCCCTCGTGTGGACACACCCAGGGAGAGGTGTGGGCTCTGGCGCGTGGCCGCGACCAGCGCCATCACGTAGTCCATCACGATGGGCTCGACGCGCACCGCCTCTACCCGCGCCTGCCACGCGAGGACGTCGTCTGCTGTAGCGACCGGTCGCACAGCGGCGACCGGATCGGTCCACCCGAGCGTCTGGATCACGTCGCGCTCTGTGGTGGCGTCGGGGTAACCGATCGCCATACGGAGCATGAAGCGGTCGAGCTGGCTCTCCGGCAGCGGATACGTGCCGTAGAACTCCTTCGGGTTCTGCGTGGCGATCACCATGAAGGGCCGCGGCAGGTCGTGCGTGCGGTTGTCCACCGTGACGCGGCCCTCGCTCATGGCCTCGAGCAGCGCGGACTGCGTGCGAGGCGTGGTCCGGTTCACTTCGTCGGCCAGGACGACATGCGCGAAGATCGGCCCCGAGCGGAAGTCGAAGGCGGCGCGCGCCGCGTCGTAGACCGAGACGCCCAGCACGTCCGACGGCAGGAGATCGCTGGTGAACTGGATCCGGCGGAAGCTGGCGTCCAGCGCTGCCGCCACGCTGCGCGCCAGCGTGGTCTTGCCCGTTCCCGGCACGTCCTCGAACAGGACGTGTCCCCGCGCGAGGAGCGCGGTGAGCGCCAGGTCTACTGCGGCCTCTTTGCCGCGAAAGGCCGACGACACCGCCGCGCGAAAGCTATGGAGCTTTGGGTCGTTCATGCCGCCACCACCGGATTCTCGAGGGTTCCGACACCCTCGATGTCGATCGACACCGTGTCGCCCGGGAGGAGAGCGCCCACCCCCTGCGGCGTGCCCGTAGCGATGACGTCGCCCGGCTCCAGGGTCATGTGTGCGGAGATGAACGCGAGCAGCGTGGGGACGGAGAACACCATGTCGCTGGTGTGGCCATCCTGCTTCACCACCCCGTTCACACGCGTGACCAGCCGGAGCGCGTCCGGCGACCCAGCAAGAGCGGTCTCGATGGCCGGCCCCAGCGGGCAGAAGGTGTCGAAGCCCTTCGCGCGAGTGAACTGCACGTCGGCCGTCTGGATGGCCCGCGCCGTGACGTCGTTGAGCACCGTGTAACCCAGCACGTACTCGAGCGCATCGGCGGCTGCCACGCGCTTCATCCGACGGCCGATGACCACCGCAAGCTCCCCTTCGAAGTCGATTCGCCCGACATCTGCTGGCGCGCGGATCGCGTCACCGGACGCGATGAGCGCGCTCGGGGGCTTCAAGAACAGCTTCGGGACGTCGGGCACCGGCCGCCCCATCTCGACGCAGTGCGCGCGGTAGTTCGAGCCGACACAAATAATTTTGCTCGGGCGACAGGGGGGGAGCAGGTGGGCCACGTCCAGGGAGAGGCGCTTCCCGGTGGGCTCGATGGGGCCCTCGAAGGGGTTCCCGTCGTGGACGTGAATCTCCTCTCCCTCGAGCGACCCGAACATATGACGACCGAACGCGTAGAACTGGACCAGCTTCAACGGCACCTCCGGGGGACAGGAAGATAGCAGCTTCCGGTCTTCTGGCCATGGCGCCCCATAGGCCTATCTTCGTGAACCATGTTGGTCGCCCCGCTCTCCGATCGCCTGCTCTCTGTCCACGGCCCCGATGCGCGCGCCTGGCTCCAGGGCTTCGTCACCCATGACGTCCTCGGGCTCGAGCCTGGGGGCACGCGCTACGCGCTGATCCTGGACGAGAAAGGTCGCGTGCTCGCCGACCCCACGCTGCACAGGCCCGCTGCCAAGCCCGAGACGATCTACCTGCTCCTCCCGGCCGACCGTGTCGAGGCCGTGCGGGAGCATCTGGGGCGGCGAATCGTCACCGAGGAGGTCGAGCTCACGGTGCTTCCCTACGAGGGGACCACGCTGCAGGGCGCGTCGTCCGCGAGCCTCTTGGGTGCGCTGGTCTGTTTCCCACACGACCGCACGGGGCTCGGCGGCTTCGACGCCTTCGACCTCCTAGGCCACACCCCCAGCGGGCGAGACGACTCCGCCGCGATCGAGCAAGCCCGGATACATGCCGGGATCCCGCGGCTCGGTGTGGACATCGAGGCCACCACCCTGGCGGCGGAGGCGGGGCTTCACGACGCCCTCCACTTCGGTAAGGGGTGTTATCTGGGCCAGGAGGTCGTCGCACGGCTCGCGCACCGCGGACAGACCACGCGGGAGCTTCGGCGGGTCGCCCTGACCGCGCCGCTCCCCGCCGGTGAGGCGCCCATCGCGCGGGGCGACCGTCTTGTCGTGCAGGAGCCAGACGGCCCGCGGGAGGTGGGCACGATCACCAGCTTCGCGGCCCCCTACGGCCTCGCCCTGATCCGACGTCGTTGGTTCGAGCCGGGGCAGCAGCTCGAGGTCGGCAACAGCACCGTCACCGTGCTGCCGGACCGCGTGCGCGGGCACGTCGCGCTTGCGCCGGAGAACGACCCCGGATTTCGCGGGAATAAGCCGCACCGTGCGCTCGTCTCATGACCGCCCCGCACCCCGAGGGAAACTCGGGTTGCCTCCGGCGAATGCGTTGACCTAGACTCGGCCCTCGTGTCCGCGGAACGCCGCTTCGCCGGCCCCCACACGCATCACCCAACGGGAGTCATTCGAGACCATGAAGAAGCTGCTCATCGTGCCGTTCGCCCTGCTCTTCTCGTCGGCCGCCCTCGCCGAGGAACCGCCGAAGACCGACTGGGTGGCCAAGTGCAAGACCTGCCACGGGCCGGAGCTCGCAGGCAAGGCCAAGGCGCCCGCGATCGCCGGCGAGGCAGTCGCCAAGCTCAAGGCCTCGCTCACCACCAAGATCCCGAAGCCGATGACAGCCATCTCCAAGGCCATGACCCCGGCGGACATCGACGCGGTCTCGGACGCGATCTCGAAGCTGCCGAAGCCCCCGGCGCCGCCGCCCGCTCCCGCCACGCCCTGAGCGGCGTGTATCGCCTTCCGGCCGCCCCGTTGGCGCTGGTCCTCGGGGCCGCGGCCTGCGACATCAACAATAAGAACGCCGACGCCCTGTCCGCCCCTGCGGACGACGCCTCGGAGCCCGAAGACACCACGGTCGATCCGGTGGCCGATACGTCGGAGGAGCCGGATACGTCCGAACCATCGGACGCGCCGACCTACACCGTGGTCTCGGGCTGCGACTGGTTGGCCGGTACTTGGCTGTTCGCTGACTGCCGCACCGCGGAGGCCGTAGAGCTGAAGTTCAGCGCCGTCGGGTCGTGCCAGTATCAGGTCACTGGGCCCAGCCCGCTCATCGTGGGCGCCGCGGCGTGGGCGGAAGACAGCGGCTTCATGCTGGTGCTGAACGACGGTCAGCGGTGCCAGGGCTTCTTCGACGGCGAGCACCTCGATGGCACCTGCGCCGCCGTGGGCCTCGGCGCCGTGGACCCCTGCTGGTTCACCGCCGTAAAGAAGTAGGCCCGCGCCCCGCCGCTCAGACCCGCGGTGAGAGGCGTCGTCGGATCCAGGTGCGTGCCAAGACGTAAGCGAGCGTGGGTCCGATGGTCACCGGGTTGATCCCTGAGACCTCGTCGCCGTAGATCGGGCTAACGGGCCGATCGGCGGTGCGCAGCCCGCGGGCGGCAAGGAGCCCGAGTAGGTCGTTGGGATAGCCGTAGCGTGGCCAGAGCCGCTCGAGCGGCAGGCGCTCCAGCGCGCGGCGCGAGATGGCGGCGTACCCGCACTGCGAGTCGTTCACAGGCTGGCCCACCGCGACGCGGGTCAACTCGGTCAACACCCGGTTCGCCAGCTGTCGCGCCCGAGGCATGCGCTGCGACACCTCACGGTGCCCGAGGCGGTTACCCTTGACGTAGTCGGCGGTGCCAGCGGCGATAGGCTCGATCAGCCGATCCATCTCGCTTGGGTCCATCTGGGCGTCACCGCCCACCACCACTGCGATGTCAGCGCCGGCAGCGAGCGCTGCTCGGTAGCCGGTGGCGATGGCCGCACCGACGCCTCGATTTCGGGTGTGCCGGATTACGCGCGTCCGCTCGCCGCCTTCCGCGCGCGCCACCGCGCTGGTTCCATCTCGCGAGCCGTCGTCCACGACGAACACGTGATCGACGTACCGCGGCAGCTCGGACACCGTCCGCCCTATCAGGCGCTCCTCATTGAACGCCGGGACCACCACCGCTACCGTCTTCCGGCCGTACACGAGCCCTCCGGTCCGACGTGGTTAGCCCCCGTCGGCCCCGGGGTCAAGAACCGGTGTCGTCTCGCTCGTCGCGAGGACTCGCCCCCGCTGGCGGCAGGTCACTCGGGCCACCCGTGTCACGGTTCGGACCCGGGGCGCGGCCTACCGCCCCTTGGCGCCCGCTCGGCGAGGCTTCGGGCAGCTCCGAGAGCTGCTCCCGTAGGAGCCCCAGCGCCGACGTGAGCTCGCCAAGGCGCTGCCAGATCTCCTGGTTCTGATTCATCAGGTGCGCGGTGGCGCGCAGCGTGGGCACGAGCCCCTGCTCCACTACCTGCACCTGCTTGTCGATGAGCGCCGCGACCCCGGGCGGGGGCGGGCTGGTGACCTGGACGTTCACGGCCATGTCGCCGATCGCGCCCGCGAGGCGCTCCACGTGCGGACCGAGCGGCTCGACCGGGCCCCTCCGCCCGTCTTTCAGCTCGCCGTGGATCGACCGGAGGCCGTCGGCGACGTCTGACAACATCCCCACCATCCGCGACGCGGGGTCGCCGTCGCCCCCGCCCGTGCGCTGCTGGCGGGCCAGTACCGCACAGAGGTGCGCCCAGCGCTCGTCGTCCTCGGTCGTGTTGATCCCGCGAATTCGCGCGAGTCGCAGGAGGTTGGCTTCTGCGCCTGTCGCCAAGGTCTGCGCCTCGCTCCGGTAGTGGTCCGTGATGAGCTGCGAGAGCTCCTGGTCGTTCATCACGGGCACCACGCGGGAAGCCAGCTTCGCCATGTTGCGGTAGCTGCCCTGCAGCTTGAAAGCGGGCTCTGTGCGGTTGGCCTCGGCCATGGACGCCGACGCGATGTAAGCCTTGTTCACCTCGAGCAGGAGGCGCTGGATCGAGCGCATCCGGCGCAGCACCGCGACGATGTCGTCGACCTCGCCGCGCGTCCACGCGTGCTGCAGGGCGCTCTCGGCCACCTCCTCACCGTCCGCCTTGCGAATGAACACCTGTAGGTCCTCAATCCCGCGAGACGCGATCGGAGCGAGGCTGGTGTTCTGTGTGATCGCGTTCTCGAGGTACGACAGCGCGAACAGGTCCTCGCGGCCGCCTACGACGTCGCCGAGGTTGTGGACGTCGGCGCGGTTCGCGAGCATGTCGGGGATCCGGAAGAGCTCCCCCGACTCGGTGTAGGGATTGCCGGCCATGCACACGACGAAGCGCTTCCCGCGAAGGTCGACCGTGCGGGTACGCCCCTTCCACACGGACTCGATCTTGCGCTGGGCGTCTGACACCGAGATGAACTTCTGCAGCAGCTCCGGGCTCGTGTGCTGGATGTCGTCCAGGTAGAGCATGGCGTTGGCGCCCATCTCGAGACCCAGGTTGATGCGCTCCACCTCCTGCCGGGCCGTGGCCTCTGCGCACTCCGAAGGGTCGAGTGACGTCACGCCGTGGCCGAGGGCGGGGCCGTTGACTTTGACAAAGACCAACCCGAGCCGACTGGCCACGTACTCCATTAGCGTGGTCTTGCCGTAGCCAGGCGGGGAGATCAGGAGAAGGAGGCCCATCCGGTCCGTCCGCTTGTCCCCGCCGGCCGTGCCCATCTGCTTGGCCAGGTTCTCGCCGATGAGGGGCAGGTACACCTCATCGAGGAGGCGGTTGCGCACAAAGCCGCTCATGGGCTTGGGGCGAAGCTCTTCGAGCCTGAGGCGGGCGCGCTCGGCGCCCAAGAGGGCGGTCCGCTGCGCCAGGAACTGCCGGTACGCGGGCATGCGGACGTCGAGGAGGTTCACGGCCTCCCCGACCAGCTCGTCGAGGCGGCCCTTGAGTACACCGCCTTCGAGCCTGTCGTGTTGTCCGACGAGGCCGCTGATCTCCAGCGTGAGGCGGGTGACGTTCGGGGTGCGCGGGACGTTGGGCGCTGCCAACAACACCGCCACCTCGGGGACGAAGGCGGCGCTGCCTGGGGCGTGCCGCTCGACGAAGGCCTCGACCCATCCCCGCGCGGCCTCGAGGCGCCGTCCGAGCCCAGTGATCTCGTCTAGCGGTGGTGGATTGCCCGCGGCCCTGACGAACGCGTCGCGTAGCTCGAGAGCCTCCGCGGACATCGGCACCTTGCCGTCGGCCAGCTGAAGCGCGAGCACCTCGGCCGCCGCGTCCAGCACAGCCTGGGCGAGCGTGGGGAGCCGCTCGTCCGCGACGAGCGCTTCGATCTCGGCCCGCAGCTCGGGGATGAGCGCCGTGGGACCGGCACCGCCGAACAAGGCGCGTGCTCTAGCCAGGCTACGCGCGCGCTGGCCGAGGTGCCCCTTCGAGGCCGCCCCGCCGGAGGCAGGGGGACCGGCGACGCTGGCGAGGGTAGACGGCGACCACGCGCCGAGCCCGCGCTCGTCGGACTGGGCGCCCTCCCAACGCGCGAGCACCCACTGCGCCACCGCCCGCGCCGCCGGGCTGAAGCGGAGCAAGCCGGCCCCCCGCCACGCCGGCACGAGCGCGCTCAGGATCTTGGCTGCGTCTTCGTCGTGAACGCCGCGGTCGTACCCTTCGTCGAGGCGGTTCTGTGCTGCGGCGCGGACCGTTGCGAGCAGCCTGGCCGGCTCGAGCACTTCGGCCCCGAGGGCCTCTAGGCGGCCCGCGGCGTCGGCCTCCCGGAGGATAGCCACCGCTAGCGTCACCGAGCGGTACACCCCCTTCGGGCCGGGGGTCTCGCTGGCGACGGACTGATCCCAGAAGGGCCGGGTGGCCAGGAACTCGGGGTCGGTGACGGGGTCGTAGTAGTCGGTGCCGGCGAGGTGGAACGCGAGGCCGTCGCCGCGCGGCACGAGCGTGAGGTCGAAGGCCTGGGTGTTGACCGCAAAGCGGTGTCGGCCGAGGCGAATGACCGCCCCGCCCTCCTCGAAGAGCTCCGCCTTGTCGCGGAGCGCGCGGCCAGCCTCCGCTTCCAGGGAGGTGAGGCGCCCCTCGAACTCGTCGCCACGAACGGCGTCACCGAGCTGGCGCAGACGCTCCGGAAGCTCCCGTGCCTTGGCGACGAGCGCGTCCGATGCGAAGTACCCCTCGAGGTCCTCGCGTCCGCCCAGCGTGAAGGCCTTCTTGCGGATGGCGGCGAGCAGACGCTCACCGCTGGACCAGATCGCCTCGGCGCGCCGGCGCCGGTCGGACAGCAGCTCTTCGCGCCGACGATCGAGCGTCTCCGAAGCCTCCTCGCGTCGCAGCCCCAGCTGCTCGACGAACTCGGGGACGTCCGCGAAGCGGCCCTCCAGCTCCTCGATGCGCAGCAACAGCCGGCTCCGCTGCTCCTCGGCCCGTTCGGGCGTGTCGGCAGCTGCTACGGCCGCCGCGAGGCTCTGCGACACCAGCATGAGCTCGGCCTGGAACGCCGCCGTGTGCTCCTCGCGCCCGAGCGACCGCCGACGGTTCTCAATCCCGGCGCGGGTCCGGTTGAGCGCGGCGAACACCTCCCCCGTCTGGGTGAGGATCGCGGTGCGCTGCACGGCGTCGTCGGCCCCCAAAGACGCAGCCAGCTCGGCCAACAGCTCCAGCTTCTCCTGAAGCGCCGACAGCTCCTTGGCCGCCGCCTCGCACTCCTTGGCCTTGGTGGCGCCACCGCCCCGCGCGCCAAGCTGCTCCACTCCCTGGAGATAAGGGGCGAGCGCACCGGCCCCTGCGAGGAAGGCGGCTGTGCGCCGCGAGACGTCCTCGAACCGGCCCCGGACCTCGCCCTCGAGCTTGTCGAGGCCTGCGAGGTCGAGATATCTCACGTCCCTGGCCGCGAGGATTCGCCCCCGGAGGCGCCGCAGGTCCGCCAGCGCCGTGACGAAGTCGTCCGCCACGCGCCAGCCCTCGGGGCGCAGCGACCGTAGGCGGTCCGCGGTGTCCTTCCGGAGGGTGTCGAGCACGCCCACGGCGGCGCGACGGAGCGCTTCGACCTTGTCGAACTCGTCGAGCACGACCGTGGCTGTGTCGCGGATGGCGCGAATCCCCGCCCCGAGCGGCGTGCCCGCCAGAGTCGCAACCTCGGTGTCGTCGACCCAGTGGTGCGCGTCAAGGGCGCGCTGAGCCGCCTTGGCCACGGTCTCGTACACGGCCCGGGTGACGCTCGGCCCGGCAGCGGCCTGCTCAGCGGTGAGCCGCGCGAGCGCGAAGCACTCGGACACGCCCCGAACGAGGTCGGCGTTGCCGATACGGTCCAGGAGGCCTTCGCCGCGCGGCCTTGACGCGTGAAACTCGGCCGAGGTGAACGGCGTGGTCCAGATCTGCAGCTCGTGCACCCGGGTCGGCTCCGGCGTGCCGCGCAGCACGACCAGGCGGCCGTCGTCGAACAAGGCGTAGCCCTGGCAGACGATCGGCGCCGCCATCTCGCGCCGGATGAGGTTGTAGACGCACAGCGCGTAGCGAGGCCCGGCGGAATCGACGTCGCCCACCACGCCGAAGCCGTAGAGCACGTCTTCGCCGTTGGGCGACCTTACGACCCGCTCGATCCGAAGGCGCGCGCCCGGCAGGTCGAAGGTGCGGACCTCGCCCGTCTCGAGGACGTAGCCCCCTGGGAACACGATGCCGTGGTCCTCCGGGAGCTGAACACACGAGTCGCCGATGCCGTCCAGCCGCCACACCTTCCGGCTGAGCGGGTTGTAGACGAGGTACCGAGGGGCCGGCTCTCGGTAGGGCTGGATCTTGAGGAGCACCAGCTTGCCAGCCCGAGCGAACTCGTATCGGCCGTCGTCCAGGGTCTGAAGGGGGTCCTCGACAGGCTCCGAGTAGATCCCCTCGCCGCTCGCGGTGTTGTTCTCCACCTTCACGGTGAGGTCCCCGCCCACGCACTCTACGAACACCTCGTCGAGCACGCTCACGTGCGGGTGCGTGCCTTTGACGTGGTTCTCCCGCGTGGCCAGGGTCCACTGGAAGTCGTGCGCCGGCGGGAGCTGAGTGTCGCGCTCGCCCCGAGCGTCGAGGTAGGTGCTTCGGTTCTGGCGATCGACGGACCACCGGAAAGCGCGCTGGTCGGTGGACTCGCGGCCTACCTGGAACGCTGCCCACAGCCGGGTGGGCCCGCGCCGCACCGACGCGAGGCGGGCGTCCTTGTAGTACTGGTGAAGCTCCTTGAACTCGCTGAGGAACTTCGGCTCGAAGAGCCCACCGCCATCCGCGAGCACCTCGCCGGGGCTCTGGAGAGACACGACCTGCAGCACGTCGTTCACGCTGAGCTCGGACTTGAGCCCCATGAAGACGTGGTAGCCCACGACGAGGCGGTCGCCGAGCGCCGCCGCGTCGCGAGCGACGCTGTTGTGCTCTGTGCGCAGGCGCTCAGCGCCCGTGACCTTCAGCTCGGTGGCGCCAAAGCGCTCGGCGCGTCGTAGGTTGAGCGACCGGGCGGCGTCCGCGAGCGTCCGCCCGCCAGCGGCGAGCCGCTCGGCGAGGACCTCGTAGGCTCCGCGTTCGACGCCCGGTTGCTCTTGGTTGGCGCTCACGCTTCAGCTCCCGGGCCGGGCGAGGTGGTCGCGCGGCCCTCCTGGGCTCCCAAGTGGAGCGCCGACCGGGTCTCAGTCAAGCCGCTTGCCCGCGGTGATCGAGCGCACCAGCTCCAGCAGCGCCAGCGGCTCGAACGGCTTCTCGAGCACGTCAGTCGCGCCCTGCGTGAGGTAGCTCGCCTTCGCCTCCTCGCCTCCGTCGGCGGTCATGAAGACGACGGGGACCCTCCTGAGCAGCGGGTCGGCCTGCATCGCCGCCAGGACTCCTGGGCCATCGAGCCCCGGCATCCGACAGTCGAGCAACACAACGTCCGGGGTGTGGGCCCGCACCGCCGCCAGCCCGCTAGCGCCGTCGCAGGCGGCGGTGCCGTCGTGTCCGCGCAGCTCCAGGGCGGTCAGCACCACGTCCCGAACATCTTCGTCATCGTCGATCACCAAGACTCGAGCCACAGGGTACCTCCGGGGGGGACCACCCGGACGCCCGGGTGCCGGTTGAACGCACCTCCGCGGCAGCCTAGCCTCTTGGGCGCCGTTGTCACCGGGTGGTCCACCCGGAGGGGCAATTAAGCGCCCGTAACCCAGCGCCCGCGCGGTCAGGCGTGCCCGACCCGTAGTCGAGGAGGCCGTCGGCTAGACTACTCGTAGTGTGGGCTCGTGCAACGTTGACGCCTGCCGGACGAGCCCGCCCGGGTCGCGCCTGCCGGGATGGGGCGACGCGGACGCAAAGGGCGGAGGGCCTGGGGAGTCGGGCGGGCCCGCAGGTAGTCTGGTGGCGGGGCGGCGAGCTCAGCTCAAGCGTCGCAAGAAGGCCGCTTCGTCGAGCACCGCCACCCCGAGCTCCCGGGCCTTCGTGGCCTTGCTGCCCGCCCCAGGGCCGGCGACGACCACGGTGGTCTTCTTCGACACGGAGCCCGAGGTCTTGCCGCCCAGGCGCTTCACGAGCGCCTCCGCCTCGTCCCGTGTGAGCGACTCGAGCTCACCCGTGAACACCCAGGTCTCTCCGGTGAGGTCCGGCCCGGCGGGGCGCTCCTCGAGGACGAAGGGCGTGGGCTCCACCCCGAGCTCGGACAGGTCGGCGAGCAGGCTATGGACGTGTGGGTCGTCCAGGAAAGCGCGAAGGCTGGCGGCGACGCGAGGGCCCACGTCTGGCACCTCGAGGAGGGCCGCAGTCGACGCGGCCCGAAGCGCCTCGAGCGTGCCGAAGTGCTTGGCCAGCCCCTCGGCGAGGGCCTCACCCACGTGGCGAATGCCGAGACCGAACAGAAACCTATCCAGGCCTCGGGTCTTGGACGCGCGCAGGGCGTCGAGGAGGTTCTGCGCCGACTTCTCTGCGAAGCGGTCGAGGTCGACGAGCTGCGCCAGATCCAAGCGATACAGGTCGGCCACCGAGCGCACGTAGCCCATGACCATGAACGCATCCACGCTCTTCTCGCCGAGCCCGTCGATGTCGAGCGCGCGCCGACTGCCCCAGTGGATGAGCCGCTCTCGGAGCTGCGCGCGGCAGTCGACCGGATTCGAGCAGCGGGCGATGGCCTCGCCCTCGGGGCGCACCACAGGCGCGGCGCACTCGGGACACGTCCGCGGCATCGCGAACTCCACGGCGCCGGGAGGGCGAAGCTCCAGCAGGGGCCCCACGATCTCCGGGATCACATCTCCGGCCCGCCGCACCACCACGGTGTCGCCGATGCGGAGGTCCTTGCGCCGGATCTCGTCCTCATTGTGGAGGGTGGCGTTCGAGACCGTCACGCCGCCCACGTACACCGGGGCCAGCACCGCAGCGGGCGTGACGGCCCCCGTGCGGCCCACGTTCAGCTGGATGCCGAGGAGGACGGTCTGGCGCTCTTCGGGGGGGAACTTCATCGCCACGGCCCAGCGGGGCGACTTCGCCACCTGACCCAGCGTGTCCTGGAGCGCTCGGTCGTCGAGCTTCACCACCATCCCGTCGATCTCCATGGGGAGCGACGCGCGACGCTCTCCGAGGTCGCGGTAACGAGCGGCCACCTCCGCTGCACCGGTCACGACGACGATCTCTTGGCTCATCACGGGCAGGCCCAGCGCCTCGAGCAGCGCCAGCAGCGCGCGCTGCGAGCGTGGCAGCTCGATGCCCTGCACCTCACCCACCCCGTACGCGTAGAACGAGAGCGGGCGACTGGCGGTGATGGACGCGTCCAGCTGGCGCACCGAGCCTGCGGCGCAGTTACGGGGGTTCTTGAAGCGGGCCTCGCCCTGAGCCTCCCGCGTCTGGTTGAGGCGGGCGAAGGCGGCCTTGTCCATGAAGATCTCGCCACGCACCTCGAGCAGCGCAGGCGGATGATGTCCGTTGGGCACCCTGAGGACGCGCGGGATCTCGGCGATGGTCCGGACGTTG
>SXOO01000005.1 GCA_005776725.1 Pseudomonadota bacterium | reverse complement strand
CCTGAGCCGGTGGCGCCGGCCACCAGCATGTGGGGCGCCTTGGCGAGGTCGGTGATCACCGGGAGGCCCACGATGTCTTTCCCGAGACAGATCGGGAGCCGCCCACGGGACTCCTGGAAGTCTTTCGCGGCCAGGATCTCCTTGAGGTAGACCGTCTCACGGACCGCGCTCGGCACCTCGATGCCGACCACGCCCTTCCCGGGGATCGGCGCCACGATACGCACGCGCTGGGCGTGCAGCGCCATCGTGAGGTCGTCCACGAGGCCCGAGATCTTCGAGATCTTGATTCCCGGCGCGGGGAGGAACTCGAACATCGTGACCACTGGGCCCGGCTGGATCTTGACCACCTTCCCCTTGACACCGAAGTCGAGGAGCTTCGCCTCCAGCGTCACCGCGGCCTCCTGTAGGGCCTCGCGGTCCACGCCGGCGCGCTTCGGGGGCTCGTAGTCGAGCAGCGTGAGCGATGGGAACTCGAAGGGCAGGGCGGGCCCCTCGAGCGGCAGCGGGTCCTGGGAGCCGAACGCCGCCGGTGGGGCGACCGGGATCATGTCCTCGATGACCGGGTCACCCACTTCGCCCCACGAGGGGGTCGGGGCCTCCGGGGCGGGTGAGTCCTCGTCTTCGTTCTCGTCCACCGCCCCAACAGGCTGCGGAGGGACCACTCGCAGGGGCGGCCGGACTGGCACCGCGGTCGGGCGGGGCGCGGCGACGGGAGACGCGGGCCGGACAGGCGCGCCGCTGGGGCCAGCAGGCTGGACCTGCCGTATCGCGGCGCCGGGTCGAGCGGGCTCCGGGTTCCGGGGCGAGGCCCCCGGGGGCACGTCTGGGGCCATGGGAGCGTGCTGCGTGATGGGGACACGCCCCGCCACAGGCGCCACGGCAGGGGCCGCCGTCTCGGAGACCCCCGCGCGCCGAGGCGGGAGCGCGGGGCGGTCCGGGAGCTCCTCGGAGCCGAGCTGAACCGCGGCCTCGGCTCGCGCGGCCCGGAATGTGGCCCAGCGCCCTGCCGCCCAGCGTCCGGCCCGGGCCGGTAGCAGCGCGAGCTCGGTGAGCGTGAGGCCGCTGAGCCGCAAGATGGCGGCGCCCATGACGGTGGAGCTGATGATCAGCGTGCCAGGGCCAGCGAAGAGGGCACGCAGGATCTCGCCGATCCACGCCCCGGCGACCCCGCCGGGCATGTGACCGAAGGGTCGATACGCCGCCAGCGTGACGTGCGCGAAGGCGCCGCCGAACGCGAGCAGCAGCAGGTACGCCGTGAGCCCGCCGCCCGAGGCCGCGGGGCGCCGACCGGCGAGCAGGAGGCCGCCGAAGTAGAAGAAGGTGGAGCAGAGGGCCACTGCGAAGAGCCCCAGCACGCGAAACAGGAGATCGGCTATGTGCGCGCCGACAGGGCCTACCAGGTTCGAGATCGGGCCGGCCCTGAGGCGCTGATCGAGGGCAGTGTCACGAGGATCGAACGACACCAGCGACAAGAGCAGCAAGATGGCGAAGGCGGTGAGCAGGAGCCCGTAGATCTCCAGGCCTGCGCCGGAGCGCCGGCTCGACTCGGCCCGCTGGGCCGCCGTGCTGCTGCGCGCTACACGGGAACGCCCGGAGGCGGTGCCGGCGGCCGCAACACGTGAAGTCGACTCCGCCTTGTGAACCTGGCTCAACGCTCCCCCAAAACCGCCTCTGAGACCGGCGGTCGCGGGAGTATGACGGCACCCGAAGGGGGGGCCAAGTTTTGGCCCGGGCGGGCCGCGTCACCGGCGCGGGTGAGCGCACAGACGCCCGAGCGCGGTGCGAGTGGGCCAGCCCCGAGCGCAGTTGGTTCCCTGCGGTCAGCTTCATTGCGATGCGTCAGGGCATGGCCTACGCTAGCGCCACGGGGACAGCTGCGAGTCGTCGGAGGTTGCGCATGATTCAGGAACCAAAGGCGCCACGCGCGCCAGCCCCCCGGGGATTCACCCTGATCGAGTTGATGGTGGTGGTGACGATCCTTGCGATCCTCAGCATCGTGGCCGTCACGAGCTATCGCTACTACGCACGTCGCGCCTACGCTCAGGAGGCAAAGCAGCTGCTCCTCGAGCTCAAGACCAAGCAGGAGACCTACTTCTCGGAGTACGGGCAGTACGTCACGACGGCCACCGGCGTCGGTGATAGTGACTACTTCCCCGCGAGCCACCCGGCCGGCTCGGGGACGAGCAACAGCGAGCAGTGGGATTGGAGCACGCTCAACTGCGCGGCGCCGGCAGACACCAAGCAGACAGGGCTGTGTCACCTCGCGTTCAAGCCCTCGGGTAACACGTACTTCCAGGTGTTGACGCAGGGCTGGGGTCCAGCGAACCCGCCGTCGTCGCTCTCCACCGGGTACGACTTCATCGACAACATGAGCCTGACGCAGCGCTGGTACTACGGGATCGCGCGCCGCGACGCCGATAACGACAACATCTACGCCATCTTCATCATGACCAGCCAGTCGAACGAGATCGTCGCCATCGAAGAGCTCGAGTAGGCCGGCGGGGGCCTAAGCCCCCAAGCAGTCAGCGAGGAACGCGGCCTGCTCCACGCGCGCGTAAGGCGGCATCGACACGCGCACCCACCAACGGCGCGCTTCGCCCAGGTTGCCCCAAGGGATGATCGGCACCTCGAGCTGATGCGTGGTCCAGAGGCGCTCCTGGAGAGTGGCGGCGTCCGCCTGGAGGCGGTCAGGGAGGAGCACGGTGGCCATCGAGCCGAGCGAAGCCTCCGGGCAAGGCACGGCCACGCCAAGCCGCTCACACAGCAGCTGGCGGCAATCGACCACCTTGTCGTGCATCGCTCGGCGGGCCTCTTCGGCGCCCCCCGGATAGATGGACTCGAGCACGTCGAGTGCGTGCGGCACCGCGAGCCACGCGGTGGGGTCGCACGTGCCGAGCCAGTCGTGTTCGGGGCGGAACCGCTCGGCGGGCGGCAGCTGCGCGAAGTGCCCGAAGATCGACGGTCTCGCCGTGGCGAGCGCGTCTGCCCTCACGCTGAGGAAAGCAGCGCCCTTCGGAGCGCACACCCACTTGTGGAGGTTGCCGGTGTAGGCCCATGCCCCAAGCGCCGTGAGGTCCAGGGGCAACATGCCGGGGGCGTGCGCGCCGTCCACGATGCACTCGACCCCGCGGGCGCGCAGCGCTGGCACCAGCCGGTCCACCGGCAGGAGCAGCGCCGTGGGGCTGGTGACGTGGTCGAGGAGCGCGAGCCGCGTGCGCGGCGTGACCGCAGCCAGCGTGGCCTCGAAGAGCGCGTCGCTGCCCAGGGTGGGGAAGGGGAGGCGCGCGACCACGACGCGCGCGCCCGACCGCTGGGCGATGACCTCCGCGGCGTTTCGGCACGCGTTGTAGGCGTGGTCCACCACCAGCACTTCGTCGCCAGCCGCGAGTGGAAACGACGCCAGGAGGCCGTTCACCGCGGTGGTGGCGTTGTGGGAGAATGCCAGCCCCCCCGTCTCGGCGCCCACGAAGGCCCCGAGGCGCTCACGCGCGGCGTCT
>SXOO01000251.1 GCA_005776725.1 Pseudomonadota bacterium | reverse complement strand
CGTGCAGCAGCGGGAAGGGCGGCGTCTCAGGGTAGAACGCCTTCATCGCCAGGTGGAGCATCACCGACGAGTCTTTCCCGATGGAGTCCATCATCACCGGGTTCTCGAACTCGGCTGCCACCTCTCGGATGATGTGGATGCTCTCGGCTTCGAGCATCTGCAGGTGGGTCAGCGGCCTTGGTGTCACGGGTTCCTCGCGCGCATGGGCCGCGCGTCATAACACGGCGTCACCCGGGGTCCAAGGACCGGCGGCCACGGGGGGGGGCACGCGGGGGCCCCCGTCTCCGCGCTCCCGCGCCCGGGCGAACTCCTGTAGGCTGCGCGCCGATGCAGCCCGATGCCTTCCGTGTCTTCGCCTTCTACCACCTCGGCTTCGACGACGCCTGGCGGTATCGCTTCCGCAACCTGCACCACGCGGCCGAGGCGTTTCGCATGCCCGTGCCCGAGCTCAAGGCGTACCTAGTGCAGCACCGGCTGGACGCCGAGACGGCGAAGATGGTGCACTTCAACATCTCGCGGGCCCACGCCGACGCCCAGGAGCTGGACCTCACGGGTGCGCCCCCCGACGCACGCGAGGCGTTCTCGCGCGTTCGCTACCAGGAGTATCTGGCCGCCGTAGCGAGCTATGCGGGGGTGCCCGCGCCGGACGACGTGACGGTGGAGGAGCTCGAGGCGGTGCTGGCGCCGCCGGCCAAGATCTGACCGTCGACCACCTGGATGATGCGGTCGGCCAGGGCGCTGACCTCGGGTGCGTGCGTGACCACGATGAGCGTGACGCCGGTCTCCCGGTTGAGGCGCTGGAAGAGGCCCATGATCTGCGCGCCAGTCTTCGAGACCAGCGCGCCGGACGGCTCGTCGCAGAGCAGGATCTTCGGCTGATTGAAGAGCGCGCGCGCGATCGCGATCCGCTGGCGTTCTCCCCCAGACAGGTGGAGCGGGAACTCGTCCTTCTTGTGTAGGAGGCCGACCCGCCCGAGGCAGCGAATCACCTGCTGCTCGATCTCGGCCTCGCCCGCCGCTTTTCGGTTCTGAGACTCGCCCAATCCGCGCCGACCGCTCACGAAGTACGCCGGGAGCGCCACGTTCTGCCCGCAGGTGAGGTGCGGGAGGAGGTGGAAGGCCTGGAAGACGAAGCCGATCGAGGTGTTGCGGAAGGTGGACACCGCGCGATCGTCCAGGACCCGCAGGTCCCTCCCCGCGACGCGGGCGTCGCCGGTGTACTGCGTGTCGAGCGCGCCGATGATGTTGAGGAGCGTCGACGTGCCCGAGCCCGAGGCCCCCATGATCGAGACGAACTCGCCCTCGGCGATGGAGAGCGAGACCCCACGGAGGACCGCGTTCGCGCCGTAGTGCTTGGCGACGTTGTCGAGCTGGATGAGGGTGGTCACGGCGACGGGGGTCCTGAGCCTCGCTTCGGGAGGCGCGACTCTACCGCAAGCCCAGCGCTGGGCAATTCATGCCTGGGAGTCCGGCCGGTTCATGCCTGGGGGGCGACCCCCAGACCCCCGGGGCGGCCGGGCTGGGAGTCCGGCCGGGTCATGCCTGGGGGGCGACCCCGAACCCCCGGGCGGCATGAATCACGACGGCACGCGGAAGTTCTGGCACCCTCCGCCGCCGTGCGTTCGGACCACCGCCTCCGCTTGCCGCTCCTCGTGCTGGGCCTCGCCCTGGGCGCCCGTTTCTTCACGATCGGAGACGGGCCCGTGGGGTCGCTGGCTGCGAACGTCGCCGCGGCGCTCGAAAAGCGCACCGGGGCGCGGGTGGCCTCGCCCGAGGCCGAGGTCTTCGTGCTGGGCGACGCGCCGTCGGGCGTCTTCGCGTCCGCGTCCACCGTGCGCTTCGTGGCGCTCGCGACGCCCCCGGGTGGCGTGTACCGCGATCTCTACCGGCTCGAGGCGCGCGTCGCGGGCAACGGCGGCGTGGTCGAGCTCGGCTGGGCTGTTAACCTCACGCGGTCGTCGGCAGCGGACGACGCCCAGCTGTTCGTGGACGGGGAGCGCGTCGCGACGGTGGTGCGAGCGGAGGGCGGGGCGCTGGCCGCGCTCGAACTGCGTGACTTCGGGGGCGACTCCTCTCCCGCGGTGGCCGCCTGGCCGTGGCTCCAGCGGCTGATGGCAGGGGTGACCAACGTCGAGCAGACAGGCGCCTGGGAGGGCGTGGCGCTCGCGCACTACGACGTCTCGGAGGCGCTGGCTGGCGCCGAGGTGCGGCGAGTGGGCGATCGTCTCACCGTTGGCGAGGCGTCCCTGGCGCTCCGTGGGACGAGCGGCGCGGGAGCGGGGGTCGACTGTCTGGGCGAAGGGGGAGGGCGCGACCCGTCCGACGGCAGCCGATGCCTCCTGCACCTGTCGCCGACAGAAGAGCGGATGCAGATGGACCTCCTGAACTGGGTGGCGGACCGGGGCCGTGGCTTCGCCGATCAGGGGCTGGCGCCTGCGTGGTTGGGCTCCTCGGTGGAGCTGGCGAAGGAGGTCTACTTTCAGGCGAAGGAGGTCAAGGCCGCCGTGGAGGAGCTGGGCCCCGAGCCCGAAGAAGTGGCCGCCCCCACCCCGGCCGCGGTCGCCGCGCAGGAGACCGCGATCGAGGAGGCCACGGAGCGCGCGCGCAGGCAGACCGAGACATCGGACTTCCCCTGGCCGCCGCCGCCGATCCCGGCGCTGTTGTCGCCCGCGCTGGAAGGCGAGGGCCTCTGGACACCTCTCCCGTCCGGGTGGAGCGACGGCCGCGACGCGGTCCCGCTGGTCTATACGAGCTTCATCCGGCCCTCGAGTGAGTACGCCAAGAAAGCCGTGAGGCTCTTCGTTTGGGATCCGCGGCGCGCCGAGCTGGCGATGCGGGCCGGCACCCACGAGCCAGTGCCGCAGACCGCGGTCAAGGGCGACGGACGGATCCCGAGAGACCCCGCGCTGCTGGAGCGGGTGGTACTGGCGTTCAACGGCGGCTTCCAGACGACGCACCGGGCCTTCGGCATGATGGTCGACGACCGCGTGCTCCTGAAGCCCCGGACGTACGGCGCCACGATCGCTACGCTGGAGGACGGGAGGCCCGCGATCGGGACCTGGGCGAAGGGCGCAGCGATCCCCGAGGAGTTCGTGAGCTTCCGGCAGAACCTCGAGCCCCTCATCGAGGACGGCGCGTTCAACGCCTACCGCCGCGTGCGCTTCGGCGCCCACGAGAACGTGGCCGGGGCAAAGGACGGGTGGACGGTCCGCTCGGCGCTCTGCCAGAGCCCGGAGGGTCACCTCCTCTACGCCTACGCCGAGTACACGAACGAGCGCGCGCTGGCGTTGGCCCTGAAGCAGGCGCGGTGCGTGTACGCGATCCACCTCGACATGAACCCGGGACACACGGGAATCGAGCGATATCGGCACCTTGGCAGCGGCGCCGAGCCGGAGGTGCCGGAGAACCTCCGCGAGGTCGAGGGTGTTCGACTCGAGGGCTTCCCGGGCCACCCAAACGTCCGGCACATGAACCGGCCAACGCGGTACCTTGCCACCGACTACCGCGACTTCTTCTATCTCGTCCGCAGCGACGTGCTGCCCGGTCCTCCGCTCGGCGAGCTCACCCCCGCCGCTGGCGATGGGGACTGGTTGACGGACCGCCTGCCGCAGAACCCCGAGCTCCCCCCGCGTGTGGCAGTGGCGGCTCTGGGCGACCTCACGATAGTCCAGATGGACCTCGCGGCGACCACGCTGGCGGTGGGGACGAGCCCCCCGAGCGGCGCTGCTCCGATGTTGTCGGTGCCCCTGCGTTGCCAGGGAGAGCGACCGCTCGACCTCGTAGGCGCGCGTGCAGCAGCGGCAGCTCCTGCGCCGCTCGCGCTCTCCGGTGGCCCCGCCAGCTCGGCCGCGACCGCGCTGATCGCGGCCGGTTCGCGGCGCGAAGCGGCCGGTGTGGGTCCGGGGCATCGCGCAGACCGTCGCGTCGCCGTGGTGTTGGGCGTAACCCCGGAGCGCTTTGCGCTGGCGGAGTCCGCCGTGCAGGCCCTCGGGCTCGAGCTCGTTGCGGGCTGTGAAGTCCCCGGGTCGGGCCTGCCCACGGTGTGGGCCTACGATCGAGATCCCAGCGGGCGGCTCATCGAGATCGTCCCCGGAGACGAGCACGGAGTGGTGGTGCAGGCGCCCACCACGCACGACGAACGGCTCTGGATCTCCCCGGCAGCGCGCCCGGCGCGCGTGGTAAGGTACTGGCCGGACGCGAACCCGTACCGCAAAGCGCCCTGAGAGCACGCGTGTCGAACGGTTGGACTGGCAGAGTCAGCGCGCGGCGCCCGGTGTCAGCCCTGGGCACACTCGCGCTGGGCCTTTGGCTCGCCGCCGGCTGCGCCGATCCCACGCTCGCGGGCGCTTGCGACTACGAGTGTCCCGTCGTCTCCGGCGCATGTACGAGCCAGCCGACACTGGCCACGGGCAGCAGCTGCGACGTGGGCGATGCCCTCCCGGGGCGCGTGCTCAGCAACTGCTGCGGGCGCCTGGTCTCCCTGGCGGACGTGGTGTGTCGGTCGCGCGCCACCGTCGTGGAGCTGGGCGCCGGCTGGTGCGCCGAGTGCCGCAAGATGGCGCCCGACTTCAACCGATGGCACAGCGAACACGCTGACCTGGGGCTCGTTCAGGTGCTCCGCGACACCGAACAGGCGGGTGAACCCGCGACGCGGGAGTTCTGCTCCTGCTGGGGGGCGGAGCTCGGCACGCGTTTCACCTTGCTCATCGACCCGAGCGACCAGCTCACCACGGCCTGCGCGTCGGGGGGCCTGCCGACCACCCTGGTCGTCTCATCCGACGGGCGCATCACGGCCAAGATCACCGGCGAGGCGCCGAGCGAGATAGAGGCCGCCTTCTCCGAGCTCCTGGACTCGACCCGGTGACTCCGTCGCCAGGCCTCGCGTCGGTCTCGTGACGCTCGCTCGCCCCAGTGATCCCGTTGCTCGGCCGTTCGTGCCCCGGTTATGGCCCGGCTCCGGGCGCGCCCCTGCCACCACGAGAGTCCGCGGTTGTCCTGGGGTTGATCATCAAGTACTGATTTTGCCGGTGGGGCCCACCCCACCCGCCCACCGAAGCTCGCCCTCGAGCTCTGTCGAGTAATCCATGCGCCGACTGGTCATCTTCATTATCGCCTGTTCGTCGAGCGCGCCGCCCGAGGTGAGCCCTGCGCGCCTCGAGGCTCCAATCGTGGGCGGTACGCTCGAGACGGGCTGGACCACCGTGGGGGCGCTCACCTACGAGTACCCCGGCTCTGGATACCAGGGGTCTTTCTGCACTGGGACACTGATCGCTTCCCGGTGGGTCCTCACGGCTGCGCACTGCCTCGATACGCCGCCGGACGACTTCACGATCACGGCCGAGATGGCCTACTTCTACATGGGAGCCAACGCCGAGCCCGGCGCGGGGGGCTGGCCGTCCGCCGGGACCCTCGTACCCGCTGACGCCTTCTTCATCCACCCGAACTACGAGTCGGCCACTCAGAAGAACGACATCGCGCTGGTCCGGCTGGCGCAGAACGTGACGGGCGTCACCCCGACGCCGATCAACACCGCGTTCCTCACCGCCGGCTACGTGGGCGACACGGTCACCTACGTGGGCTTCGGCGCGACCAACGGGGCCACCAAGACGGGCGGGGGCCTGAAGCGTAAGGGCACGATGAACATCGAGTTCATCGCCGAGACCACGTACGAGTCCGAGTACGGAGGGCAGGGGATCTGCTTCGGGGACTCGGGGGGCCCGGGTCTCCTTCAGATCGGCGGCCAGTGGCGCGCCATCGGCGTGAACTCCGCGGTCTTGGGGTGCGAGGACGGAGACCCCACCTGCGACCCGTGCAAGATCGGCGCGGTCATCACCCGCGTGGACCCCTACGCCAGCTGGATCAACGGGCTCATCGGGGCGCCCGTGCCGAGTTGCAAGGTGCAGCCCGACATCTGCGGCTGCGCCGCGGCTTGCCAGCCGAACGGGACCTGCGACCCGGTCAAGTGCCAGACGATGGACTGCAAGACGCTGTATGGCTGCATGGCGGGCTGCGCTTCGGATGACCAGGGCTGTACCTGGGGTTGCTACACCCAGGGGACGGCTGCAGCGAAGACGCAATACGACGCCTTGGTCTCCTGCTTCGCCAACAAGTGCGACGTACCCGACGACCAGTTCCAGACGTGCGCAAACACCCAGTGCGATGCGGAGCTCGACACTTGCCTCCCCGTCGGGACGGGCGCCGCCAGCTGCTCAGAGGTCTACGACTGCCTCGTCGGCTGCGATGAAGCCGCGTGCTCTGCCGCCTGCTACGAGAGCGGTACCGCGCTCGCGCAACAGCAGGTGAGCGCTCTGCTTTCCTGCTTCGACACGAGCTGCGACGGGCTCTCCGGCGACGCCTTCTCACAGTGCGCCTACAGCAAGTGCGCGGGGCCGCTCGAGACCTGCATCCCGCCCGTCTACGGCACCGCCAGCTGTCACACGACCCTCGGGTGCTTGTCGGACTGCGGGTCTGACCAGGAGTGCACCAATACCTGCTTCGCGGCCGGCAACAAGGCCGCGCAGGACGGCGTCTTGGCCCTCTACGATTGCATCAATGTGGACTGCGCCTCCGAAACGACTCAGGACGGTTATCTCGCCTGCGTCGGAGACAGCTGCGGCGGGCTGCTCAAAGCTTGCGACCCGGCCGCCGGGTGTTCGGTCTACTCAGGCGGGTGCCCCTCGGGTGAGTCGTGTCTCTTGACGCCAACCGGCGACACGGACTGCTGGAAGAGCGGCAAGAAGTCGGTCGGTCAGAGCTGCCTCGTGAATCTCGGGTTCTCGCCTTGCGGCCCCGGCCTCGTGTGCACAGGCGGCAAGTGCCAGCCCGGGTGCGACAAGAGCGGCGGGTGCGGCGCCGGACAGTCGTGTGAGCCAATCGCCACCGGGACGGACGTGGGGACCTGCGCGGGTGACATCGACCCCACGGATGGCGCCGACGCCACGGACGCGACCGATGGGGCCGACGCGACCGACGGGGCCGATGCGACCGACGGTGCCGATGCGACCGATGGGGGCGACGCTACGGACGCGACTGAGGGGGCCGACGCAACGGACGGCGGGGACGCGAGCGACGGGGGCGACGCCGCAGACGGCGCAGCGGGCGCAGACTCGTCGGACGCCGGGGATGGCTCGGACGCCAGCGACGGCGCAGCGGATGCTGCAGACCTCGCCGACGCCGGCGACGTCAGCGACGCGACCGACGCGAGCGACGTCACCGGCGACGCCTCCGACGGCACGGACGGCGCCGGTCCCAGCGACGGTGCCGAGGTGGGCTCTGGGAGGCGCCGCTCGTCCTGTGACGCGTCAGGCCAGGGCGCGGCCGGCGGCCCGGGCCTCGCGGCCTTGGCGCTCCTTTGCCTCGCCTTCGCTCGGGCCCGCAGGGTGTGATGGGCGCCCACGGCCGGGGACACACGAACGGCACCAACCCGCAGAAACGACGAACGCCTCGGAGGGCGCAGTGAGCACGAACGAAGGGGCAGCCCCTCAGGCATCAGGTCTCGACCAGCGAGAGCGCGAGGTCCCACCGGGCTCCGCTGACTTCCGCAGCGCCTACCTCGACTTCGCGGCGCTCGAGCGCCAGCTCGCGGCGTGGCAGGCCCGCTTCCCCGAGCTCGTCCGCTTGGAGGTGCTCGGGCACTCCCCCGAGGGGCGGCCGATCCGCGCGGCGATCGTGGGCCGCGATCCCGAGCGCGTGCGGCCATCCGTCTGGGTGGACGCCAACATGCACGCCACGGAGTTCTCCGGGACGAACGTGGCGCTCGGCATCGTCGAGGACGTGCTCGCGCTTCACCAGGGCGAGGCGCTCGGGCTCTCGGCGCCCGAGGTCGAGCGGCTCCTCGACGTGCTCTTCGTGGTCGTCCCGAGGATGTCGCCCGACGGGGCCGAGGCCGTGTTGACCACGGGGCGCTACGTCCGGTCCAGCCCAGTGGACGAGCGGCCCAACCAGGCGCGCTCGCGCTGGTTGTCTCGGGACGTGGACGGCGACGGGGTGATCCGCGTCATGCGGCGCCGCGACCCCCAGGGCGAGGCCGCGGAGTCCGACATGGCCCCGGGCCTCATGGTCCCCCGCACCCCGGGCCACCCCGGTCCTTACTACAAGCTCTTCCCGGAAGGCGTCATCGCCAACTTCGATGGGCACACGGTGCCCAACCCGCACTACCTCGGGGACAACGCCGTCGACTTCAACCGGAACGTCCCGTGGTCGTGGGCGCCCGAGCCCGAGCAGCTCGGGGCGGGTGACTACCCCGGGTCCACACCGGAGACCCGCGCCGTGATCGAGGCGGCCGTGCGGCGCCCCCACCTCTTCGCGTGGCTCAACCTCCACACCTTCGGCGGCGTGCTCATCCGGCCACTCGGCCACCAGCCGGACAACAAGATGAACCCCGGGGATCTGGCGGTCTTTCGACAGATCGAGGCCTGGACTCGGGACCACACTGGCTACCCCACGGTCAGCGGCTTCCATGAGTTCACGTACGAGCCGGACAAGCCGCTCCGTGGCGACCTGTCCGACTACGCGTACCACCAGCGCGGCTGCGTCGCGTACGTGATCGAGCTCTGGGACCTGTTCCGCGAGATCGGGATGGAGGTGAAGAAGCCCTTCGTCGACCACTACTCGCACTGGACGCCGCGCGACTTCGCGGCGCTCGCCGCGTGGGACGTGGAGAAGAACCAGGGTCGACTCTTCCAGCCCTGGCGCTCCTTCGAGCACCCCCAGCTGGGCCAGGTGGAGCTGGGCGGGGTGGATATCCGGGTCGGCATCTCGAACCCCCCGCCCGACCGCCTGGACGACCTCTGCCGGCGGCAGAGCGCCGCCTTCCTGCGCGTGGCCGCGATGTTGCCGCGCGTGGTGCTCGACGCGCCGAGCGTGCGCCCCCTGGGGGACGGGATCCACGAGGTGTCGTTGGTGGTCAGGAACCCCGGGTACCTCGCCACCTACGGGCTGCCGTCGCACCGCGAGCTTCCGATCTGTGAGCCCCTCACCCTCCGCGTCACTGCCGACGGACCGCAGGTGTTGGGGCAACCGCCCACCACCCTCGGGCACCTCGAGGGCTGGGGCCGCGGGCTGCACAGCGGCTGGGGGCTCTTCATCCCGTGGACGCGCGGCTCCGTCTCGGAGAAGCGGGTCGTCTTGTGCGTGAAGGGCAGCGGCCGCCTGGAGCTGGCGGTGGAGAGCTGCCGGACAGGGCGGGTCGCCGTCTCTGTGGAGCTGCCCTCGGCTTCCCCCGCGGACGTCTCGGCGCCCTGACCGTGTGTGGGGTGCTCGGTATCGTCGGCGAGCACGGCGACTTGGGCGTGGCCCACGCCATGCTCGCCGCGCTCCGGCACCGCGGCCCCGACGACCAGCGGTTGGTCGAGCTCCCTGGCGCCATCCTCGGGGCGGCGCGCCTCGCGATCGTGGACGTGGCCGGCGGCCATCAGCCGCGCCTGTCGTGTGGCCGCTGGGTCGCCCTCAACGGCGAGATCTACGACCTCGACGGCCATCGCCGCGCGCTCGCTGCGGCCGAGCACCCCTTGGGTGACGGCGTCGGGGACACGGCGCTCCTCGGGGCGCTCCACTCGGCCTTCGGTGACGACGTCCTGCCGCGCCTGAACGGCCCCTTCGCCCTGGTGGTCTACGAGCCGGAGCGCCGGCGACTTCTGCTCGCGCGCGACCGCCACGGGCAACGGCCGCTCTACGTCGCGAGCGTCCCGGGGGGCGTCGTCTTCGCCTCCGAGCTCACCGCGCTGCTGACGCACCCCGCCGTGGAGCGCCGGCTCGACCCCATCGCGGTCCGTCGTTACTTCCTGCACGACATCGCGCCGTCCCCGCGCACGCTCCTCGCCGGAGTCCACCGCCTGGAGCCGGGCGGCTGCGCCACCTGGACCCCGTCGGAGGGTCTTCGCTTGCGGCGGTGGTACGAGCCGCCGGCCCCGAGCGTCGCAGGCCTGGGCGACGACGCGTATGTGCGCACCGTCGGGCAGGCGATGGACGCCGCGCTCGCGCGACGTCTCCCCAGCGAGGTGCCCTGGGGCGTCGCGCTCTCCGGAGGGATCGACTCTGCCATCGTGGCCCTCACGGCCGCGCGCTACGGCGCGGTCAGCACGTTCTCGGTGGGTTGGGAGCGGAAGGCGTTCGACGAGTCGAAGCTGGCCGCTCGGATCGCGGGTGTCGCCGGCGCCGCTCACAGAGAGGTCGTGATCTCGGACGCCGACATCGCTCGCGACGTCCCGGGGTTCCTCGCCGGCGTCGACGAGCCGCTGGGCGACGAGGGGCTGGTCTCGGGCTGGTACCTCGGCCGGCTCGCCCAGCCCCACGTGAAGGTGCTGCTCACGGGGGACGGTGGCGACGAGCTCTTCCACGGCTACCCGACCCACCTCGCCGACCTCGTGGCGTCGCGGCTGCCGGGGGCGCTGCAGCCGCTCCTGGCGTCCGTCGCTGGGCGTCTCCTGGGGCTCCTCGGGGCCTCGGAGCGGCAAGTGGGTCTGGACTTCCAGCTGCGGCGAGGGCTCGCGGGCCTCCCTTATACCAGCAGCGAGCAGCGGCACGCCGTGTGGCTCTCCAGCGTGGAGCCCGCGCTCGAGCCCGCGTTCTTCTCCGCGGATTTCAGACGTCTCTGGGACGCCGACGACCCGTTCGCGGACGTACGGCAGGGGGTAGCGGCGCGGCCGGATCTCGCCCCGGTCGATGCCCTGTACCGCCGGCTCTTTTTGGGCGACCTCCTGCTGACCAAGGTGGACCGAAGCCTCGCCGCCAGCGGTCTCGAGGGCCGCTCGCCGTTCTTGGATCCCGCGGTGGTCGCGCTGGCGGACGGGGCAGCGCGGCGGCAGAAGCGGCGCGGCGCCGAGCTCAAGTGGTGCTTGCGCCGTCTGGCGCTCGCGCTCGGCGTGCCCGAAGACATCGTCCGGTTGCCGAAGCGCGGCTTCTCGGCGCCCAGCGCTGCATGGCTCCGGGGGCCCCTCCGGGACTACGCCAACGACCTGCTCGCCGGCCCCGAGCTTCAGGGCGCCGGGATCTTCGACCGCGCCGGGATCGCGCGGCTGCTCGCCGAGCATCAGGCGCACCGCGTGAACCACCGGAAGCCGCTGTGGACCCTGCTGGCGTTCGTAGCGTGGCTCCGTTCGCTCGGGCCTTGGCGCCTCGAGACGTCCGGATGACCGGCCTCGCGGACCGCGAATCGTGGTGGCGGCGCGCAGCGTCTCGGCCGTTCCCGGAGCTGGCAGGACTGGCGGCGCTGGTCGCCCTTGCCGTTGCCTTCCACGGGGACTACAGCCTCACCTGGGACGAGACCGTCGACCACTTCCGGCGCAAGGCGGGCGAGAAGACCTGGAACTTCTGGTTCGGGGGATTCGCGGCAGACGAGGCCCTGTGGGACTTCGGCCACAACCCATCGACATCGTTTATCTATTACGCGATATGGCGCGGGCTCCGGGCCCTGTCGGTGCCGATCTCTCTCGTCGACCTCTGGCACCTCCTCACGGCGTTCGTCGGGGTCGCCGCGGTGGCCCAGATCTACCGCCTCGGGCGCAGGCTCTACGACCGTCGCGTGGGCCTCTTGGCCGGTCTCACGCTCGCGACCTGGCCCTTCTGGGTCGGCGACGCTTTCGGCAACTTCAAGGACGTGCCCTTCGCTGCGGCGTGGCTCCTCTGCGTGGACACGGCGCTCACTCTGGTCGAGCGACCGAGCCGTCGCGCCGTGGTTCATCACGGTCTGGCGGTGACCTTGCTTCTCGTGGTGCGAATGGGCGGCTTGCTCTTCGTCCCGCTCTCGCTGGCCGCACTGGTCCTCGGGATACGCGCTCTCCGGTCACAAGCCGGCTCGGTCGACCTGCCGGAGAGCGAAGCCCCAAGGGGACGCGGCGCGCCGAGCCCCAACCGCCCGCAGCAGCTGCTCGGCGCGGCCCTCGTCATGGTCGTGGTGGCGCTGGGGCTACACGCGCTGAGCTACCCCTACGTGCTCTTGAACCCCGTCAGCGGCCTCGTGGACCTCGTGGCCGCGAACCGGAGCTTCGTATGGGAAGGCGAGACGTTGACCCTCGGGGTCACGCACCCGTCAACCGCGACGCCCTGGTGGTACGTCCCGGCGTGGTTCCTGGTGAAGCTGCCCGAGCTGACGCTCCTGGGCCTGGGATGGATGGCGCTCGTGGCGCTGAGGCGGCGGTTCGTCGGCGCGCGAGGATCTGGCGTGGCTCCGGGGCCAGAGCCCGGCGCGCACGAGGGCGCTCGGTCCCGTCGTGCGTTCTGCCTCGCTACCGTCGCGTGGCCTCTCGGGTATGTCCTCGTGGCGGGCGCTCCCATCTACGACGGGATCCGCCACGTGCTCTTCGTGGTCCCTCCTCTGATCGCGCTCTCCAGCAGCGTGTTCGTGGGCCACAGCGGCGCGCTCAGGCGCGGGCTGGCAGCGGGCGTCGTCACATTGGGACTCGCGGCTCAGGCGGTCGATGTGGTTCGGTACCACCCGGTTCAGACCGCCTGGTTCAACCACCTCGCCGGAGGCGCGAGCGGCGCAGCGCCGGCCTTCACGGTGGATTATTGGGCGGCCACGGCGAGGTGGTCGTCGGAGTGGATCGCCGCCCACACCGCGCCAGCGCACGTCTGTGTCACGGCCGAGATCGAAGAGAGCTGGCAGTACTACCTCCCCCCGCCATGGCGCGTCACCGGAGCTCAGAGGCTCGAGGGCTGCCCGTCAGCGGCCCGGTTCGCCTACGTCTTCGCACGAAACCGGTTCGTCCAGGACGCGCGAGCGCTGGCCGAGGATTCGCAGCGCTGGGTCGAGATCGGTCACCTCGACCTCGCCGGCGCGACGCTGGGCGTGTGGTTCCAGCGCGCTCGTTAGTATGGGTGCGTCCTACCGCCTGAGGACGGTGGCCGCGCCATCCCGCCGGCAGGCAACTGAGAGGTCGCCCCTTGCGTCATCGCCAGCGTGACTAGACTGGTGCCAGCCTGTTTCGAGGGGAGCACTGATGACGAGCAGCACCACGATCGGACGTCGCGAGCTCATGAAGCTCGCCGGTGCGGCGCTCTCAGTCGAGCTCACCTCGAGCTGTTCGCGGGCACCGGAGACGAGTAACGCCGTGACCTCTATCCCAACAGCTCCCCTCCCGACGCCGGCCGACTCGACCACACCGCAGCCGGTGCCCGTCGCACCCCGCGCCATCACCCAACGCACACGCGGCCATGCCGGTGGCCCGATCACGCGCCTGGCGAGCCCGGGCGACCTCGGGAGGCTCCTGAAGCCGTTCGTGTTCCTGGACCGCTTCGAGTTCGAAGGTGGTCACGCCCCGCCGCTGGAGGCCGGCTGGCACCCGCACTCGGGCATCGCCACCGTGACGGTGGTGCTCGAAGGCGCCGCCCGGTACGCAGAGACCACGGGCAATACGGGCGTCTTGCCGCCAGGTAGCGTCGAGTGGATGCGCGCCGGCGGCGGCGTATGGCACACGGGCACCGTCGAACGCGGCCCAGTTCGTGGCTTCCAGCTCTGGGTGGCGCTGCCGCCCGAGCTCGAGAACGCGCCGTGTCAGAGCCAGTACCTGCTCTCCGAGCAGGTGCCCACGCACGGCCCGGCCCGCGTGGTCCTGGGCTCGTACGGTGGTGTCACCAGTCCCATCGCTTCGCCTCCCATGACCTATTTGTCGGTTAGCCTCCGGCACGGCGAGCGCTTCGTGTTCGAGCCGCCGGAGGGGCACGACGTGGCCTGGGTGGCGCTGATGAACGGCGCGCTCCAGGCCTCGTCGCGCGTCGCGACCGGGGAGCTCGCCATCTTCGAGACGGGCACCACCCCCATCGCCCTCGTCGCCGAGGGCGAGACGCGCTTCGTGCTCGGCTCGGCCCGGCAGCACCCCCACGAGCTCGTGCTCGGCAACTACTCGGTCCACACCAGCCGCGCGGCTCTCGAGCAGGGCGAGGCCGAGATCCGGCGGATCGGCCAGTCGCTGCGCGCGCAGGGCAAACAGAGCTACGCGCTGCGCATGCTCGGCTGAGCACGCCCGACGTTCAGCGCGCGGCCGCACCCGACCGAGTGCCGTCATGGCATCAACGTCGGACCGGCTGGGCCTCACGGTGTAGTGCTCGGTAGGGCCTTCGTCTCGAGCAGTCGCGGCCATCCCGTTTCACTCGCATTCGACCGGGGCGAGATACGCACAAGTTGAAAGTTGAACTTTCAGCTGGTAGATCCGCGCCCGATGACCACCGCTGCTGACGACCTGGTGAAGATGAGCGAGCTGGCGCGGCGGTCCGGCGTGCCGGCGCCCACCATCAAGCACTACATGCGACTCGAGCTGTTGCCCGGTCCGTCGGAGCGCACCGGCCGCAACATGGCCTGGTACGACCCGGCGATGGTGCCGCGGATCATGGCGATCAAGGAGCTGCAGCGCAGCCGGTTCCTGCCGCTGGACGTCATCAAGCAGGTGCTGGACGGCGCAGACAAGCCCCGCGACAACGAGCGAGTGGCCGCCGCCGTGGCGCGCGTGCTCGAGGAGACCGAGCGGGACGCCGAGTTCACCGCGCCGCAGCTGGTGGCTATGGGCGTCGATGATCGGGAGATTCGCGCGCTGCGCCGCATGGGCCTGATCGAGCCCCGCGAGGTGGACGGTCAGCTGCTCTTCAGCGGGGCGGACGTCGAGCTGCTGGAGACGATCAAGACCGCCCGCGCGCTGGGCCTGTCACCGGACATGCTGCCCGTCTCGATCCTCGTCGACTACATCCGCGCCATCCAGACTCTGGTGCAGACGGAGCTGATGCTCTTCCGCAAGGGCGTCCTGCCCCTGGCCGGTGAACGTGTGGATGACCTGGCCGAGGTCGCTACGCGGCTCAGCGAGCGGCTCGTGGTGCTGCTGCGACGCAAGATGCTGCTCCCCACACTTCGACAGCTGTTCGACGACGCCGGCTCTGACACGCCGAGAGAGGACAAGTCCTGATGAGATCCCCGCTGCTCTTGCCGGTACCGCTACTGCTCACCTGGTCGCTCATCGCCACCGCCTGCTCGACTGCCGACGGCGGAGAGGGAGAGGGGGGCGGGAATCAGGCCGCCGACACGACCGGATCGGTGGGCGACACCACAAGCGGTACGCCTGGCGACCCCTCCACCGGGACAATCGACGGCAGCTGCCCCGCGGCACCGTACGCCACCCCAGGGCCGTTCGTGGCTGGAGTGACGACACTCGACATGAACGGCGTGGCCGTGGAGGTCTGGTACCCCGCCGATCAGGGCGCGCAGGCGGGCCTTGCCGCGGACGAGTACGACATGCGGTGGTGGATGCCCGCGGACCTGGTGACCGACATCCCGCAGGACGCCGACACGCGCTTCCAGACGGGCGCCTTCCGCGACCTGCCCGCCAGCGCGGCGGGCCCGTTTCCGGTGGTGCTGTTCAGCCACGGGCTGGGTGGCTATCGGATGCAGTCCACGTTCCTCACGCAGCACCTGGCCACCTGGGGATTCGTCGTGGCGGCGCCCGAGCACGCGGAGCGGGGTCTGGCCGCGGTCCTGAGCCAGAAGGCGCCCCAGGACCTCACGGTCACGCAGCTTCGCGACACGCTGAAGCGCCTCGAGAGCGAGAACTTGGCTCAGGGTGTCCTGGCTGGCCGTATGGACTTCAACCGGGTCGGCGTGACGGGGCACAGCATGGGCGGCGCGGGCTCGTCGGTCGTGGCCGGAGACGCGGGGATCTCCGCTTGGGCCGTTTTGGCCAGCGCCGGCTTCGGGGCCGGCGTTGATAAGCCCGCGCTGATGATGGGCGGGACCCATGACCAGATCGCCACGACGAAGCTGGTTTCCGACAACTTTGCCGCAGTCGACGCGGAGGCGCGCCGGTATGTGTCCATCGCGCGCGCCGGGCATCTGGGGTTCACCGACATCTGCGCCGTTGGCCGGTCGCAGGGCGGCGTGCTGCAGATCGCCATGGACGCCGGCCTCGAGATTCCGCCGCTGCTCGCCGAGCTGGCCACGGACGGCTGTGGTGCCGCTGATCTGCCGGCCGAAGAGGGCTGGCCCATCGTCAACCACTTCGTCACCGCGCACTTCAAGGCGGCGCTCGGCAGCGGCGTCGGACCGGGCCTGGATGACGCCGCCCGCGCCTGCTTCGGCGACCGGATCGCGGACTGGCAGACGCACGCGGCGGCGACGCCGGTCGAGCCGGGACCGATCGGCGGCGATGACACGGTGGGGGGCGATGACTCCGACACGACCGAGCCCGACCCGACCGAGCCGGATACCACCGAGCCCGACCCGGCCGAGCCGGATACGACCGAGCCCGACACGATCGAGCCCGATACGACCGAGCCGGAGCCGACCGATCCCAAGGCCGGAGTCGTCACTTGCGGCACCAGCTCGTGCGACTTGAGCGCTGCGGTCTGCTGCGTCGGCCTGACCGGCGCCAAGTGCGCCGCGACCTGCGGCGTCTTCGAGGCGCCCCAGAAGTGCGATGGACCGGAGGACTGCACCGGAGGGCAGGGCTGCTACGCCGGCTTCCCGTCCGGGGCCCAGTGCAAGGCGACCGGCGCGGCCAACGACGCCGAGCTCTGCCACAGCGACGACGACTGCTCGGGTGGCGACACGTGCAACGCCTGCAGCTTCCCGGGCAGCCCGCCAACCAACGTCTGCAACACGGGTTGCTGAGGTGAGCGTCATGTGGAGGAGACTGCTTCCCTGCGCGGCCATCGCGCTGGCCGCGTGCTCGGCGAGTGGCGGGTCCCAAGCCAGCGAGGCCCAAGCCGACGTTTTCACGGCCATTGGTGCAGACGCGAACGCGGCGGAGCCGGACACTTCCGGCTCGCCCGAGCCAGACCCGTTCGCCGAGGTGCTCACCGCCGACGTGCGCGTCGTCGTGAACTACGCAGGTGCGGTCACGGGTCCCCTGCAGGTGGGGGCTTTCACCACGAACCCACCAACCGGTGCACCCGCGGCCGTGGCGCGCGTGAACGAGCCGGTGTTCCCCGTCGAGGTCACCCTGAAGAGCCTCGAGGAGGGCACCTGGTACGTCGTGGCGATGGTGGATGCGCTGCCTGAGAGCCCCTCGCTGCCCGGCGTCGAGGACCCGCTCGGCGTGTCGGCGGCCGTGACGGTGCTGGGTGACGGGGTCGTGGACACGACCGTAACGATCCAGGACCCCGCGGAGTAACGCCGATGCGCCAGGCGTGGACTCTGTTGGCGGCGGTGCTGTGCGGCTGCACCCAGACGGATGAGCCCCCCGCGGACGCTCCGTTCGTGGTCGCCGACCGTGCTCCAGAGGAGGTCACGGCCACCTTCGAGCTGGTCGTGAACCTGAACGACCCGGCCTTGGGGGGAGCGATGGCCCAGCCGCTCGCCGACCCGGTGTCGGTCACGGGCAGCCACACCACGCTCAGCCTCCGGGGGCTGGCCAAGCGCCCGGTGGCCCTGGGCGAGCGGGTCTGGGTGGAGCTCCAGGTCCTCAACGGCAGCGAAGCCGGCCTGCGCGACGCCGCACTCGAGGTGACGGCGGTAGACGGCATCGCCCAGGTGGCGGACGCCACGAACGACGTGTCGCCCGAGGCAGCCGTGGACGGCCTCGTACGTCTTGGCGGTATCGCCCCAGAGGGAGTAGGGCGCGGCGCCTTGGTGATCACGCCACTCCCGAATGCACCGTCGGTGCGCCTCCGCGTGGACATCAGCGGCGTCACGACGGACCGAAAAACGGCGTCCTCCGGCACCCTCGCCGTCACGCCCGACGGACTGGCCGTTTGGGCAGTGGTGCCCGACGCGGACCGGGTGGTCGCGGTCGACGCTGAATCGGGTGAGCGCCTCGCCTCCATAGCGGTCCCAGGCAGACCCGCCGCGCTGAGCATCAGCCCGGACGGAACACTGGTGTTCGTGGTCTCTTCGACCGCCAACACGCTGTCCGTGATCGACCGGGCGTCTACCAAGGTCACCCAGACCCTGTCGGAGGCCGACGGCGTCGGCCGCGAGGCGCGCCACGTAGTCAGCTCGCCCGATGGGCGCTACGTGTTCGTCTCTGCCTATGTGTCCGACACGGTCGCGCGCTTCGAGCGCCGGAACGCCACGCTGTTCCCCGCCGGGGTGGCGACGGTTGGCCGACGGCCGGCGGGCTTGAGCATCGATCCCACGTCGTCGCTTCTGCTGGTCAGCCACTTCCTGCCGCGGGGACGGGTCTTCGAGAACGAGGCCTGGGTGACCGCCCTCGACCCGAACACCCTGACCGTACGCCGCGAGGTGGTGATCGGAGACGAGTTCAACGTCGGCCCGGTCGCCTGCCTGGCTGAAGTCTTCTCGGTCAGCCCGTCGCGCGTCACGATGGAGGGCTCGGCGAGTCAGCTGGCCGGCGCCTTCCTGACACCCGGCGGCGCCCACGCCTGGGTGCCCGGGATGCGGATCAGCCCCACCCCAGTGGTGGAGTCCGGGCCCAACGCCCTGGAGACCGTGTTTTCCAACGTCCCACCGGGTCGGTTTGCGCCCGCCTTCATGTTCCTGCTCGACACCCGCGACCCCCTGGCCCCTGCCAGCATGGCCAACCCGGGTGTACTGGACCCGCCAGACGTCAATCCAGCCTACCTCGCGTGCTCCCACTTCGGTCAGGAGATGGAGCTGGCGAGCCGCGTGCAACTCGACGGCGACCGACAGGTCAACCCGGGACCGGTCTTGCCGACCGGCGCGTCGGGCCTGACAGAGACCGGCGTGGGGCGGGCCATGGCGTTCACACGCGGCGGCCGGTGGGCGCTGATGGCGTCCTACATCGCCGACGAGCTGGTGGTCTATGACGCCACCACTCAGCACCCCGCCTCCCAGCGGCACTTGCCGCTGAGCGGCTCCAACCCGACCGGCGTGGCTGTGAGCCCCGACGGGACGCGAGCGTGGGTGGCGTACCAGAACAGCTTGTTCCTGAGCGTGCTCGACCTCAGCAAGACCACTGGCGCCGCGCTGCCGGAGCCGCGCTATACCCCGTTCAGCTATGAGGATATCGAGGCGTTGGGGCCCGGCCAGGCGGTACTCACGCGCAAGCGACTGGTGCGGTATGTCGGCGAGGTGCCCGACCTGCCGCCGATTGCGGAGATCGGACAAGTGATGCTGGTGGACCAGGACCCGGTGCCCGCACGAGAGCGCCTGGGCCGCGTCTATTTTCGGTCGTCCAATCCGGACAAACACCCGCAGCTGTCGTCGAGTCGCCAGGCCTCGTGCGCCACCTGTCACCCCGACGGCGGAACGGACGGGTCGGTGTGGGCCACGGTGGAGGGCGAGCGCCGCACCATGTCTCTGCGCGGCGGAGTCGGGGGGCGTGGCTGGCTGCATGCGTCGGCGACCCATCGCGATCCCCACGAGTTCTTGGAGATCGTGGTTACGGAGCGCCTGGGCGGGACCCCGGACCCGGAGACGGTGGAGGTGCTGGCCGAGTATGTGACGAGCGGGATCCCGAAGCTACAATCGCCCCGCACCGACCCGGAGCTGGTGGCGGAGGGCAAGCGGGTGTTCGGCGAGAAGTGCGCCGGGTGTCACGCGGGACCCCAGTTCAGCAGCGGCGACGGCCCCGACGTGTTCGACGTGGGCACCCGGACGGACAACGCGCGGGCCCTGATGGGGCCCTTCTTCGAGTCGATCTTCCCGGCGCTGGAGGCGGAGCTCCTCGGCGCGTTGCGGGGCGACCGCGATCTGGGGCCAGGTGACAGGGCCCAGGAGATCCTGGACTTCACAGAGAGGCCCGAGCGGCGAGCCGGGGAGTTCAAGGCACCCACGCTCGTCAACGCGTGGGACAGCGTGCTGTTCTTCCACGACGGCCGGTTCGAGTCGATGCGCGACGCCGTGCACCACCTCAACGAGACGCTGGGCCTTGCGTTGAGCGCCCGAGAGCTAGACGCGGTAGTCGAGTACGTGAAGACGCTCTGAGCAGCGCTGGCGCCCGAGAGACCCGGCCGCAACCAGTGGGTCTGCCCACCTTGCAGCCGCTCGCACACATCGTCTACGCTCCCCCCGTTCACTGGCGGCCGTGCGTGCGACCCGGTGAGCGCTACGCTCCTCCGGGTCGCCCGCACGGCCCGGGACAGCGAGGCGTGTGAGGCCCGGCCCGCTGAGCACTCGCACCCCCAACCCCCAGCGGCGAGGAGAACGAACCCCTATGGAGCAGCGCGTCAAGGACGTGGTCCACGAGATGGGCGAGTGGCGATTGGCCGCAGCGTTTCGACAGAACACCTTCGTCTACGGCACCGCCGGCACCGGCAGCCTCATCGTCAAGGGTCTCAAGAATTGGGCAGCGCGGCCGCGGACTAAGCCGCCGCTTGCCGCGGCCGCGCGACCCGGCGTCCCATCGGCCCCGTCGCCTGCCGCCAGCGCCGGACAGCCACCTGCCCAGGGCGAAGCCGCGATCGTGTCGGTGCTGACCCGCGAGCTCAACCTGTTCGATCCGGGCCGGCGCGCCAGCACCTACCTCGCCAACGGCTATCAGATGATGGACATGTACTACGGGCAGGCGGGGAATACGCTGTACGAGAAGCGAGACCCCGTCATCGGCGAGTACGTCCACCGCGCCATGGGCTACAAGGGCCCGTTCTCCATGAAGCAGTCGGGGCGCGACGCGTACCAGGAGACGCTCAAGACCAGCGTCGAGGGCTGGCAGTGGAACTCGCCGCAGCTGCCAGAGTGGGAGGGTCGCACGGCCACCAAGGAGATCTCGCGCCTCATCCGCCTCGGCGTCGCGACGTTCGGCGGCACCATCATCTTCGAGGGCAAAGAGGTCTACTACTCCCAGGTCTTCGAGACGAACCCGCCGCGGATCTCCGACACCGACGCCGAGGCGCGCGAGATGTTCCAGTACTTCACGCCCGGCACGTCGACAGCGGCGTTCGGCAAGGGACGCGTGGTGTTCTACTGGTGCGGCCAAGAAGCAGTGCCTACGAAGCTGCACTTCCTGACCAACTGGACCTTCGCGAAAGACCCCAACAGCGACAAGGTGCTCACCCACTCGCTGCTCAACATGGCGCGCCAGGGCGGCGCGCGGGCGATGAACACGAGCACCTTGTTGCCCATGTGGAACAACTTCCAGGACGTTCCCCGCTCCATGTTGGGCAAAGAGCAGGAGTACCTCAGCGTGCTGGAGCGGATGCGCCCCTGACGGGGGAGACCCGCCCGGGGGACATCGACTCAGTCTTCAGCCTCGCCCGGTTCGCTGCGAGACACGCGCCTGCCGCTTGATCTTCAGCTTACCCGCGGCGGCGCGACACGCCTCCTGGACGGGATGCACCTTCACGCCCCAGATCCGGCCGTCACGATCCTCCTCGCGCACCTCGTAGTAGGTGTCTGACTCCGCCACCACGGTCACAGGCTCCAGCACGGACCGGTCGCCGATCTCTCCCAGCGCGTTGCAGGCCCAAGCGCGCTCCTGAGCGTCGTTCGACAGCAGGTTGTCGACCAGAACGGGGAGCCCGGCGGTGCAGCGGGTCTCCTTGAGATACGGCATGACCCAGACCTTGGCCGTGGGGTTGGCGTCCGACACGGCGGCGACAGTGGCGGTGCAGTGCCCGAGGTGACCCTTGCGAATGAGCCACTTGCCGATGTGGTCCAGAGCGAACTTGATGTGGGCCTTGTTCTCCAGCCGGAAGAAGTTGGGCCCCTGGTGCGCCTGGAGGTACGCGAGCCATTGTGCCTCGACCGGGTGGCCGGCCGCTTCGATGGCGATGAGCATGTTGACGCTCTCGTCCCCGTTACCCCAGTGCGCGACGACCTCGAAGAGCTCCTTGTAGTGCCCACACTCGGCCATCCGCATCCCCACGCTCAGCTGCTCTGCCGCGCTGGAGGCCCCGCGCGCCTCGCGATAAGCGCTCACGATGGAACCGCAGCTAGCGGACGCCAGCGCGGCCTTCTGTGTGAGGCGGCGGTAGGCAACACACGCGTTGTTTCGCGGGCTGGGCTCCGCGGGGCGCTTGCCGTTGCAGATCGCGTCGAGCGTCTCCACGTCGCCTTTCGCGAAGGCGGCGTCTACGTCCGCCTGTGTGGACCCCTTGAGCGCCTGGAAGAGCTGGGCGCAGCTAGAGACCGACATGACCATCGAGACGGCGACGAGCGACTGACGCAAAGACATGGCGTGGACTCCTGCAAAGGTTGCACGCGGCGTCTTCTGTGCGCCGCGTATGCCCCCTAACGGGAGGACCTCAGCCTGTTTTTCACGCGAGCGATTTTTTTGGCTCGTTCCTTCCAGGCGCGGGCTTGTCCTAGGGCTCCTCGAGCCCGTTCACGACCCGCGCCACGCCCACGACGTCGCCCACCTCGTAGAAGTCCACGCCGAGGAAGTTGGGGACGTGACCGCGTTCCGCTGCACAGGTCTGAGCCCGCCCGAGGAGGAACGCGCGTGCGTTGACCTCCGTGGCGAACGCGGGGTCGGGGAAGGGGTTGCCCAGCCAGTTGTTGATGAGGAACAGGTCGTGGGTCTCGGCCCCGCGGTTGAGGTCGCACGTCAGCTCGGCGGACACCTTGGCCGAGTAGTTGGTGTCGGAGATGAGGTCCCACGCCCGGTGATACCAGGCCGGGTCGCCGCCGTCCGCTTCGGCGAACACCACGAGCCGCGTGTCGGCGTGGATCATCGACTCCAGCGTGGGCCACGCCCCGCCCGCGTGCACGTACAGGCGCGCTGTGAGCCCAGCGGCGTCCATAGCGGCGGCGATGTCCGACGGCGCGACGTAGGGCTCGAAGATGATGGAGACGACCTCGCGTGGGTGGGCAATCAGGAACGCCGCGATCTCGCCCAGCCCTTCGACCAGCGGCTGATTCCCCAGGTCACAGAGCCCGTGACACAAGGTGGCCTGCCCATCGAGCGGGTGCACGTCCAGCATCAGGCCGCGGACGCCGTCTGCGAGCTGCCGTGTGATCCCGTGCGTCTGGTTGGGCAGCAGCCACCCAGCGTCACCGTTGGACATGCTGTTGTGCGTCATGGGGAAGCACACCTGGTCGAAGGGGCGCGCGCACAGGGCGTCGTGCCCGTTGCAGGCCGTCTCCGGTGCGGGGCCCGCGCCGTCCCCGGTGGCGAGATCCAGGGACGCCGCGTCGGCGCCAGGGTCCGGCGAGTCTCCGCCATCTTGGTTGGCATCCGCCTCCACGGCGCCAGCTTCCGTTCCGTCACTGGCTGAGCGCGCGTCGACGGGAGTCTCCGAGACGTCGTGGATCGATGGGGTCGGTGCCACCGACTCCGCGTCTCTTGCGCACGCTCCGAGGGTGAACAGAAGGACTACGGACGTACGCGGACGCAGCATGCGAACTCCATACGCGAACGAGGGGTCCCACGCTACCGGGCGCCACGGGCGCGACGGTGCGCTTCGGCGTTCCCAAAGGTCACGGCGCCGTCAGATACTCGCCGCAGCCGAGGTCGCCATCGGCCACATCCGCGGCGCCGTCGGGCGGCGGGAACGCCCAGCGGTCGCAGAGCGCCGCCAGCACGTCCAGCACGAACTGGGACTGCTCCGCGCCGGAGAGGGTGACTGGCACCTGACCCGTCATGGCGGAGCCGGGGTGGCCGGCGACGATCTTGAACCAGTCCTCGTACGCCTTGGAGCGCGCGTGGGAGCCAAGGCTGTACACGCCGCCGTCGAACAACAACGCGCGGCCGTCCGCGCCGTGGCAGGTCGAGCACTTCTCCGCGTAGACCTTCTTGCCCCGCGCACTGTCGGCGCCAGCACGCAGCCGGTAGCGCCCCGAGGCCGCCGCATCGAGCTCGAAGACCTGGTCGGGCCGCGCCACCCGCCCGCCGCGTACCGCCGCCACGAAGCCGACGAGATCGGTTAGATCGGCGTCGCTGAGCACCTCTCCCCAAGCCGGCAGCCCGGGTGCTCCGTCACGGAAGAGCGCGAGCAGCTCGGCGTCGTCGAGCGAGGCATCGATGAGGTTCTCGGCGCGCACAGACGACTTCTTCAGGAAGGCGGCGCCGTAGATGCCGGCGGCCCCCCTCAGGTCCCAGCCGAAGAAGTTCTTCAGCCGGTAGTCGTGCCCCGCGTCGTTCAGGACGACCTTGCCATCGCTATCGATCAGGGTCCCGTTGCTCGTCGGCCCGCCCGAGCCGTCCGCGGTGCCGGCCGTCGCCTTGGCGTCTGGCGAGAACGGAACGCCGGCCTCTTTCCACCACTTGTCGAAGAGCCGGCCGCCACGATCGAGCTTCGCTGACGAGAGGTCGACTATAGCGGCGGTGGTCGGGGTGCCAGACGACGCGCACCCGAGCGCGGCCACGAGAGACGAGAAGTAGAGCGCCGCGCGCTTCATCGGAGGGGCTCACCTTGGTGTCGGATGGGGCGGCCTCGCTCGGATCGAGCGAGGGTGAAGCGGATAACGGACCATGCTGCTGATACGTGCTCGCAATAGCAAGAGTGGCCACTCCCAACACAGTGCCGCGGTTGTAGCCAACGCCCACCGGCATCATGATGACGGCCATGTCACCGTCTCCCGGCTCACGCACACACGACGGCGGCGCATCGCCAGCTGTCGGTAGTAGCCGGAGGCCACCTGAATCCCGGGGCGACGCTTGCACCGGTTGAGCTTGCGCTTCGCCGACGCCGAGCTCGAAGCGGCGTTCTGGCACGCGTTCTACAAGGACCGCCGCCGTCAGCTTCAGATCAACATCCTGCTGGCGCTGGTGGTCGTGGTCGGGTTCGCGTGGATCGATCCGCTAGTCGCGCCGGAGCTGGCGGATAGGTTGCTATGGGTGCGCTGCGCGGGTGCGGCGCCGCCGATGGTGATCGGGCTATGGCTCCTGAGCGCGCCCCGGATGCAGGGTTGGATGCACCGCCGCATTGCCGAAGCGACGATGCTGCTGGTGCTCGCCGTCTTCGTTCCCTTGATCTACATCAATTGGCTGTTGCTGGAGGGCGCCGACTACCCGCTGCTGCTCATCGGTCTGATGGGGGTCTCGATCGCCTTCTTTGTGGTGGTCGGCATGACGCGCCTTCGCTTCAAGTACCTCACTCTGTTGGTGCTTGGCTGTGCCCCCATCGCCATCCTGATCCCCCTGCACCGGACTACAGTGCCGCCGGACAGCATCCTCCCGCTGCTCGGCTTCTTCTTCACCTACATGGCCATCGTGCTCGCCGTCGGCTACGCCCTGGAGCTCGCCGACCGGAAGGTGTTCCTGCAGCAGCGAGCCCTCGATACGGCACTGGACCGAGCAGACGGTCTGCTGGCCAACATCCTACCGCTGCGGATCATCGCCGACCTGCAGGCTGGCCGTGAGCCGATCGCCGACCGGCACCCTGAAGTCAGCGTCCTCTTCGCCGATCTGGTCAACTTCACCCCGCTCGCGGAGCGTCTCGACCCGGCGGACCTCGTTCGCCTGCTGCACGGCCTGTTCACGGAGTTCGACGACCTGACCCGCGCCCTCGGCCTCGAGAAGGTCAAGACCATCGGAGACGCGTACATGGTCGTCGCCGGCCTGCCCCATCCGCGAGCCGACCACGCGGACGTCCTGTCCACCCTGGCGCTGCAGCTTCTACAGGTCCCTGCGCGGCAGGGGCACCCGGAGCTCGAGCTACGCATCGGCATCCATTCAGGCCCGGTGGTCGCCGGCGTGATTGGTCGCCACAAGTTCGCGTTCGACGTCTGGGGCGACACGGTAAACATGGCCGCGCGCCTCGAGTCCCATGGCGAGCCTGGACGCATCCAGATCTCGGAGGCGACCAAGGAACGCCTCACCACGGAGTTCGCTCTCTCCTTTCGGGGGCATGTACATCTAAAGGGGAAAGCGGAGGTGCCCACGTGGTGGCTCGACGGCGCGCGGATCCGGAGCGCCACCGAAGTCCAACCAGGGTGACCCAGGGTTGCGCCTTGAGACAAGCCAGCCGGCGCGCAGCGAGGCCAAGCGGCCAATGAACGGTCACCTCCTCGCAAGACCGGTTGCGTCCGAACCCGCGCGAACACCGCCCACGGCTCAGCCCGACGGACGCTCCAGCGCTGGCTCCGGGGGGAGGGCCACCTCGCCGGCCGATGACTCGATGAGCGCCACCAGCTCGTCCGTGGAGAGCGCGGCCGCAGCGTCGGCGCCGTCGAGCAGGGCGGCCACGAGCTCGCGCTTGTCCTTGTGCAGGGCCAGGATCCCCTCCTCGATCGTGCCGCGAGCGACCAGGCGATACACGGTGACGGGACGCGTCTGGCCGATGCGGTGCGCGCGGTCGGTGGCCTGATCCTCCACCGCGGG
>SXOO01000250.1 GCA_005776725.1 Pseudomonadota bacterium | reverse complement strand
GGCATCGGAGACCAGCGCGACCGCGCGGCCGTCGCGGAGCCAATCGAGCACGCGCCCGGCGGCGTGGCCTTCGTTGTGATCGTGGAGGGCGTGTAACCCCCCGGGCGGAGGCGGCAGCTCGAGGAGGCGTAGGAGCCCCAGGGTGTGCCGCGTGTCTTCGGCGAGGATGACGTCCACCGAACGCAAGACGCGGAGCGCTCTCAGGGTGATGTCTTCGAGGTTGCCGATCGGCGTGGCCACAACGTAGAGCGTCCCGGGCTCGAGCGCGGCGGACGAGCTCAAGGCGCGCAGCCGGGCGTGAGCGTGACGACGCACTCGCCGTCAGCGCACTCCTCCGTGGTGCACGGGTTCTCGTCGGCGCAGGCGGCCGCGGAGCTGCAACACGCAACCAGCGCGGTGTAGCTGCACCCGCCGTCGGCGCAGACGTCGAGCGTGCAGTCGTTCGCGTCGTCGCAGTCAAGCGGGGACGCGCAGCACCCCGGCGTGCGGCGCTCGACGCAGCGGCTCTCCTCGCAAGTCACCGAGGAGCACTTGTCCCCTGGCGCGCCGCAGTCAGCGTCGCTGGCGCAGCAGCCCGAGATCGCCGGGTGGGCCTCGACGCAGCGGTGGTTGGCCGCGCAGTCGTCTAGGGTGCAGGGGTCGCCGTCGTCGCAGGTGGTGTCGTCCAAGCAGCACCCCGCCAAGAGCTGGTACTCGCAGGTCTTGGACGCCGTGTTGCACTTGTCGACTGTGCAATCGATGCCGTCGGTGCAGTCCACGTTCTTTGCGCAACAGCCAGGGATCAGGGCGAAGCGACAGCTGCCGTCGACGCAGAGGTTGCTGGTGCACGGCGAGGCGTCGGCGCAGTCGGCATCCGCGACGCAGCAGTCGGTGGCGGGCAGGGCTGCGCATTGCCCAGCTATGCAGCGGTCGGCGGTGCAGGGATCGTCGTCGCCGCAGTTGGCGTCCACCTCACAACAGCCGGGCCCAGCGACAGGCGTGGTCCTGCACACGGTGTCACACTGATTCAGGGTGCACGGATCACCATCTTCGCACTGCGCATCGCCGGCGCAGCAGGGCGGATCGGCGATGCCGTCCAGCACCCACGCGCACCCGCCGGCCACACACCGATCGGTGGTGCAAGCGACGGAGTCCTCGCAGTCCACGTCTTCGACGCAGCAGCCCGCGATCGGCGCGTTCACGCAAACCTGGCCACCGCAGGCGTCCACGGTGCACGGATTTTCGTCGTCGCAGTCGGCGTTGGTCACACAGCAGGCGGCGATCTGGAGCGACGCGCACCGGCCTTCGACGCAACGGTCGGCGGTGCAGGGGCTCCCGTCGTCGCACTCTTCGTCGGCGGTGCAGCCCTCGGCACACTCCCCATACACCACGACGTCGTCCACGAAGACGCCCTCGCCGATGTTGACCGTGCCGTCCACGGTGTCGACTACGAAACTCAGCTCGAGCGTCTCGCCCGCGAAGGCCACGAGGTTCACCTCCACGCGCGACCACTCCCGATAGGCACCCAGGAACTCGACCTTGGTCCACACCGGGACTGGCCCCAGCCCGAGATCCGCCTCCACGCCGAAGAGGTCGAACTCGGGGAGCGTCTCGACGTCGAGATAGAGCCAAAACGCGACCCTGCCACCCCTGGCCGGAACGACCACGCGCGGCAGCGCCAGGCGCCCCTGTGACGGTGGGCGCTCGCCGTCGTCGCCAACGGGGTTCTCGTATCGACCGCTCGCGGGGTCGGCGAAGCGGAGCGCACCCGGAGGGGTGTGCACGCGCTCTTCGGTGTAGTGCCAGCGCGCGGCCTGGCCGTTACCGGTGATCAGAAACCCGTCGAGTACGTCGGAGAAACCGGCGAAGTAGGCCGTCTCGAGGCAGCACGTGGCGGGGGTCTCTCGGGCGCAGCGGCCAGCGTCGCAGCGCTCGGTGGTGCACGCGTCGCCATCGTCGCAGTCGGCGTCCGCGACGCAGCACTCCGGGTCGGTGTAATAGGCGCAGGCGCCGGTGGCGCAGAGCGAGCGCTCGCACAGCGCGGCGTCGCCGGCGCAATCGCCCGCGGAGACGCACTCGTCGGCCGTGGTTCGGATGCAGCGGTTCACACTGCCCTCGCACACCGCGCCGGGGCCGCAGGTGTCGTTGTCCTTGTCGCAGCACGCCGGGCGCCGCTGGACCATGCATGCGCCGTCGAGGCATTGGGGTACGTCGCAAGGCCCCACGGCCAACGCCGCGCAGTCCACCGCCAGCTGGCAGCCGATAACACCCGGTCCACCCATATCCTGCTGAGAGATCGTGTCGGCCGCGGGTGCAGCCGACTCGTCGTCCGCGCAGGCCACTAACCCCGCGGCCAGTAAGATTCTCGCCCAGACGCCGAGGTTACGGACCAGCGCCTTCCTGAGGGTCAGGGGCACTGCCCCGTCCACTCGGTCCCAGTCTGCGGATCCGGGCACTGGTCCGTCCAGCTGAGCTGGTCCACGAAGAGCCCCTGCCCGCAGTTGTCGGCGTTGTCCGTGGTGCGGAAGGAGATGCGGAGCTTGAGGCCGTTCGGCAGGGGCGCCCCGGCGCCGAGCTGCGCGATGTCGCTGCGGAGGCTATTGGCCAACGGGTTGTTCGAGGAGCAGAGCACCTGCGACAGCTTGAAGTTGTAGCTGCGCCAAGCGCCGTAGTCGCCAGGGGCGCCCTCGGCCGGACAGCCCGGGTAGGTGAAGTTGATCCCGGACCCACAGGGATCGAAGCCGCCCTGGGCGTTGTAGGCGTCGCAGTCGGCGCCGTGGCACACCAGCGTGGCGATGGTCTCCAGCTGAACCGGGCCCTGACGGACCAGCTCGACGCGGAAGTCCTCGATGAAGCCCTCCACCTCGGCCGTGGAGAGCTCCGCCCGCAGCGCGAACGCGAGCGAATAGTCGGTGCCCTGGGAGATGGGGAGCTCCGCGGACACCACCGTGCCCGCCGGCGCCGCGACGCCGCTGGCGCTCACGCACTGGGTCGGCGCGCAGCCGCCGTTGCACGCCTCCACGGGGCCGCCCGGGTCGCACTCACACGAGGAGTAGTCCCCGTCGTTTGCAGCGCCGAAGCGAAGGCTGAAGGCCGAGTCCTTGCCCTGGAGGTTCGACACATGCCAACGAACGTTGTCCTCCGGCAGGAGGGCGTTCGCGGCGTTGAGGACGGTCCAGCCCAGCGGCAACTTGCCCGTGTCGAAGTCGTTCCCGCCCTTGGTCGTGGGGAAACAGCAACCGGCTTTGCCGGGGATCGGCTCGTTGATGCATTCGCCGCTGCAGGAGTCGGCGGTGCACGCGTTCTTGTCGTAACACCACGCGTCGGCGAGGCAGGGCGTGAGGCCCGGCTGCGGACAGATCTGGCGGACAGCGATGTTGTCGATCTTGGCCCCGCCGTAGGCGTTGCCTTCCGCGTTGGCTGAGTCGAAGACGAAGCGCACCCGGACGTTCTGGCCTTCGTACGCGGCGAGGGAGAACGCCATCTTGACCCAGCGGACAGAGCCGTCTTCGACGGTGTGGCCCGGGAGAGGCTGGCCGTCATCGCTCCGCCACACGCGCACCCACTGCGTCGTGCCCTCGACCTGCACGAACGCAGTGAGCTGGTCCTGATAGAAGAAGGACGACGTGGAGACGTAGTCGGCGAAGTTGGCCGCGGTATAGGTCCTGAACTCGGTGTCGAGCCACAGGTCGAACGAGACGATGGGGTCCACGGCGGGCAGGGACAGCACCGTCGTGGTGAGCGAGCCCCCTACCGCGCTCCCGGGTGCCTCGTACGTCCCGTTGGCAGGGTTGGTGAACCACACACCGGCGGTGCCCTGGAGGCCCTGTCCGTCCGCCCAGGTCCACTTCACGCTGCTGGGCACGCCGGCCGGTGTCTCCGCGACCCACTCCGCGGGGATCCCGTCGTTCAGGTCGAAGAAGGCGTAGGCGGCGTCCCCGTCGCAGCAGGGCGCGCCCTTGAGGACCGGCTCCGTGCAGGTGCGGGTGATGAGGTTGCACTTGTCCTCGGTGCAGCTGTTGCCATCAAGCTCGCAGTCCGCGTCTGAGGCGCAACAGTCCGGCGTCTCCAGCTGAACGCACACACCCGCGTCGCACTCGACCTCGTGGCAGCTGTCTACCGGGATGCAGTCGCTCTTGTCAGTGCAGGTCTGACCGCTGGTGATGTTGCACTTCGGGTTCACTGAGAGGTCGTCGATGTAAGCGCCCTCGAAGCGATTGAACTGCCCCCCCACGGAGTCGAAGACGAACTTGAACTGGACGTTCTTGCCGGCCAGCTCGCTGACGTCGATGGTCACTGGCTTGAACTCGCAGTCGGTGTGCGCGAGCCCGTTACCGAGGTTGTCCCACAAGAGCGACTCGGTGCCGTCGCCCTCTACGGCGTAGACCTCGAAGCGATCCTCGAGGAGCGCGCACGGCGGCTCGTTGACGCCGCCACAAGTCGGCGGCGTGTACAGGTACTCGTTGGAAAGGAAGAGCTTGAAGCTGAGGAGGGTCTCCTTCAGCGGAAGCGGGATGGTGTCCGTGGTGATCTCGCCGTAAGTGGGGCTCCCGGAGTCCGAGCACTCGAAAGTGGGGCACGTGGTGCCGTTCCCGCCGGCGCAGAGGGGCTCGCCGGCCTTGCAAGCCTCGGTGGGCCGCCCGAAGTACAGCGCGCGCGAGCCGTCGGTAGAGCGATGAGTGGAGCTGGACCAGGCGTTGGAGCAGAAGCCGTCGTTGAAGAACTCCCAGCTAGCAGGCAGTGTGGGCGATTCGAACGACTCCGACAGGATCTCCGGAGGACACTCGCCGGCGGTGAACTTGCAGGTCCCGTCTGCCTTGCACGCCCCGACCGTCCCAGACTTCTGGCAGTCGCCGTCCACGACGCAGGGCACACAACCTGGCACCGCGCTCTCGAGGCAGAACGCGATCGGCTCCTCGTCGACGAGGGGCGTGGTCTTGATGCTCTCCACGCACGAGACCGTCTGACAGGTCTCCGGCACCCCACACTGAACGCCGCCGGCGCCGCCGCAGGTCGCCTGCCCGCACAGGCTCTGGATCGTGATGTCGTCGAGGTAGACGCCTTCGAACAGATCGTCGGTGACGTTGTGGGTGTCGAAACGCCACGAGACGCGGATGGTCTGACCCCGGAAGCGCGTGAGGTCGACTGAGACGGGGACGTGCTTGCCGCCGGTCGTGTTGCTGGAGTCGGCCGACGTGAAGACCAGATGGGACACCTTGGCCGAGTCCTCGATCCACACCTCGAGGGTGTCGCCGATCTCTTGAGCGGCGCCGGGCGAAGGGGGATCACCGTTCATGCGGTACCAGAACGTGAGGGCCCAGGGCTGACCCGCCTTGGTTCCCGCCGTCTCCGTGAGCGCTATCGAATCCGACGTGAGCGTGGTGGTCACGGTTTCGCCCGTGGTCACACCCGGAGACTTGGTGCACGTGTTGGGATCGAGGTCACCGTTGTTCACCGGGGCGAAGAACGTGTGGCAAAGCGACCCGCCGAGCGACAGGTCTCCAGTCGCGAAGCCAAGGAAGAGGCAGCCACCGCCACGGCAGTGGGCGTCGTTGTTGGCAGCGGGGATCGCCCACCACTTCGTGAAGGCGTTGGCGACGACCTGCGTTTGCGTCCAGCCGGCCGGGAACCCGGAGTCGCCATCTTCACCCAACACCACGGTGTTCGGAGAGCCACCGCAACACGACGCGTTGTAGTTGTAGAGGCAGTAGCGGCGGTTCGCGCCCTCGAGGCCGGTGATCGGCGTCTGCTCCGTGATCTCCTGCGCCGCGCACGTGGCCTGGAGGCAGTCGCTGGCGCCAGGGCACTGATCCGGGGTGGCGTCGGTGCAGCAATCGGGGAAACGCGTCAGCGGCTCGCAGGTCCCCGCGACGCAAGTGCTGCGATAGCAGTCGGGGAAGTTTGCGATGGTGTCGTTGGTGAAGGGATGTGAATACGGCGGGAGGGTCTGAGCCTTCGCGAGCTTCGTGGCCTCGGCTACACAGTCGTCGTCGCTGGAACAGACCACGGCCTCCAGCTCGCACCAGCTACAGTCCGTGATGCCGGCGGGCAGCACGCAGGGGCAGCCGACAGCGGCATCCGGGACGTCTGTGGTGTCGGCTCCAGGGGTGTCATCGCCGATATCGACGACATCGATGATGTCGTCCGTACCATCCGCGTTCCCGTCATCAGGGATCTCAACTGTGTCGTCGGTGGAGTCGTCCCCGGCCGCCGTGGCGTCACCGCCGTCGCTAGTATCGGCGCCATCCACGTCGCCAGTCGCGTCTTCCGTGGGGCTAACGTCCGTGTCACCGAGGTCTGTGGTCGGCGTCCCGCTGGGCTCCGGGTCCGAACACGCGCAGCCGACCAGCGCCGTCACGATGAACACGCGCGCTGCGCTGAGTGAAAGTCCCGATACCCGCATTTCCGCCTCCTTCGATACCGACGCCCGCCGCGCCCGAACCGCGAACGCTGTCAGCGAGTTCGCTCTTGCGCAGTCCCTTGCCAACCCGCAACGCTAGCAGACCCCTCCGCGGAGTTCCACATCACCGGGGCCCTGTGCGCCGGTCCGCTGCCCAAGCTGCCACCGCTGGGCCGCCGGTCCTGGGCTGCTAGGCGGAGCGCGTCACCGGGGCGCTCCGAGAGCGAGGTCGCTGCCCCCACGCGGAGGCGCCCTCAGGGCCGCCGAGCCCGAACCGACTCGAATGCGTACGCTTCGGGGAGCGCGAGCGCAGCCACGCGGCGTCGCAGCGGGGCCATCACCTCCGGGTCCGGGAGCTCCGTCAGCTCGAAGATGCGCCGGGCGGCCGGGTAATCACCCTCGCTGCCCACGCGCATCACCTCCGCCAGCAGCTCTGCCACCGCAGCCCGCGCCGGCGCGTCGTCGACGTGATAGCCGATAGGGGTGCGATCGTCGCCCGCAGCCGGGAGGTCCACGCGCACGGCCCCCTTGTCGTTGAGCCAAGCGACCACCGCTCGGAGCGCGCGGTGGTGCTCGTCCTCGATACGGGCGCCGAGGGTGCGACCCAGGAGTATGGTCTCGTGCCGAATCAGGCGGCGATAGGCCGCGCGGACGCAGCCGTCATCGCAAGCGCTGGCCGCCAAGACCGCAGGGTCGCCCAGGAAGTGAAGGCCGACGAGCGCGCGTCGCAGGTACTCGAGCGGGCTCGAGAGCTCCTTCAGGGTGATCGCAGGATCCTTGCCCGCTAACGCGCCGGTAGGTCGCCACGGGGGGAGCCCCACCACGCTGTCGAGCACCAGCTGAACGTCGGTGACGAGGCCACGGTACTTGCGGGCGTCGGCCTGATCACCCGCGCTGGCGAAGGCGGGCAGGGTCAGCTCGTCCATCGCCTCGTCCACGGCGCGTACCACGTTGGAGAGCAGCCACGTGCGCGGCTCCAGTTCATGTCGGGGCCGTGGCAGCAGAGCTCCCCGGCCCGGTTCACCTGCGCGCTCTGGCGCTCCGGTGAAGTCGCGCGCCGCCGCGTCGTTCGGGAGGGTCAGCTCCGCCGGGAGCACCGGCCCCGTGGCGCCGCTCCCGGCGTAGACCTCCACCGGCCACGGGAGGCGCGGATCCTGCCGGGGACGGCGATGGGCCTCGGCCCACGGGCCGCGCGCCTCGAGCTCCGGCGCTGCCGCGGCGAGCGTCTCGAAGAGCTTGCGCAGGGGGGCGTCATCCAACACGACCAGGGCCTGCCAGAGGCCCTTCCGTGCGCGGGGATCCCAGTCGGTCTCCACGAAGCCGAAGGACGCGGCTATCGGGGGGGCCTGGCCGAGCCACAGCGCCTCCGCCCGGGCGAGGTCCGCCGCCTCGCCGGTAACGAGCTGCTCGCACACCGCTTCGAGATAGACGCGGAGCTCGGGCGCCGCCAAGGGCCGAGCGCGCTCCAACGCGGCCACCACGGCGCTCAGCTCCACGGCGTAGCGGCCGCGAGGGCTAGGCCTCACGCCTGGAGACGCGTCGCGTCCCGCGCGCCAGACCTCCTCGAACACGGTCCCATCGGCGCGCCGCGAGACCCGCGAGTTCCGAGGGTAGCGTTCGACGAGGTCTACGAGGTCCTTGGCCGTGACATCGAGGTAGAAGTTGGCCCCCGCGGCGGCGACGGGGTCCGAGCCGCCCGAGGACGGCGCCGTTCGCGTGGGCGCCACGGCGGGGTCGTACCAGAACGCGGCGAGCTCAGGGGCCATTGGCGCTCCGAGCAGCGCGTCCACGCGCTCGCGCGGGAGGGGCGCCGGCAACTTCTCGCCCGACCGCGCGTCGTAGGGGCCAAGGCTCAAGGTGAAGTGCTCGAGCCAGCCCTGTACGGCGCCTCGCTCCTCGCCGTCTGCACGTCCGGCGAGCTGCTCGGCGATCCCGTGGAGCGCCACGGCGTGCCGGTGACTCTGGTCCCACGCGATCCTCTCGCTCGCGGTGGCAGCGGCCGATAGGGCCTCGAGCAGCTCAGGCTGGGCCACCACTGCGCGTACCGGGAGGCTGAGCACCGCGTACGGCCCGATCCGCCGTAGAACCGTGGCGGTCTCCGGGCGGGGCGGGGCCTCCAGCTTCGGGGTCACGGGCGCCGGCGCTGGGGGCAGGGGAGCCGGGGGCGGCGCGGCCACCGGAGGGGTGGACACCGCCTCGACCACCGCGGGCGCCAGCGGCACGGGCGCCCGCGCTTCGGCCGATGCCGGCCCTTCGGCCGGTGCCGGCGCTTCGGCCGATGTCCTGGTGCCGCCGCACGCCAAGACGAAGCACAACACCCCGAGCAGGCGTCTGCCCCCCCCCCGGTTGTCTCGGTCCACCATTGCGCCTGGAGGGGCGTTCACGCGCAGCAGACTCGCTCGATGATCGCCGTATAGAACCGCGTTGCTGCCTCCAGATGGGCCAGCACCGCGGCCTCATTCGGGCGGTGGCGGGCGTCCAGGCGGCCGGGACCGAAGACGAGCGTGTCGATCCCCACACTGTCGTAGACCCACGCCTCGGTGAAACCGCGGTGGGTCCCGACCACCATCGGCATTCCCGCCTTGTGGAGCGCCGCGCGCGACGCGTTGACGAGCGGCGAGTCCGGGGAGGCCCGGAACGGCAGCAGGCTCTTCTCTACGGTGCAGCTGGCGCCTTCACCGGCGGCGCGCCGCGCGTGGCCGTCGAGCTCGCGCGCGAGCGTGTCTACCGACTCGAGCACCCCGTCGGCGGTGGGCCGGGGACGGAGCTCGAGGTCAACCACCAGACGGTCGTCGTGGGCGCCCACCCGCTTCAGCTGGTGCAGCGGCCCCGCGGGAAGGAAGTCGGCGTCGTCACTCGCCGCTGACCAACGCAAGAGCCCCGTGAGCCTCGGGAACAGCTCGGCCCAGATCTTCAGGGCCGAGCTGAGGCTCGTGGCGGCGCTGGGAGCCTCTGCGGGGCGGGAAGCGGCGAACCGGAAGGCCGGCGTCTCGGTGCAGGCCGCGTGGATGCGGGCGCGATCCGGGACGCCCTCGGTGGCGTCTCCGCCAGTGATCGAGTGCACGATCGCGCCACCGCGGGCGAGGCTCACGCCGATCGCCAGCGCCCGTTGGACCGCGTTGCGCCCGAGGCCAGGTTCGGCCGTGTGGGCGGCCTCGCCGAAGACGTCGATCACCCACCAGCTGACTCCGGGCGGCGGCCGCTGCGGCGCCGAAGGGACCGTGATGCGGAGCACCGCATAGCCCCGGTGAGCCCGGACGAGCTCCAGGTTCGTGGCGTCGGAGACGATGGCGCCGTCAGGGGCCACCATGCCCGCATCGACCAGGTGGAGCGCACCGCTTACGCGCGCGTCGTCCCCGAACAGACCCGCGACGTGGACCGGCCGCACGAGGCGCCGCTCGGGCACTTGCGAGGCCGCGAGCACGCGACACACGAGGTCCAGTCGGTTCCCGGCGGCGCCCAGCCCGAGCAGCAGCCCGTCCTTCTCCGTGGCGTTGAGGGGATCGTCCTCGGTCTCGGTCCAGAGCGTGGGGTCAGTCTGGGTGGACGGGAGCACCGCTGACGACAGGAGGAGCCCGCCGGGACGGGCGGGTCCTCGGCGGCCCACCAGGTTCGTGTGATCGGCGTTCGAGAACGAGGCGGCCTGCTCCATGATGTGGAACTCGCCGTAGTCGAGCAGATCCATCACGTAGGCCACGAGGCCACGGGCCCCGGCCGACGTGCGCGTGTCGAAGGCGATCGCGCCGCGGACGGCGCGCACCAGCTCGGGAGCGAGAGCCATGGCTCAGCTCGCTGTTGGAGTGTCCGGAGGCCCCGACACGACCGCGGCCGCCACCAGGTCACCGGTGACGTTGAGGGTGGTGCGGCACATGTCCAGGAGTCGGTCGACCCCCAGGATGAGCCCGAGGCCCTCCGGCGGAACGTTGACGAGGCCCAGGATCATGATCACGACGGGGATGGAGCCAGCGGGAACTCCCGCGGTGCCTACGCCGCCCAGGATGCAGAGCCCGAAGACCATGAGCTGCTGGCCCAGTGAGAGGTCGATCCCGTAGAGCTGCGCCAGGAAGAGGACCGTGACGCCCTCGAACAACGCCGTGCCGTTCTGGTTGGCGGTGGACCCGATCGTGAGCACGAAGCGGCTGATGTCGCGCGGAAGGCGGAGGTTCTCTTCGGCCACCTTGAGGGCCGTGGGCAGGGTGGCGCTGGACGACGCCGTGGAGAACGCGGTGACCATGGCAGGCTGGATCGCGCGGAAGAACGTCATGGGGTTGCGGCGCGCCAAGAAGGCGAGGATCGCGCTGTAGACGCCGAACTGGTGGACGGCGAGGGCGCCGAGCACCACCCCGACGTAGAGCGCCAGCTTGAGCAAGATCGCGAAACCCAGCTCCGCAGTGAGCGTGAACAAGAGGGCGAAGACGCCCACGGGTGACAGCCGGATCACCAGACCGAGGAGGCGCATGCAGACGTCGTAGAGGCCCTGGAGCGCGTCGCGGAACACCCCGACCGAAGGCGTCTGCGTGAGCAGCAGCCCGATGCCGATGAAGAGCGAGAAGAAGAGCACGCCCAACATGTCGCCCGAAGCCATGGCCCCGATCGGGTGCTTTGGGATGATGTTGAGGAAGAGGTCGATGCCGGAGGGCCCGGCGCTCGTGCTGGCTGCCAAGGCCTTGGCGCGCTCCGCCTGAGCCGCCGTGAGGGCGCTGAGGTCGAAGCCCTTGCCGGGCTCGAACAGGTGCACCGCGGCGAGCCCGATGAGCACCGCAATCGCCGACACGAACACCGTGTAGACCAGCGTCTGGAGGCCGACGCGCCCGAGCTTGCCGATGTCGCCGAGGTCCGCGACCCCGAGCGCGAGCGCCGAGAACATCGTGGGGACCACGAGCATCAGGAGGAGCCGCAGGTAGATCTGTCCGGCGGGGTACGTCCCCCATTTCACCAGCGGCGCGATGGCCTCCGCGCCCAAGAACTCGTTGGCCCCTCCGCCCAGCGTCGCGCCGAGCACGAGGGCGATCAGCGTCTTGGTGTGGAGGCTCACGGCGTGGGAGCGTCCAGGAGGTCCTCGGGGCCCGGCTTGTCCGCCTCGACCCCCGTGGGCTCTTCGAGCAGGTCCTCCTTCGAGGGCTTGTCGGCTTCTACGCCTGTCGGCTCCTCGAGCAGGTCGTCGGCCGAAGGTTTGTCGGCCTCGACGCCCTCAGGCGCTTCGAGCAGGTCGTCCGCCTCGGGCTTGTCGGCCTCGATCCCAGTACCGGGGTCTTCCTCAGCCATGCGCTGCATCTCTTCGACGGACATCACCTTCTGCCCGGTGGGGCCCGTGACGGGCACGTTCACTGCGGGCGCGCCGCCGGAGACCACATCGCCGTCGGACTCCTCGCGGACCGGCTTCTCCCAGGGGAAGGGCTGATAGATCGCAACGTTACGCTTCCAGTTGACCGCAGCCTTGGAGATGGTGGGCACGTACATGCACAGGATGAGCGCGCCGCACACGATCCCGAGGGTTGGCAGGACCGCCCGCGTGACTTGGCCGAACGGGCGCTGGAAGACCGCGCTGGCCACGAACAGGTTGGTCGCCACCGGCGGAGCCAGGTAGCCGATCTCCATGTTGACCACGAAGACCACGCCGAAGTGCAGTGGATCGATGCCGTACACGTCGAGCGCGATGGGAGCGAGGATCGGGGCGAAGATGAGCGTGGCGGAGATCGAGTCCATCAGCGCGCCCAGGATGATCAGGACCGCGTTGACGAGCAGGAAGAACGCGAACGGGGAGAGGTCTGCCTTGCGGATCCACTCGACGATCTTGTCCGGCGCTTCCACCTCCGCGAGGAAGTCGTTGAGGCCGAAGGAGAGCGTGACGATCAGGATGAGGCTGCCGACCAGCACGGACGCTTCCGAGAACAGATCCGGAAGCCGACGGACGTCCAGGTCCCGGTGGACGAACACCGTGACGAAGACCGCGTACGCGAGCGCGACGGCTCCCGCTTGCGTGGGCGTGAACGTCCCCGAGTAGATCCCGCCGAGGATGATCACCGGGAGCATCAGGGCAAAGCCGCCCTCCTTCACCGACTTCACGAGGCGCGCGAAGACGAAGGGCTCGCGGGACTCCGGGATCTTCCGGCCGACCCACATCGCGTAGAGCGATAGCAGCCCGGCGATCAACACCGCCGGGACGAGGCCGGCGAGGAAGAGGTCTGCCGGGTCGACGGCCGCCCGACCGGACACGCTGATCGCATAGATCAACATGGCGATGGACGGGGGAACGAGGCACCCGAGGCTGCCCGCCGTCGTGATCAGACCGAGCGAGAAGTTCTCCGGGTACTTCGACGCGGTGAGCGCCGGGAACATGATCACGCCCACCGCGATGAGCGTGACCGGAGAGGAGCCAGAGATGGCCGCGAAGACCACGCAGGCCAGCACCGTGGCGATCGCGAGGCCCCCGGGGAGCCACCCGACAGCAGCGCGGGCCACCTCGATGAGCCGCTTGGCGATGCCGCCCTGCGTCATGACGACGCCCGCGGCCACGAACAGCGGGATCGAGAGGAAGACGTTCTTCCCCGTGAGCCCCTCGATCTTGGTGACGATGCGGCCGAGGCTCTCCATCGTCTGGTGGTCGTCGGTGTAGAGGTAGAAGGCGGCCGCGGTGGCGCCTCCGACGATGACGAAGAGGCGCGCTCCGAAGAGCACGAACAAGAGGATGAGGCCGAGGAGTGCCATCAGCCCTTCCCCCCGTCGTCCACGCCACCCAGGCGCTTGAAGGTGGCCACCTCGTCCTCAGAGGTATCTTGGCCCCGCGCGGAGGCGATAGCCTCGGCCAAGAACCGAAGCCCCATGACGATCAGCGCGTAGGCGATCGGCGTATAGGCGAGCCAGTACGGGATCGGGAGCTCGGTGAACGCCGCTCCCGTCATATTGGTCTCCAGGCGGTCCTGGTAGTGCTCCCGAAGGCCGCCGATCGCGAGGTAGCCGAGCCAGAGGCAGAAAGCGGCGGTCATGATGTGGCCGATTGCCACCACGAAGCCCCGCGCAGCCTCTGGGAACAGCTTCGGGCCCACCTCGAGCCCCAAGTGCCGCCGCTCTCTTGCAGCGAGGCTGGCGCCCACGAAGCCCGCCAGGGTCATGAGGATCAACCCGAGGCGCTGCGCCCAGATCACGCCGTTCGGCAGGAGATGGACGTAGAGCTTCACGAGACCGACGAAGACGCCAACGGCCACGACGGCCAGGCCCAGCGCCATCCCCGAGGCGCTGCCGCGCGTCCGGAACACCGCATAGAAGAACAGGAGGCCCAGGACGCCAGCGACGTACGGGGAAGCCGCTTCGGCGGCGGCGGGGTCCATGAAGCGGCCGAGGTTCTTCACGACGAGCCCGTCCTCACGGGTGGCGTTGTGATAGACCACGTCCAGCGCGACCACGACGCCCATGACCACCATGGACCACGCCACGATGAAGCGCTCTACGCGGTAGAGCAGCTCGTCGAGCCTCCCGAGGGCGCTCAAGCCTTACCGCCCGCCCATGGCCGCGACCAACGTCGCGTGAAAGGCCTTGGCCTCGGCGCTCGCGCCGGAGAGGTACTTCTCGCGGGCCACCTTCGCGGCCGCGTGGAACGTGGCCTTCTCGCCATCCGTGAGGCGATGGACCTGGATGCCGGCGTTCTCGAAGTTCTTGAGGAGCAGGGGCCCCATCTTGCGGAGGGTGGACCGCAGCTTGACCGGGATATCGCCCTTGGCGGCCTCGAGGATATCTTGGTCCTCCTTCTTGAGCGCGTCCCACCAGTCCTTCTTCACCGCGATGAGCGCCGGCTGGTAGATGTGCTCGGTCACGGAGTAGTGCGTGACGGCGGTGTGCCAAGACGACGCGAACGAGAAGAGCGGCGTGTTGTCGAAGCCCTGGACCACGCCCGTCTGCAGCGACGTGAGCACCTCGGTGACCGGGATCGGCACCGGCGAAGCGCCGATCGCCTTGTAGAACTCGATGTGCGTGGGCACTTCCTGCGAGCGCATCTTCTTGGATTTGATGTCGGCCGGGCTCTTCACGAAGCCGAAGCTGGTCCCGAATGAACGGAAGCCGTTCTCGGACCAGAAGAGGAGCATGAAGCCGCGGTCAGCGAGGTACTTGTTGACCGAGCGCATGACGTTCGCGTTGTCGAGCGCCTTGTCCGCCTGGGCATAGTCGCGGAAGAGGTAGGGCATCTCGAGGATGTTGAGCTCGGGGACCACCGTGGCCATGGCGCTGGTGGACACCGCGATCGCCTGAACGCGCCCCCGCTTGCAGGCGGTGACGGTCTCGTTCTCGTCGCCGAGCGCGCCACCGATGAACAGCTTCATCTTGATCCGGCCCCCGGAGAGCTCGGCCACCTTCTTCTTGTATTGGAGCAGGGCCTTGGCCCACGGCGTGCCGTCCGGTGCGACGGACGCCATCTTCATGACGACCTCTTGGCCTGACGCTATTGGGGCCAGAAGGCCGACTGCAACCACGAGAGACCGCAAGAACGCGCGCATCGAGAATGCCTCCAGAACAGGTGGGGTGAACAATGACACGAAGCTGCTCGGGTTAGAAGCCCGCAGAGTCGCGGGGGTGTCGACGCGGCGGCGTGGCGCCGTGTTCAGTCTTCGTCGTGGCTGCGCGGAAGCGGGTGCGCGACCAGCGCCCGGTGGTCGAAGATCTCTTCGTCCAGGAGGTGGGACGGGCGGACGTTCTGCATCGCCGCGAGGATGCTCCGCGAGAGGTCCGGGATCTCCCGCTCGAGCTCCGCGACAAGCCGCCCGACGCGGTCGCGCTTGAGGTCGCGACCGCGTCCGCAAAGCGAGCAGGGGATGATGGGGAAGCCTGCGCGCACGGAGAACTGCCGGATCAGCTGCTCCGGGACCTGCGCCAGCGGCCGGATCACGAGGTTGTCCCCCGAGTCCGAGACGAGCTTCGGCGGCATCGTCGCCAACATCCCCGAGTAGAAGAGGTTGAGCAGCAGCGTCTCGATCAGGTCGTCGCGGTGGTGGCCCAGCGCCACCTTGTTGCAGCCGTGTCGGCGGGCCGCGTCATAGAGGATCCCCCGGCGAAGCCGTGAGCACAGCGAGCACGGTGTCTGCCCTTCGGGGATCTTCTCGGTGACGATGGAGTAGGTGTCTTGGTGCTCGATCTCGAAGGGGATGCCGAGCGACTCGAGGTAGCCCCGGAGGATGTGCACTGGGAAGCCCGGGTGCCCCTGCTCCAGGTGAAACGGCAGAACCTCGAAACGAAAAGGCGCCAGCCGTTGGGCGCGGCGGAGCATGTGGAGCAACGTGTACGAGTCTTTGCCGCCGCTCATCCCCACGAGGATGCGGTCGCCCTCACCGTAGAGCTCGAGCCGACCGTTGAGGTCTGCCATCTCTTTGCCGATGCGCTTCTCCAGCACCTCGAGGGGCACTTCGCCCTCCGGCTGCCCGTCGACAGCGATGGGGATACGCGCGCTCACTTGGCCGCTCGAGGACGGCCCCCGGGGCTGTCTAGCGGGGGCGTGGTGGGCGTGGCCCACCGTGCCAGTAGGGCACCAAACATCTAGTGTGTGGCGGTGTGCTCGGCCTCGGGCTGAGCCTTCGCCGCGATCCGAGCTTGGAGCGCCGTGAAGCTGTCGGGCTCGAGCGCGTGCCGTAGAACCTCGTCCATGTGCTCGACGAAGATCAGCTCGAGCTCGCGGCGAACCGCCTTCGGGATCTCGCCCAGGTCCTTGCGGTTGAGCTTCGGTGCGATGACCCGCGTCACCCCGGCGCGATGCGCCGCCATGGCCTTCTCTTTGAGCCCGCCGATGGGGAGTACGCGCCCGCGCAGCGTGATCTCGCCCGTCATCGCCACGTCGCCGCGCACTGGCACACCCGTGAGCGCGCTCACGAGCGCGGTAGCGGTGGTGATGCCGGCGCTGGGGCCGTCCTTCGGGATGGCGCCCTCCGGGTAATGGATGTGGATATCGACCTCGGAATAGAAGTCGGGGTCGAGGCCCAGCTCCAGCGCTCGCGACCGGACGTAGCTCATGGCGGCGTGGGCGGCCTCCTTCATGACGTCGCCGAGCTTCCCGGTGATCGTGAGCTTGCCCTTTCCGGGCATCCGAGTGACCTCGACGTTCAGGAGGTCGCCGCCCACCATGGTGACCGCGAGACCGTTCACCACGCCCACCTTGGGGAGAAGCTCCGCCTGGCTCTGTCGGAAGCGGCGGGCGCCCAGGTAGCGGCCCACGCTCTTCGCGTCGACTCGGAACGCCACGGTGGTGCTGGACGCGGCGTCGCGCCGCGCCTTGACCACGTCCCGGGCGATCTTGCGACAGATGGCGCCGAGCTCGCGCTCGAGGCTGCGAACACCCGACTCCTTGGTGTAGCCCGAGACCACCGTCTTGATTGCGTCGTCAGTGAACTGCACGTCGACCGACGGCACGCTCACGCTGGCCGCCTGAGGCTGCGTGACCTCCTGGCCGTCCTCCACCTCGAGCTCGTCGGTGGGCTCGTCGGCCTCGTCGCGGACAAGGCCGTTGGCCTTCATCTGCTTCGGGATCAGGTGTTTCCGCGCGATCTCCACCTTCTCGAGTTCGGTGTAGCCAGGGATCTCGATGATCTCCATTCGGTCTTGGAGCGGGAGCGGGATCGTGTGGAGGCTGTTGGCGGTGGTGATGAACATCACCTGGCTGAGGTCGTAGTCCAGGTCGATGTAGTGGTCGCTGAACGACGTGTTCTGCTCCGGATCCAGCACCTCGAGGAGCGCGCTCGAGGGGTCTCCCCGGAAGTCC
>SXOO01000029.1 GCA_005776725.1 Pseudomonadota bacterium | reverse complement strand
TGCGACCTTAGGGGCTAGATTCGCAGCTGTCGAGCTCGAGCGGCTTCTCGGGGGCGCGTGAGGAGCGAGCTCGGTAGCCCCGAGCAGGCCTCATGGCCGTCGCAGAGTAAGAGGACGCCACGCGGAGGCGGCGCAGGAGCCCGCGCGCGGTCTTGCCGCCCTCGCCGTAAGTGGCGTGCAGGTAGTCGACGATGTCGGCAGACTCGAGGAGCTGGCGACCGGTATTCGGATCCACCATGAGCGGGAACTGCGCTCGGCCGCTCAGGCTCTGGGCCTCGGGCCGGAACCGGGTCCCGCCTTTTGGGCAGGGGCGGATCTCGGCGTCGAGGTCGAGCGTGGTCAGCGTCTCGCGGACCAGCCGGCAGTACGGGCAGTTCTCCATCTCGTACAGGATGATTGGCTGAACGGGCTGCGACTTGGCCGGGCGGAAGGCCGTGGTGCCTGCCCAGCCTCGGAGGTGGCTGGCAAGAGCGGACGTGCTGACGTCGAGAGCGCGAGACAGGCTAATCATGGGTTGACTCCGTAAGACGGCGGACCGTCGTGTGGTTTGCGCTTGGCCCGGGGTGTGAGCGCTCGCAGGAACTGGATGACGGCGGCCTCGAGCTGAGCGAGCCCAGCCACCTCGGTGGGCATGTGGCTGGCACCGTCGAGCACCACCATGGTCTTCTTGTGGGCCCGGGCAGGCAGCCGCTCGAAGAAGCGTCGGCTCAGGGCGATGTCCGTCATGCGGTCGTCGCCAGGGTGGGCCAGGAGCACCGGGCAGAGGTCGAACGCCTCGGGCTCGATGTCTGGCGGCGTGGTCATCAGCGTCCGTAAGAACTGAGCCGGCACCCAGTTGCCACCGCCCATGGCATCGGACTTCACCAGCGCCGACAGCGCGGGATCGTTGGAGATTCCGTCCATCCTGGACATCAGCGCCATCGGCAGCGGCAGGCGGTCGGTGGCCCACGAGAGCGCGTTCAACGTGGCCAGCCCGGCCGTCCCGAGGAGTGGGTGCCTCGCGAAGCCCTGGCGTACCGCTCGTTCCCGCGGATCGGCCAGGGTCGTGGCGATCAGGCCGGCGACCCTTCGTGAGCGGGCCGCGGCTTGATAAGCGAGGAGCCCCCCGAGGCTCACGCCGAAGAGGACGACAGGGCGGCTATCGCGCGCCAGCTCCGCGTCGATGAGGTCACTGACACAACGTATCCAGAGTGGGTAGTCAAGCTGCCCCCAAGAGACTCGGGTGAGGCCATAACCGGGCAAGTCTGGCGCGACGGTCTCGAAGCCGTAACGCTGCGCGAGCACGGCGGCGGGTGCCATCACGCGGCCATAAGCGCCGGCCCCATGAAGCACAATCACCTTCAGAGGCGACTCGGCGGGCGCCATGCGGTCGAGGTGGACGTCGAGCCCGCGCCAGCTCCACCACTCCTCACGGGGCGTGCTGGCAGGCGTGCAGCGGAGGAGCTCGGGGAAGAACTGCTGATAACGTCGCGAGATGGGGAGGTCATCGTAGCTCGGGCGAGCGGGCCGACGAGCAAGCGGGGCGAGCGCGGTGGATTGCGTGAGCGAAGCGACGTGGGTCGTTTGGATCGTCATGCCGGGCACTATGCTGCTGCCGAGCCTGGACCGCAGTGACCGAACACGACAGAGCTCTGACTCTGCGCCTACGAGTGCGCGAGCCGGCGACTGCCACGGGCCTCCTGCGGGGTGATCCCCGTCCAGCGCTTGAAGGCGCGGAAGAACGCGCTGGGCTCCGAGAAGCCGAGGAGGAACGAGATCTCTGCGATGGACAGGTCCTGATCGAGGTAGTGCGCAGCGAGATCTCTTCGGGTGGACTCCCGCAGCGCCTGGAAGGTCGTGCCTTCGTCTTCGAGGCGACGCTGGAGCGTGCGCGGCGTGACGCCCAGCCGCCGTGCGACCGCTTCGATGGTGGTCTGGTCGTTCTGCAGCGCTTGCTGCAGCGCCCTGCGGACTTCGGTCGTGAGCGGCGGTGCTCGCTCTCGGCTCTTCAGCTCCTCGGCGTGCCGGGCGAGGATCGCTAGGAGGCCCGGGTCCGAGCTGGACATCGGCGTTTGCAAGGCCGTGCTGGCCAGGACGAGCTGCGTGTTCGCGGCGCCGAAGCGAACCGGCGCGTCAAAAGCAAGCTCGTACGGCCTGAGCTCCGCGGGGGCGCGGTGAGTGAACTCGACCGACAGGGGACGGAATGGCTGCCCGTTGACGGAGGGCTGGACGGAGCGCCGAATCGTGGCGCAGACGAGGGCGAAGCAGAGCTCGTGAGAAGCCGGCGCGGGCGCTTCGCTCTCGGAGACCACGCGGAGATAGCCGACCCCGCCCTCGACGACGAGGCCGACTACTACGGCGTCGTCGAGCAGGTTCAGGAAGCGGACCCACTGTCGGAGGGCCTCCCCCACCGTCGGTGCAGCGCGACATAGGTATTCGACCAGGCCGAACGCGCCGGGCGGGGTGGAGTCGGCGATTCGGAGCGCGAGTTGGGGATCGCCCGTCAAGCGCACAGTCTCTGCCCACGCAACGCAGAACTGCGCCGGCGAGACCCGCGCGTCCGGATCGGCGAGGAGCTGCGGCGTCAGGTCTGTGGCGCCGAAGAACTGCTGGAGGGCAGCCGGGCTGCTGGCCAGCGCCTGCACCAGAGGCTGCAGCAGCAGCACGCTCACGGACCGGACACGCTTCATGGGCCTCGAGTCTAGCGCGGAGCAGGCGCAGTTCGCACCCGCGCGGCGTTGGTCCGCCCGTCACGGCTCAGTCCTCGTCACGTGACCCGGGATGGTGAGCGTCCATGGTCCCAGGACCGGTACGTGAGCGACACCGACGATCGTCGCGGACCCGCCCCTTTGCCTTAAGTGCTAGGCCTTCATACCCGTTCGATGAACGCCATGAATCTCCCCCCACGATACCGCGGTGCGACGCCGATCGGCCACGGCGGAACGGGCCTCGTCTTCCGTGCAGACGACGCTGTGCGGGGTGTGCCGGTCGCGCTGAAGGTCATCGAAGGGGAGGCCGAGGTTCGCGTCGAGCAGGAGTTCCGGGTCGCGTGCGGTCTGAAACACCCCGCCATCGTGCAGCTTCACGACCTCGTCTGGCTGAGCCAGGGTCGGGCGCTGATGGTGATGGAGCTCTTGACCCGCGACACGCTACGCGAGGTCGTGTCGTCCGCCGACGAGCCCTGGCGGGCGGCTGTCAAGGCGGGCATCGATCTCGCCAGCGCTCTCGCCTACCTGCACGAGAGGGAGATCATCCACGGAGACGTGAAACCGCCCAACGTCCTGAGAGCTCGGTCGAATCTAGAGGCCGTGAAGCTGGTGGACTTCGGCTTCGCCCTCGGCATGCGCCAGGCCGCCGGCAGCTCAGCGGGGACCCCCGCATTCATGGCCCCGGAGCTCATAACGGGCAAGTCGAAGTCCTTCGCGTCCGACGTGTACGCCCTGGGCGTCACCCTCTACGAGGTCATCGCGGGCAAGAACCCGTTCGCGGCAGACGACCTCGGGACAACACTGACGAACGTCGCCCGAGTCGCCCCGCCGACGCTCCACTCCCTCGGCCTCGCTCCGCCTGCCGTCAGCGCCTTCGTGGCGACGCTCATGGCCCGCTTACCGGGGCAGCGGCCAACAGCACGTGCAGCGGAGCAGCAGGCGAGGGAGGTGCTGGCCGATGACGTCTTCGCCCTAACGCACACCCTGGCACTTCAGCGTCCGGAGTGGGTGGGCAACGAGGCGGTGCGAGCCGCCGGTCTCGAGCACGCCTGTGAGGGCCGCGGCCTCCTTCGGATCATTGGCCCGAAGGGCTCTGGGCGTACGCGCCTCCTTCATGACGTGTCCACTCACGCTCGAGCTGCGGGGAGGCCGGTGCTCTCCGTCATGGCCACGAACGACATGGACGATCTAGCGGCGGTCGTCAGACACATCGTGAGGGACAGCGACGAAGAGGCGACGGCGCGCGCCGTCGAAAGGACACCTCATGAGGTTCTCGCGGCTGCGCTGGGGTCCAACGGGCTGCTCCTCGTCGACGACGCCGAGCTGCTCGCCGTGGCGGTCCGAACGGCGCTGTTCGATGTATGCGAGGCTCTTGGACTGACCGTCATCGCTGCGGTGTGTGAGCCGATCGGGTTTGCCAGAGGCTCCTCGTCTCGGAAGGTAGATCGCGCTCCCGGACGCCACTCGGCGAACTCCGACTTGCGAATCAAGGCTCTGACGACGGCGGAGGTGGACAGCCTCGTTCGGACCGCGCTCGGTCAGGAGGTGGATCCCGACGTGGTCCCGATCCTCGTCGCCGCGGTCCCAGGCTGGCCAGGCCGACTCATGGAAGCGCTGAGCGTTGGACTGGCGAGCCGGCTGCTCGAGCTTCGTCGGGGCCCGAGCGGGTTGCGCGTCTCTCCCACCGTCCCCCGCGCGGAGCTCCTCGAAGCCTTCGCGGCCGCTGACAATACGGCAGCGCGGACGGCGCTCGCCGGGCTCCAAGCGGACTCATTGCAGGCGCTCGGGCGGCTCGTTGCGCTGGACGGAGCCTGGCGCCCGGCCTCGGCACCCGAGAGGGAGCTCGCCGAGAGGCTGACTCGGGTCGGCCTCGTGAGGCGTCGTGGCGGCTCCTTCGCTCCCAGTCCCGGGGTGAGGGGACTGGTTCGCTCGGTGCTGGGTCCATCTGCGGAGGAGTGGGCGCTGGCGCAGATTGAGGGAGGGCACGTACGCGTCCCTAGGGCGCGGGGGCTGGGCGTCGAGCTCAAGCTCAACCTGGCCCTCGGCCGCGCCGACCGGGCACTCGCGATCGCGGCGATCGACCCGTCGCTCGCTGAACGAGTGGTGCCGCTCGCCGAGACCTTGCCGAGCGACGTTCGAGCACATGCCGTCGTGGCACAAGTAGCCCATGCTCGAACTAGAGATGGCCGGTATGCCGAGGCTCTCCGCGCGATCGAGTGGCTGACGTCCAACGCGGCTCGGCTCTCGCCAGATCAGGAGTATCCCTCCCCGGTACCTCTGCCGCGGCTGCGTCTGGAGTGCGGGCTTCGCCTGGGACGAGCGGGGGACTTCAGCGCCGAGCTCGATGCAGGCATCGACTTCTGGAAGGCTGATCGGAGCGAGAGGCCCAGCCTCGATGCGTGTGAGCTCGGCGTGCTCATCGCCGAGGCGCTGCGTCAGTGTGGGAGGCTCTCCGACGCGCGAGCGGTTGGCGAGCGCATTCGCCACGCGCTGGAGCCGATCGACGCCGCGTCATGGACCGCCGACGCCCGAGCCATCGCAGCGAGAGCGTCCTACGAGGTCGCCACGACTTGCTGGCAGGCGCGCATGCTCGATGAGGCGGGCCGCTGGGCGGACATCGCGCTCGCGGACGCCAAGAGCGCTCAGGCCACAGTGGGTCTTGCCGACGCCGCGTTGCTGGCGGGCACTGTCGCGCGAATGAGGGGACAACTCGAGCTCGCGATGGGCCACTACATGCGAGCTCGCGACGCCTACACCGAGTACGGCCGGGTGTCCTCGGCGGGTAAGGCGTGGAACAACCTGGGCGTGGTCAACTACATGGCCGGCCATTGGAACGAGGCCCTCGTCGCGTGGGAGGGGGCGCTCCGGTGCACTCAGAAGGGCGGTGAGACCAGCGAACGGCTGGCGCTACTGAACAACCTCGGCTTCTTGAACCTCGAACGCGGCCACTTCGAGGCCGCAGAGAAGGCGTTCCTCGAGGGTCTCGCGCTCGCCACCAAGGCGAAGGCGCGACGGAACGAGGTCGACCTCGCCGGCAACTACGCGGAGCTGCTGGCTCGAACGAGTCGGGTGGACGAAGCGGTCGAGCAGCTCCAAGCGGTCGTCGCGTTGGCCGAGTCGCTCGGCCTGGACGCGGAGCGAATCGAGAACCTGCGGCGGCTCGCGGAACAGCAGCTCGCCCTCGGGCTATTCGACGCGGCTGAAGCCGCTGCCTCGGCCGTCTTGGACGACGCGGAGCGCGTAGGCCTAGGGTGCGAGTGTGTCCACGCCCAGCGAGTGCTCGCGTTGTGCGCACTGAAGCGCCCTGCTGCCCGACGATCGTCAGATCGACCGGAGCGTGTGGAGTCGGGCGCAGAGGAGTGTCAGCGGCGACTTGCCGACGCCCGCGCGCGGCTGGGTGACGAGCGCGGGACCACGAGCGCGGGATTGCTCGCCCTCGCCGAGGCCGAGGGCGCGCTCTCGACCGCTCGGTTCGACGCCGCTCGCGACGCGCTCGACGCGGCGCGGCAGGACTTCGCCAGGGCGGAAGCTGCCTGGCACCTGACATTGGTCGACCGCCTCGATGAATCCCTGCCGAGTCGGTCCATCAACAGCGAGGTCCGGCTCTGGGCCTTGGAGCTGCCGGAGGCCATTGCCGCGATAGAACGGACGGGTGACGTGGGTCGGGCACTTCAAGAGGCCTGCGACCGCCTCCTTGCCTGGACGCACGGCTCGAGGGCCGCCGGCAGTCTTGCGAGGTGCGCGGAGCGAAAGGCGCTGCGCGTGGTGGCGCCGCGCGAGAGTCGTCCAACACTCACCGCGGAATATGCTGGGAGCACCTCCGTCGCCACACGAGTCCTCGTGTCGGGGCAGACGGTCTGTTTGGCCGACGTCTCGAATGACGCCGCCATCTCCACGGCGCACTCGGTCGTCGCTTGTCGGCTTCGCTCGATCCTGTGCGTGCCACTCCTGGCGCCGATCATCGAGCCCGACTCACCGAGGGAGACCCGAGGCTTCCTGTACGTGGAGACGAGCACGTTCTCGGCCGGCCGCTTCGAGGCCGTCGTGCCCGCCGCAGAGGCCCTCGCGAGAGCCGTCGCGAACGTCGACGAGCACCAGCGGGCCGCAGCGCAACGACGAGCACGATCGGACATGCTCGCCTATATCGCGCACGAGCTGCGAAATCCCCTCACCTGCATCGTCGGTTACGCGGAGCTATTCGGAGCCGAGGCGTCCAATGGACGGCCGGATGACGCCACGGCTACGGCTCACCTCCTCGCCGAGGCGTGCCTTGCCGAGGGCGCCCGGATGAGCGCTCTCATCGACGACATGGGCTCTCTATTCCAGATCGAGTACCGGCGATCGGCCGCTGTGGTGAGCACCACGTCGACCGCGATCGTGGAGGCTGTTGCCCGTCTGGCGCGCCCGAGCGCGTCGGAGAGCAGTGTGTCGATCGTCACGTCGACCGACGAGTCACTCCGCGTCGACGTGGACAGGGGGCGCGTGGAGCAGGCCCTCATCAACCTGGTCAGCAACGCGATTCGCTACTCGCCCGAGGGCGGGACAGTGCGGGTGACCGCCCGATATCAGGCGCCAGTCGACCCGTTGTGGGACAGGCCGATGGCGGTCCTGACGGTCGCCGACGAGGGTCCCGGGATCCCGCAGGGAGAGCAGGCAGCCGTGTTCGAGAAGTTCCGACGCGGTTCGTCCGCGAAGGGCGCGGGCACCGGCCTCGGGCTGGCCCTGGCTGACGCCATCGTGGCCGCCAACGGCGGTTCCTTGTGGCTCGAGTCTCCCGCACCAGGTAGCGACCGCGGCTGTGCGTTCCACTTCACCCTCCCAACCAGCACGGACTGACGACGCGACCTGTAGAGCCGGCAGCGGGTCGACAGGCATCGTGGTTCATGGAGTTCGGTCTCGGTCCTCGAGGCGAGTCGGCCTCATGCCTCGGGTCTCCGCCTCTGAATTTGGGTGGTTGGTCATGGTCGCGCCGGCATGGGCGCCGGCGACGTCCGAGACTCTGTGGCCCGCGGCTTGCTCATCTCGAGGGCAACAAGCCCTGGAGGCGCCGAAATGAAGTCATATGCAACCCACCTCTACGCACTGTGCGTGTCTTTCGCGAGCTCGGCGTCGCTCGCTGACTCCTCGCACGAACCTCTCCGCGCTCGCGACGACGAGATCCTCGTCCGGGCGCGAGACCACGCCGTCGCTGAGCGCGTGGCCGCCGAGATCGGCGCCGTCATCGACCGGGCGAGTCCCTACACGAACGCCGTCGTCTTCCGCGTCCCAAGTGGCAGCGCCGAGTGGCTGGCAGAGGCCGTACGCACGCGTCCAGGGGTTACCGCTGCGTACCCACACCCCGTCTTCTTCGGCGCGGGGAAGAGTGGGTCGCAGAAGACCTCCGGTGTCACCGAAGCCTCACTCACCTCGACCGTCCCGTCCCTGGCCATCTATCAATGGCAACATGACCTCGAGGGTACCAAGGATGCATGGAGCGAAGCGCCGACCCTCGGGGCGGGGATCGTCATCGCAGTCTTGGACACCGGCGTCAGCCCGACGCCGTCCCTCCCGGCCACCGCGCTTCTGGGCGGCGTCAACACGCTCAATCCTGCGGCCAGCGCCGCCGACGACAATGGCCACGGGACCCACATGGCCACTATCGCCGCGGCACGTGGCGCCTTGCGCGGTGTCGCGCCGGCCGCCACGGTGCTGCCCATCAAGGTGCTCGACAGCCAACGATGCGGCACGGAGCTGGCGCTCGTGGATGGCCTGTATCAGGCCGTCGCAACACCCGGCGTCAAGGTCATCAACCTCAGCCTCGCATTTCCCGTAGGCTATGCGCCGTCCGATTTGCTGGCGGCGGCAGTCGAGTACGCGGTGAGCAAGGACGTCGTCGTAGTTGCCGCCAGCGGGAACGACGGCGCCCCAGCGGTCGCTTTCCCCGCCGCGCTTCCCGGCGTTATCGCTGTCGGCGCTGGCGAACTCAGCCCGAGCGCCTTTGGCGGCGAGCCTTACATTGGGCGCGCCCCATACTCCAACTACAGCGGCCGGCTCGACGTCATCGCAATCGGGGGGGTGCTGGACCGCGATCTGTCGGGCGATGGTCTCCCCGACGGCATCCTCGGCGAGCAGGTCCTTGGTGGAGTCGCTGGCGTCTACTACACCTGTGGGACTTCACCCGCTGCTGCGTCGGTCTCCGGGCTGGCAGCCCTGTTGGTCGGGAAAGGGGTTCCAGCGCAGTTTGTGGGTACCAAGATCCGTCAGACGGCTACCGACGTGACCTCCCGGGGCGTCGGCTTCGACCCATTTACCGGCGCGGGGCTTGTCCATGGGGGACGCGCTCTGACGACCTCTGTAGCGTCATCTCCCGCCGTGGACGTCTACGTCGCGCCGCGCTTAGTGAACGCCCAGACCAAAACGTGGGACGGCTACGCGCTCTTCGTGCCGGTCGCCGACATCGAGGTCCGTCTCCCCAGCGGGAAGCCCCTGGCGGGGGCGAGCGCTTTCGTGCACTTCGGGGGGGCCATGGAGCAGACCGTGAAAGTTGTCACGGACTCGAACGGAAGGGCAACCGCGATGCCGATTCCGACGATCAGTCCAACGGATGCTTTCGTCTCGGTTCACGTGCAGGCAGTGGTCAACTCATCAGGACAGGTCAGTCGGCCAACGCTGGTCACGGCCTTCGACGAGCTCACCTTCCGCTTGCTGTCGAACCTGGCGTACGGGCTCGGCGCAAGATTCATCGCTCTGGACCCCATCAGCGACGCGGAGACTCCCGCTTCCGAGACGAACTTCGGGACGGTGTTCCGTCCGCTCGGGACAGGACTCACGACCAGCGGATACGTGTATCTGGTGGGACCGAGGTACTTCATCGACTCGGGGTTTGCCCAGGAGACGATGCTCCTCTCCGCACGCGGGACGGGGCTCACGACTTCCGCGATAGTCCTCGACACTCAGTACTTCGACGCCAACTACCTCACGACCTACAAACCAACCACGCTGACGTTGCGTAACATGACCCTCGGCACGGGCCTCACCACTAGCGCCATCGTTTGGAACGGCAGGACCTACCCGTCGACCTACTTCCAGACCTCTGGGACCCTCTCGGTCATGACGACGACGCTCGGAACGGGCCTCACCACGAGCGGATTCATCTTCACGTCGACCTACTTCAACTCGACGCTGTACAGCACAAAGCAGCTCTCGAGCTCCACGACCCTCGTCGCTATGTCCCTGACGCCGTTCAACCAGGACGTGGCCAACGAGCTCGGGGTCGACTACGAAGAGTGGAGCGCGACCTACGCCGGGGCGACGGTCCCGGGGGATCTCGGGTTGACGACCCAATACAACGAGCTCGAGATTCACGACGGGGTCGCCAAAGAGGCATCTCCGGGTGAGCCACGTCACTTCGATTCGGGCGACCTCAAGGCATTCCAGCTGCCGCTCTAGACCCGGAGTTTGTCGGTACGCCACGGTCGAGAAGGGAGGGCTTCGGGCCGTGACGACTGCCGAGTGGCCTGACCGGTCGTTCGACTCAGCGCGCTGGGTCGATCGCGGGGGCCAAGTGACGTTGCACCATCTCGAGGAGCGTCATCCGGGTCACTGGCTTCAGCAAGTAGTCGGTGCAGCCAGCAGCGATGCACCCCTCCCGATCACCCGGCATGGAGCTGGCCGTGAGCGCGATGACGGGCGTTCGGTCACCGAACTCACGCATGGCGCGGACCACCGTATACCCGTCAACCCGCGGCATGTGCATGTCGAGGAGGACGACGTCGAAACCGGCCCCGCGGCGTTGGGTCTCGATGATATCGAGGGCCTCGTCGCCGTCCGATGCAAGCGTGACCGTGTGACCCGCGCCCGTCAGGAACCGCTCCAATACCATCTGGTTCACTCGCGTGTCCTCGACCAGGAGGACTTGAGCGCAGCGCGCCGAGCCCGGGGCCGAGGTGGCCCCCGCAGGAGAATCGTCGGACATCTATCGCCTCCATGGTCTGCAGGACGCGGCGCGCGCCTGCCGAGCGCAGACAAGGACTCACGCGGGGGGAGGCTTCACCCACAGCCGCCGGCGGCGTCTGGGCTGAGAGTCCGGTTGAGAGCCATGCGACTCTCAGCGCCAATTGGGCTGGGAGTCTGCCCGGAAGTCAATGCTTGGGGGGCTATCCTGGGCTCGCATTCGCTCAAGAACGAGGGGTGTGTTCAGGTTCCTGGGAACCCGCGTCTTGGTGGAGTTCGCGGTCCTCGGCTGGACCCAACCCGGCCTCTCGCGGCGGTCCTACCGCCTCAGCCTCCGGGCGCGCGATGTCGACCAGTCGCTGAGGCAACGAACGCTCCACAACCCCGAGGAACGCCGAATAGGCCCGCCGGAGGCTGGCGGCCATCTCACGGGTCTCTGCGACGCGGCCCTCGTAGGCCAGCCGCTCCGTCTCGGCGGCCAGCTGTGAGATGCGTCGGCCCCCAAGAGCGGCGGAAGAGGAGGTGAGGCAGTGGGCGGCTCGCCCGGCCTCCACGAGCGAGTCCGGCGCGGCGTTGGCGATGGATTGAAGGTACGGTTCGAAGTCGTCACGATACGCGGCAAAGAGGCTCGCGAAGAGCCCGGGTGCCGCGCTGTCCAGCTCGAGGAGATCCCGGACTGCGGCCGAGTCGAACACCTCGGCGGCGGAGGACTCCGGAGCGGGGCCGCTCGGTGTCGGGCCCCGGTCGAGCCGCTCGGTTGCAGCGCTCTGCCGCGGTCCCGAAGGCGCCGAGGGAGGGGCCGACGGATCGGCCGTCGCCAGACTACGCGCCGCCTCGAGGACGTCGCGGAGCCCCTCTGCCGTGAACGGCTTGGCCAAGAAGGAGTCCATGCCGGCCTCGATGAAGCGCTCTCGAGCACCGCGCATAGCCGACGCACTGAGCGCGACGATTGGCGTTCGTCCGAGGGCAGGATTCGTGGCCTCGATAGCGCGAATACGCCGAGTGGCTTCCGCCCCATCGACTCCCGGCATCTGGCTGTCCATGAGCACACAGTCGAATCGCCCCGCTTGGAAGGCCTCGACCACCGCATGTCCGTCAGTTGTCACAATCACGTTGTGGCCTTGCGAGCGAAGCATGGACACCACGAGGATCTGATTCAGCGGGTTGTCTTCCGCGACGAGGATGTTCAAGGCCGTCGAGGGGGACTCGCGGCGGCTAGCGTCGGGCGGGCTCTCCGTACCACTGTTTAGGTGCAGCTCAGCGGCGGCCTGGACGGGCGGGGCGGGGATCCGGACTTCGAAGGTAGAACCCCTGCCGGGGATGCTTCGCACGGAGAGTTCCCCAGCCATCAACTGCACGAGCTCCCGGACCAGGTAGAGACCCAGGCCGGTCCCTTCTTGTTGCCGGGTGTTGGAGCTGTCCACCTGCGCGAAGGGTCCGAACAGGCCCTTCAATTCCTCGTCCTCGATGCCCATTCCCGTATCTTGCACACGGAAGCCGAGCCATGGGATTGAGGCGTTCGAGGTCGTCGACGACTGTGGGTCCGGAATCGCGAACACCGTGAGCGACACCCAACCACGCGACGTGAACTTGATGGCATTGCCGAGGAGGTTGATCAGGATCTGCCTGAGGCGACCCTCGTCACCGATGAACGCCTCCGGGAGGGCCGTCTCCCGATGCACCTGATAGTGGAGCGACTTGCGGTGCGCCAGCGGACTCAGCGTGGAGTTCACGTCGTCCAAGATCCGGTCCATACGGACGGGCCCGGCTCTGAGTTCGAGCCTCCCGGCCTCGATTCGCGACACGTCGAGGATGTCGTCGATTACCCGCAGCAGCGCGAGGGCCGCCTGGTGAATGCCCCGCGCCTTCTCCCTAGGCTCGCGGCCGAGTCCGGAATCCAATAGGAGCTCGCTGAGCCCGAGGACGGCGTGCATCGGCGTGCGGATCACATGGATCCTGTTCGCCAGAAACTGCGTCTTCGCTCGGGTCGCCTGTTCCGCGACGTCTCGGGCGCGACGTAACTCCTCCTCCGCGGCCTTGCGCGCCGTGATGTCCTCGGCGAGTCCGAGGAGATAACGCGGCTGGCCGGTCTCGTCTCGCACGGCGACCTTGCGGTGATGGATGAGCCGATGGCCGGATCCGGCCGTCTGGAAGCGTTCCTCGGCGACATCGACCAGCTCTGAGCTCGTGAGGGCGACCTGATCCTGGGCAGCGAAGGCGTCGGCTTGAAGGGCCGGAAACAGGTCTTCGTCGCTGCGCCCGATGATCTCGGCGCGATCGAGACCGAAGAGGCTCTCCCCCGCCCGGTTGATTCGGACGTAGCGGAGCGACTCGGCCGACTTCACGTGGACAGTGATGGGGAGGTTTTCCAGGATGGAGTCGAGGAAGACGCGATTCGCCTCGACCTCAGCCTGCGCCGCCCGGCGGCCGGCGGTCTCGTGCGCCACCGAGACGAAGTTCGCGGCGAGGCCGGCGAATTGGCGATCCTCCAGCACCCAAGCGCGCGGCGAGCAATGCTCGAGGCAAACGACGCCGAGGACACGACCTCCAGAGACGACGGGAAAGTCCAGCATCGAGACGATCCCGTTTGGCTCCAAGTATCCGAGGCGGAACTCGCGCGTCCTGGGATCCGTCATCGCGTCTTCGGCGTCGATGTAGTCGCTCTCCAGTAGCGCGGCGAAGTAAGCGGGGTACTCCGACGACGAGAGCACGGCGCCGGCCGCAAAGGTCCCCGTGCGGCGATCGAATAGCTGGTCGAGGCGGAGGGTGTCGCCTCCTGTGCGCCCGTCGTCCGATAGCTCGAGCCACCAGACGCTTGCCCTGTCCACGCCGAGCGTCTCGACCGCCGAGCGGACCACTTCACGGAGCGTCTCGCCCGACCGCCCCTCGTAAAAGGCGCGGTTGTGTGCAAGTTCCCGCATCGCGCGGTGTTCCCGGACGAGGCGCGCGTGAGCCTCCTCTTGCCGACGTCGCGCCTCGTGCTCCCCCGTGAGGTCGGAGATGACCGCGACGGCGCGCTGCCGCCCCCCGCTGCTCGGGCTCACACGGAGGCTCGCCGGGAAGCAGCCGCCCGCTGCGGACGCCGATCGCAGAGTGACGGAGTTCGACTTCCACGGCCTGGCGTTGGCCAGGGCCTGCTCCAGCGCTTCCGCATCCACTTCACCCGGCGCGCCGGCCAGCAACTCCGTCAGACGACGGCCCACCAGCGCCTGGGGCTCAACCCCGAGCAGCCGAGCGGCGGCGTCGTTGGCGAAGTCGATGACGAGACCCCCGGCAAGGAGGAGGAGCCCATCGCTGAGCGATTGAACGGCGGTGAGGAAGAGGTCCAACTGGCGGGCCTGCGCTGTCTCCGACGCATCGGCCAGCTGCCGGAGGAGCTCGTGCATCTCGGATGAGGAGACGGCGATTGACCGCTCGAGCAGCGCCCGTCCTTCGTCGCACTCAAGGTAATACGCGCTCACACGTCGCAGCAGCGCTCCCCACGCTTCATCCGTGGGCGCAGAGAGGGGCGTCGCCCCGACCCGTCTCAGCTGGCGTGCCAGCAGTGGGTGCATCAGCGCTCTGCAATCGTGGTCAGCGTCATAGTCTGATTGTGCAGACCACATGTGCCGTCCGCCAAGGGTGACAGCTCGCCATAGGAGTAGAAGCCGACCTGGCTGGCGGCGGGCCCGAAGAAGTCGCAGGTCGCCTCCGTCTCCTCCTCGGAGCGCTCCCCGAGGACCAGGCGCCGCCCCACGCAGCTCACCGCCAGCACCAACGTCGGGCGGTCCGCGTCCGCTTTGTCGCAAGCGAGCGCGGCGTCCGCTGCGCCCTGAACCAGTCTGTCGAAGTTTGCGCACATGAGGCGCGCACGCCATCCCACCGGCACGTCGCCCGCGAAGGTCAGGCTGCGGCGCACGGTGTCCACACCGAGGAGTGTGCGCACCACCTTCCGCTGTGGGTCTTCGGGGGGGTGAATTGACAGAGGGAACAGGAGGCCGCTCGCGGGCAATGCGGCGGCACGCTCGCCGAGATAGGACTCGTAGAGGTCGAGCACCGGCTTGCCGTCCAGCTCGAAGACCACGTTGCCCTCCGCGCGCGTTACGACACGGTCGGGTCCGAAGATGTCCCATCCGCCCCGACTGCCGTAACGAACGTCTAACCGGCTGCCATACAGGGCGACCGCAGCAACGCGCCCGGAGACCGCCGCGCCGTCCGCTAGCACCCACGTAGATTTGAACCTCGGCCCGTCGCCCGCGAGGCCGCCCGTCACCACGACGTGGGGCGGGACTCGGGAGCTCAGACCGCTGGCGAGCTCGCTTCCGTTCACCAGGAGGCCGTCAGACAGGATGAAGAGGGCAACGAGGTCGTCCTCGACCAGCGCGTCCGCGAGGGTCTGGCCCGCGGCGCGCGAGGCGTCGGGCCCGTGGATGGGCAGGCTGTGGGCCCTCGCGCGACCATGCTCCAGCTCGACAGTCGCGACTACCACTGTGCGGTCGGTGAGCTCCCCCCCGAAGATCTCGCCCGATGTGGAGCAACCGATGCAGGTCTTGATTCCGAGAGCTGCGGCGATGGCCTCCGCGTCTTCGCGGCACTCGGGGGCTCCGAACAGCAGCGCGAAGGAGCGGCTGGCATCCAAACTCGGCGGGCGGAACTTCGAGGCTTCGCCGTGTGCGACTCGCGATCTGGACAGTTTCATTCGCGCGGCCCCGCTCCAGGTGCTTATGCGACAAATCGCACAAGCTCCGTTCGGTTTGCCCACACCGGTCCTTAAGTGCTTTTTCCTCAGGAGCCGAGGATGGTGCTCGAATCCCCGACGGGGCCGGTCGTACGCCTGTGCTCGCGCTGGCAGCTAGCCCGCGGCGAAAGACCGTCGGTCTAGGGCGTCCGCTCCGATCAGAACGAGCCGGTCACCGTGAAGCGCGCGTCGATGCCTGCGGCGTCGTGCCCGGAGCCGTGCCGGCGATATTTCGTATCGAGGAGGTTCCAGAGTCCGGCGTCCAGCCGCACCCAGGGAGCGGCCTGCCACCCCACCAGCAGGTTCACGGCGTACCAGCCCGGCGTGCCCACACAGTCCGACTGCAGGAGCCCTGAGTAGGGGCCGGTCTCACAGATCCGGGCGTCTTTGCGGTCTGCCGGGTTCAGCGCGTCTTGGGCGCCGGCGAAGTCCACGCCCAGCTCCATGAACGCCTCCGGGTTCAGGCGGTATCGGAGCGCCGCCGAGCCGAAGATCGGCGGCAGCCGGCGCGGTGGCACGTCGTCACCGTCGGCCGCGGTGATCTCTCCGGTCAGCCAGCTCACCGCGTAGCGCGTGGTGAAGTGCCAGAAGTCCGCCTCGACGGCCAGGTCGATGCCCTGGAGGTGCCCATCCTCGGAGTTGACGCGGTGGGAGACGGGCTTGGCGCTCTCGCCATGGGTCTCTGCGCCCTCGTAGGTCGTGGGGCTGTCCGTGATGAGCCCGTCCAGCCACGTGTAGTGCCACGCCGCTGTGAGGCGCACCTTGGAGAAGCGGAGCTTCGCCCCGAGCTCGAGCGCGTGGGACCGTTCGGGCTCGAGGTCGGGGTTCGGGACCTCTAAGCGCGAGCCCGTGTCGCCCAGCGCCGTGGTCTCCTGCAGGTTCGGCGCCCGGAAGCCTTGGTCGAACGTGAGGTACACATCGAGCAGGCCGGGTGCCAAGAGGGCGACGCCGGCGGAGCCGCTGACGCCGGTGAAGTCGTAGTCCACGTCGCCCAGGTCGGGGACGCCGGGGGCGTGAGCCGTGACGTGAGAGACCCGGAGGCCCCCGGACACCACCGCCCGGAGCTCCTCTCCCTGCCACGCGGTGACGCTGGCGTGCGAATACGCGCCCACACCGATCCACCGGGAGCCGTCGGAGAAGGTGCCTCGCGCCTTGTCGGCGAACGCCCCCAGCACCCCGTCGTCGCCGCGCTTGGCCTCCTGCTGCTCCGAGCCCACCCACTCGACCTGGGTCTCGAGGCCCGCGGTGAGGCGGATGCGTTCGTCCCAGAGATCGAAGGCCGCGTCCAGGGTGCCACCGAGCACGTCCACCGTGTCTTCTGTTCGCGACTCTCTCGTGACCGCGTCCGCCTCGCGGTCGAGGCACGCGGCCCGGTCCAGCACCACCTTGTTCGAACCGACCGCGCAGGAGAAGCGCCTCACACGCTCCTCCATGCGGTGGTAGCTGAGCGTAGCGCTGCCCGAGCGGACCATGGAACCCTCGTAGGTGAGGCGAGCGTAGGCGAGGTGGTCGACATTGTCGTAGAACCGGAGGTCGCCCTTTCCGAGGTCGTCGGCGCGCCCCGCTTCGTCGATGAGGGCGCCAAGGAGCGCCAGGCGGAGGGTGAGCGCGTCGCTGAGCGCGAAGGCGCCCTTTGCCTGCCACTGGCCGGTGTTGAGGAGAGACACTGGGAGCTCGTCGCCGCCCCCGAGGCGGAGGCCGTTCCCCTGGTCGAAGACCGCATGGGCCACGTAGCCTGCGGGTCCGAGCGTCCCAGTGGCCGTGGCCGCGAGGCCTCCGCCCAGGTCCGCCATCCGGAAGCGCCCGGCCGCCCAGCCACTGACCGGCGACTCACCGGGCTCGAGTGACCACGCGCTGATGGTGCCGCCCATCGCGCCGTTGCCTAGGAGCGTCCCCGACGGGCCCAGCACCACCTCAAGCCGCTCGAGGCCGAGGGTGGGGACAAGGTTCACGTACTGATTTGGCCCGGTCCGCCAGGTGCTGGTGGTGAGGCGGATCCCGTCCACCAATGTGAGGTTCTGCGGGCCCACGAGGCCACGGAGGATCGGGGCGCCCGCGCCTCGGTGTGTCCGCTGGGCGAAGACGCCTGGGGCGGCCTCGAGCAGGTCGATCGTGGCGTCCGGCTGCGCCTCGACGACCTCCTCCGAGGTGACCACGGACACGCTCCGCGGCACCTCCAGCGCGGGCAGCGGCCGGCGCGTGCCCGATACGACGATGGGGTCCACGTCGACGGGTGGTGAGCTCAGCGATAGCGCCAGGACAAGGGTGAGCAAGGGTCCCTCGAGGTTGTGCTTCGGGGCGTGGTCTACCGCAAGTTGAGCAGCGAAGGAAGCCGGCCCGGCGCGCGTAGCGGGAGCCGGGTCGCGGGCTCAGAGCCCGCTGCAGGTGGCGTCGACGCCCGCGCAGGGGCCATCCAGCGCCGCTGCCGTGCAGGTGGCGTCTCCCTGAGGGCAGACGCCGGCGAGGCACAGCGAGCGCGCAGCATAGACCACCTGTTGGAAGAGATCTGCCGTGCCCCAGCAGGCCTGGTCGCACGAAGCGCTGGAGCACGCCTCCGCGCACGCGACCAACGCTGCGCAGCTGCCGAGTCCCGCCCCCGGGCTCTGGCAGAGCGCGTGCTCGTAGGCGCAGTACACGGCGAGGCACCCCGGTCCGTCGCAGTCGAACGACTCCGAGCATGCTCTCAGCGCGTAGTACTCCTGCTGCCCGATGAGGTGCGCGGCGGGCAGGCAGGTGGACTCGCAGGTCTCTAGATCCTCCCCGGCCTCGAGGCAGTCGGCCACACAGCTGGCCGTGCTCCGGCACGAGGCGCCGGGGTCGTCGGGGCCGAGGCAGGTGGCGAACTCCACGCTGCAGGTGCCACCGGTGTCCGTGGCGTCATCGGCGCACTCTACGTCGGTGCCGCAATAAGCCGACGTGCAGCCGACCAGCTGGTGGAGCTGCTGCTGCCCGGCGCTCGAGGCGGTTGCCCCGCAGGTCTCGAGACAGAGCTCTGGCGACCCCTCGCAGAAGTACAGGCAGTCGAGGGCGTCGATGCAGGCGTCGGGTCCGGGCTCGGGGAACTGGCATGCCGCGCCCTCCGCGGGGCAGAAGAGCACAGGGCACAGGGGCTCGGTGCACGCGTGGGACGCTGCGCAGGCGTCGTACGCGCTGAGCGCCGTGGCCGCTGCGCCGGTGACACCCAGCGCGCAGCTCTGGGCACAGCCGGAGTCTCCGACGCAGCTAGCGCGGCACTCGACGGCCTCGAAGCAGGTCGGTCCGCCGGGGGGCACCGCGCACTTCCCAGAGGCGCACGAGGCGCCCAGCCCGCAGAGCGACGCGGGTGACCAGTCGCGGCAGGGATCCGCGTCGTATTGGCCGCAGCGCCGGGACGCGTGGGGCCCCGCGCACTCCGTGGCGTCGGCATCACACTCGTCCACACAGGCCTCGCCGCAGACCCCGGCGGAGCAGGTGCCGGAGGCGCACGGCGCCGGGGCGCCCCAGTCGAGGCAAGGATCTGCGTCTGCCTGAGCACACACGCGCACGGCTGCGCCCTCACACCGCGAGGAACCGGTCTCGCACTCATCGATGCAGCCGTGGACACACGCGCCGAACGCGCACGTCGTGGGCGCCGTACAGAGGGTGGGTGGGCCCCACTCCACGCAGGGATCCGCGTCGAAGTGACCGCATCGCAGCGCCGCCCCCAGCGCGCAGGCGGCGGTGGCGTCGGCTGGGCACTCGTCTACACACGCAGCGGCGCAGACGCCGGCCGCGCAGGTCTCGGGGCTCGGGCAGGGCACGCCGTTGCTCCACTCGAGGCAGGCGTCGGAGTCGACGTTGCCGCAGGTTTGGATGAGGCCGCCGTCACACGCGGTGTGGCCCATCTCAGCGCACTCGTCCTGGCATTTGGCGTCGCAGCTCCCGAACGAGCAGGACTCCCCCGGGGGGCAGCCGAGCGGCGTGCCCCACTCGAGACAGGCGTCGCCGTCTACATTGCCGCAGGTCTCGACGCTGCTCGCGGTGCATCGGCGGACCCCGGGCGTGGGGCACTCGTCGGTGCACAGCTTGGAGCAGAGTCCGAACGAGCACGTCTCGCCTGCGGGGCAACTAACCACCGCGCCCCACTCGAGGCACTCGTCGGCGTCGACCTGTGCGCAGAGCTGGGTGCCGGTGCCGGCGCACCGGAGCGCGCCCGCCGTGTCGCACTCATCGATGCACCCGGCCGAGCAGACACCGCCCGAGCAGCTCTGGCCGACGGCGCAGGGCGCCGGGGCGCCCCAGTCGAGGCAGGGATCGGCGTCGTGGAGCCCGCAGGTCGTGGTGCCGTTGCCGCTGCAGAGCGTGGCGCCGGGGGAGGAGCACTCGTCGACGCACTTGCCGGAGCAGACGCCCGCGGAGCAGGTCTCGCCGGGAGGGCAGGGGTCGGCCGCGCTCCAGTCGAGGCACGCGTCAACGTCGTGCTGACCACACGACTCCACGCCGTCGCCACCGCACCGGGTGGTGCCGATCACCGTGCAGTCGTCGGTGCATCCCGCCGTGCACACGCCCGCGGCGCAGGATGAGCCCTCGGCGCAGGGGATCCCGGGGCTCCATTCGAGGCACCCGTCACTGTCGAGGTCGCCGCAGGTCTGGACCCCGCTGGCGCTGCAGCGCGTTGCGCCGGCGGAGGCGCAGGCGTCGGTGCATGTCGTGCCGCACTTGCCGGCGTTACAGGTGTGGCGCTCGGGGCACGGGGCCGCGGCGCCCCATTCCGTGCAGCCGTCGTCGTCGTGGAGTCCGCAGGTCTCGACGCCGCCCTCGGCGCACCGCGTCTCTCCGATCGGAGCGCACTCGTCCGAGCAGGTACCCCCGAGGTCGCCGAGCCCCAGGTCGGTGGGGCCAACCGGAGCGTCGCTGCGAGGCACCACAACGTCCGAGGTCTCCGCGGCTGGCGGCGCTGTCGTGTCGTCCTCCGAGCAGGCGGAGGCTGCGGTGACGAGCGCGACCGCCCCCGCGAGGCGCAGCAGGCCGGCCAAAGCCCGGCCGGGGCGCGACCCCCATCGTCCAGTCGTCGTCATGCGCTGCCTCCCAATTACGGCCTTGCCGAGTCGCCCACCCACGCAGCAGGTCGCCGGCGTCGAGGGTGGTCCGAGCTTCAGGCTGCACTCGAGTCCCGAGCTTGCCCGGCAGCACACGGTATCGGCGGGCGGAGCCGCGACGCAAACCGCTTTCTTCGTCACCGGGCGGAGATGGAGGCACACCGTGGGCAGGGCCACCGGCCCTGGTGCCCATATTGACAGCTCGACGGCATCCACCCTACGTATGCCCACCGATGGAGCTGGAGGGACGACACGCCATGGCCGAGGAGCGGACACCGCTGTATTGGGAGGTATACGAGCACCTCTTGGATGCCGATCTCAGCCCGCGCGCCAAGGCGCTCGTCGAAGCGGCGTTCGACGGGTTGGCGGCGGTCGAGTCGGCGCTCGCGGACGGAGTCGCACCGAGCCCCGCGAGACGCGAGGCGCCGCCACGGCAAGCCCCAGTCCGCACGTGGCTGTCGAACCTCGAGGTCACGGGCTTCCGGGGAGTGGGAGCCACCGTCGGCGTCGAGTTCGCGCCCGGTCCCGGGCTCACGCTCGTGGTGGGCCGCAACGGCTCGGGCAAGTCGAGCCTCTCCGAGGCGCTGGAGCTGGTGCTGACCGGCCGCAACGAGCGGTGGGCCGCGCGAACGAAGGAGTGGCAGACAGGCTGGCGCAACCTGCACTACGCCGGTCCCGGCTCCGTGAAGGTCACCTTCTCGACCGAGGGCTCTCGCCCGACGCAGGTGGAGCGCCGCTGGGGTGCTGACGCGGCCGAGCTGCGGGAGGCCACCACAGTAGTGACCCGCGACGGTCGGCCGATCGAGGATGGGCTCGCCGGGCTTGGATGGGGAGGCGCGCTCACGACGCACCGCCCTCTCCTGAGCTACGCCGAGCTGGGCGCAATGTTCGACGGGCCCTCGAAGCTTCACGACGCGCTCAAGCTGATCCTGGGGGTGGACGAGCTCGGCGACGTTGGCGAGCACCTCGCCGCGGCTCGCAAGCCCCGGGAGAAGTTGGCCGGCGAGGCGAAGTCCGACGTGGCGGGCCTGATCGCGCAGTGCGAGGACGCGGGAGACCCGCGGGCGCTCGCTTGCCGCGACGCGCTCGCGGCGAAGAAGCGCGACCTCGACGCGATCGGGGGCCTCTTGGTGAGTGGCGAGGCGGCCGATCCCGGGCTTCCGGCGCTGCGAGCGCTGGCGCAGGTCCAGGGCCCAGCGCTCGACGCGCTGAGGGCTGCCGCGGCTGAGCTTCGTGCCGCCACGGAGGCGCAAGCGGCGCTCGCCGGCACCCAGGCGACTCGGCAGCGCGCGCTCGCTGAACTGCTCGAACACGCCCTCGCTTGGCACGCCGAGTCCGGCGCGGAGGAGTGCCCGGTGTGCAACTCTGGTCGTCTCGACGGCGACTGGCGCGAGCGCGCGCGGGCCGCGGCGGAGGCGTCCCGGGTGGGGGCGCGGGAGGCCGATCTCGTCGCGCGCAGGGCGCGGGACGCGATGGAGCGGGCGGGCGGGCTCGTCCGGAGC
>SXOO01000249.1 GCA_005776725.1 Pseudomonadota bacterium | reverse complement strand
GTCTTCACCTGCCTGGTTGGCACACCCGAAGATCACCTCGTCGATGGCGGCGGGATCTACGCTGACGCCGTCTACCACCGCCCGGAGGGGAACAGCGGCGAGGTCGTCGGCGCGGACGCCCGTGAGCGCCCCGAAGTGCCGGCCAATCGGTGTCCGTCGGGCCGCGACCACATAGACCGGCCGAATCACTTCGTGCCCTCCAGAGGATCCTTCGCGTCCAGCGCCGGGCGCTTTGCCTTGACCGTGGCAGTCCGCTTCACCTCGACCGTCTCGACGACGAGCTCGGTCCACGCCACGCGATCGACGACGTCAGTCACGAACCCTGCGGCTTTCGCGTCCTCCGCGGTGAGGAACCACCCCGCTTCGGCTCGGGTCCTCAGCTCGGCAGGCTTGAGTCCAAGGCGCTTCGCGTACAGCTCGTAGATCCGGGCCACGTACGTCTCGGCAGCGGCGGCCGGCAGAGGCGGGCTGTCTTTCATGACCTTCTCGGCTTCGTATTCGAGCTTGGACACCAGCACCGCGGAGTTGGGGAACGCGTAGCGCTTGTCGCAGAACGCCGCCACGAGAGCGCCCACGCCGAAAGCCTCCGGCTGGATCAGGGCGAAGACGGGGCTCTCGACCGCGCCGATCGCGTCCACCAGGACCATCGCCGCCGGGACGAAGCCCGAGCGGGTGGCCACCACCAGCACGATGGGCTCGCGTCCGGCGGCATCGAGCTTGAAGAGCTCCTCGGCGACTTTGGCGGCGTGCGGGATAGTGAGCTCGCGATCGAGGCGGATGAGGCGCTCAGTGAGCTCGAGCGCCGAGGCGTTCGTGGAGAAGGCGAGGAGGAGGAGGGCGGCTATGCGGGACATTCGGGCTCGCTTTCCGAGTTTGCACGCCGGGCCGACGGTCTGCCCCCGGCGGTCCGGAGCGGGGGCGTGAATGTCTCCCAGGGCGCCGGGACGATGGCTGTCGTCAGGCCGGCCGTCAAGGTGGTGGACTACCGTGAGTCGCGCTACCGCTCAGGGCGCGAAGAGCCGGGTGACGAAGCGCTCAGTGAGCTCGTCGAGCAGCACGGGAGCGCCGTCACCGTCGACGAGGCTGGGGCCCTCCTGCGCGGCACCGAGCGTCGGGGCCGGCAGCACCTCGGATTGGCTCCATTCACGCCCGGTGTCGATCGCCAGGACGCAACGGCCCACGGCCCGATCCAGGCGAACCGCCAGATGGCGGCCGCGGTGCGTCCAGCGAACCCGGCCATCGCGCTTTGATCCTTGGATCCCGGCGGCGACCCCGGCACCTTCGGCGATGACCCCGATGGCTGCGCCCACGGCGTCCACCAGCCGGGAGAACGTGAGCTCCAGCGCTTGCTCGCGTGCGGCGGCGCCCCCGTCTCCTGGTGCCTCTCCCCGCAGGCTGTCGATCAGGCGGGCCTTCCAGTCCTCGGTCATGGTGTGCTCCTCTCGCCCGCGTTTGGGGCCGACGCTCCATTATGATAGGATCGCCTGCGAGCGCCCGACTCGCAAGCCGGGGCTCCCGGATCGCGCATCGGGCCCCTCAGGCCCCCGGAGCGGCGCGCCCCACCCCCTGGAGCCCCGTGTTACACCGACTCGTTCTCCCTGCGATCTTGGCGATGGCTTGTGCCCGCCCGGAGGTCCCCGTAACGCCGAGCCTCGGCGCTCCGGGCGAATTCTGTATCAGCGCCGCCGACTGCGCTGGGGGGGCGACGTGCGACACTCGCCGATGCTGCAAGGCGGCAGGTGGGGCGTGCGGGGCTGCGTGCGACAGCCTGCTGGCCACCCCGGGCTCTGCGCTGGCAGCCCACCAGGCGCAACACGCCGAGATCGGCCGGCAGCTGCGCGGGGGCTGCGTCTCGTTGTGCTGTCGGGGCACTCCGATGGAAGAGGTTCAACAAGCGCTCGAGTCCGCTGTGTCGAGCGACCCACGCGCGGCGCGAGCCCATGGCGGTGGGGGAGAGGAGTAGGCCGATGAGACGAGAAGAAGGGGCCATCGGTTATCGTCACCAGCGCCTCACCGACGTGTTCGGTGAGGAGCTCCGCGGGATCTTCTTGCACGAGGTCCAGGACCCGCGGCTGGCAGAGGTAACCGTGTCCGCCGTAGAGCTCTCGGTGGACTACCGGAACGTCCGTGTCCACGTGGCGGTGCGCTCCAAGTCGACCAAGCGCGAGGTCGAGGCATCGCTCGAGCGCTCCACCGCGTTCATTCGGCGACGGCTCGGTGAGGCCATCGACATGAAGCGAATCCCCGACATTCGCTTCGTCGTCGACTCCCTCGTCTAGCCCAGGCCGGTCGCGGAAGCACCACCGCTCGCGAGGGCGTTGGGCCCCACAGGACGCGTGGGGTGCAGCTCAGCCCAGCTCGTCGTAGAGCCGCTCGTAAGCGTCGGCCATCGCGACGGCCGAGTAGTCCCGGGCCACGCGGGCGCGCCCGTCGCCGCGAGGTGGGGCCACCAAGGCCGCTGCGAGCGCGTCCGGAGTGGGCTCCACCACCGCGACACCGTCGCCCGCGAGCTCCTCGAGAGGGCCCCCCCCAGCCACCACCACCGGGCGCCCCTGCTGCATCGCCTCCAGGAGCACCAACGGCAGGTCGACCTTCCCGTGCAGGTCCGTAGCCGGCAACGCGACCACGTCCACGCTGGCGAGCAGGCGCGGCATGTCGCCGACGGTGCCCAACGACACCGCTCGGGACCCGAGCCGTGCCATGAGCCTGGCCTCACGTGCCGCGAAGCCGGCCCCCTTGGGACGGCACGCCAGCACCAACACGCTGTCCGGAGTTCGAAGCACGGCGTTGGCCACGGCCTCGGCGCCTCCCCCCTCCGTGAGATCTCCTGCGAAGAGCACGAGCCGCGCCCCGGTAGACAGGCCGAGTCCCGCGCGGTCGCCCGTGGCGAGTGGCGTGTGGTCAGGGAGCCCCGGCGGGATCACCCGAACGTCCCTCGCGCCCGCTCTCTGCAGGCGCTCCGCGGTCCAACGACTCACCGCGACGTGTGCGTCCGCGAAGTATCGTGGAGAGCCGGACGGAGCGCTGACGACGCTATGCACCACCCGGAAGTTTCTGCGCACCGCGTACAGCGCGCTGGCGACCGCGTGCGTCCGGGGGTTGGGGGCGAAGAAGAAGTGGTGTAGGCGCGGCAAGCCGGGGCGGAGGAGGTGCAGAAGGACGCGCGCGTTGTCCAGCACCCGCGGGGCGTAGGCGCCCCCACCCATGGGGACCGATGCAGCCACGTTGGCGTGCCCCAGCGCGCCGAAGACTTGGAATCGCGTGCGCCGCGCGTTCTGGACCAGGTCGCGGGCGAGGTTCTTCGAGCCGTCCGTCCAGGGTGGGTCGAGCGGCTTCGACACCACCAACACCTGTCTCACTTCGGGAGCTCGCCGACGCGGAACTTCACCGAACGCACTTGTCCGAGCCAGCTGGGCGCGTTGGCCACGAACTCTCGGAGGTTGGGTTCGTGCCCCAGAGTGCCCGCGATTCGGCCGCGAATGGAGCGGATCACGAGGTCAGCGTCGTGCACCACCGTGTCCGTGCGCGTGCGGCGGTCGATGACGCGCCAGTCCGGCCCGCGGGGCTCCAGGGTGTAGCGCAGCGCGGCCTCGCCCTCTGCGTCGGCGCCCACGCGCTCCACGCTCACGCGCCCGCCTGCGATGAGCGTGCTCTCGAGGTGGCCCCCGCCCTCGAGCGCCGGGCTCTTGTGGGCCTTCTCCCAGGTCGCTTGGAAGATCGGCTTCAGGAGCTCCACCAGGTCCCTTCGGTCTTCCACGCCGGCGGCCTCCCATAGATCGGGCACCAGCGCCGCCCCGCGAGCGTCGAAGTCGACGGGGCGCAAGGCGGTCTCCCAGTCCCCGCGGGCCGCGGCGGCGTCCAACTGGTGCACCACCCAAGACGGCGGGGCGAGGTCGCCGGCCGTGCGCGCGGTAAAGACGAGCGTGGAGAGGGTGGCGCCCGCCACGAGCCCTACAGCGGCGCTGCCGATGGCGGCGATCGCCAGGCGGCGCCTTGGGCGTGGCGTGAGCGTGGTCATGGTGGCAGGGGAACTCACGGCACGGCCCCAGCGACGAAGGACACCAGCTCCTCGCTGGGGTAGCGGGTCACGGCCTCGTCGTGATCAATGGCGGCGAGCTCGTACTCCACCGCGGTGGAGTCACTGGTGACGGCTGGCAGCGAGGCGCGAAAGACGCGTTCGCCCAGCGCCTCCATTCGCACCCCCTCGAATTCCGACCAGGACCCGCCGGGCGGCCGTGTGCGAAACAGCAGCTCGACCCGGGCGACGCCCGCGTCGTCGCTCACGTCAGCCCAGACCTCGAAGGGGCCGTGCGCGGCGGTGGACTCGAGGTGCGTGGCGAGGTGGAATCTGGGGGGGGTGTTGGCGCCGCAGCTCGCGAGGAGCGCGAGGCACAAGACACGAATCGGTAGCCCGGAGCGCATGACCCTGTTGTAACAAGCTGACGGTGAAACGACAGCCCGACTTCGTGGCGAACTGCCATGAAGGGTCCCGCGTCGTAAAAGTGAAGCCTCGGCGTCGACCCTGCGTCTCATGCACGCCGGGCGCCGGCTCGGGGTATCGTGGCTCGAGTGCCCTGTGCCACGGCACCGAAGCGGCCCTTCTGAAGGACTGCGCGCCGGGGGAGCCGTCCTTCAGAAGCGCCGCGGCGACGGCAAGCCAGTTGACTCACGCGAACGAGGGAAAGATCATGCCGTCCATGCAGCTGAATACCGCCCGCTTCTCCGCCTCCCGCTTGGTCACCGCGTCGGTGTTGGGTCTCGCCCTCGCCACCTCCGGCTGCCTCTTCACCGAGCGGCCGTTGGCGGTCATTCAGAGCTGCTACTTCGACTCCGATTGCCCGGTCGACAAGTACTGCGGCAACCGGAACGTCTGCCGCTTCTACGACGGCTGCCAGTCGGACCTCGATTGCCTGAACGGCTACTACTGCGAGCTCGACGGGAGCTGCGTGCTCACCAGCGCCTGCCGGTACACGTCCGAGTGTCCCAGCGGGAGCGTCTGCACCCTCGACGGGATCTGCGTCCTCAATCGGCAATGCTTCTCGAACATCGACTGCGGCGCGGGATACGTCTGTGGGGCGGACGGCGCGTGCTACGCGCTCACGGGCTGCGAGATCCACAGCCAGTGCTCCCCGGGGTACAGCTGCGGGCGCTCGGGGATCTGCGAGTTGGTCGGCACCTGCGGCAAGGACGTGGATTGCCCCACCAACCACTACTGCGCGGGCAACGGCTACTGCTACTTCAACGCGTCGTGCTCCCAGGACGTCCAGTGCGCACCCGGCACCTACTGCGCCCAAGGGATCTGCGCCAACGTGCCGTACTGCAACGACTACCGCGACTGCCTCAACTCAGAGTACTGCGACGGTCGTATCTGTCAGGCGGGCACCTGCCGGAACCACAACGACTGCGCGCCAGGCTACGTCTGCGACGCGTCCACGCTCAGCTGCGTGCCCTAAGGGCCGCAGCTCGGCTCAGACCGCGGTGGCGATGCGGGCTCGGGCCCGCGAGCGTGGCTTCGACGCCCGGGCCGCGATCACTCGAATGACGCTGTCTTCGTCTACCTCGCTCTCGTCGAATCCGCCGAACACGTGCTCCACGCGGAAGCCGGCGTCCTCGACGAGCTCCAGGAGCAGGGCAGGTGGCACGTAGTGGTGGCGCACCGCGTCCTCCACCACGCGGGTCGACCCATCCAGCTCGTGCACGCGGTAGCGGTATCTCATGGCGAAGCGCCGCCCGGGCTCCTCCGTGCCCTCGCACTCCTGCACCTCGATTCGGCGGCCCTGGTCGATGTAGGTGCCCACGCGAACGAAGCCCTGCTCGCTGAGCCGTCCGCCGGCCGGAGGGTCCTCCAGCGCGTAGCAGTCGAGGTGTAGTGAGCCGCCGTCCACGAGGTGCTGCCGCGCCGCCTCGAGGGTGTTTCGAATATCGTCGTCGGTGTCCAGCGCGAACAAGGCGTTGTACGGGATCAGCACGGCGTCGAAGCGCTCCCGCAGATCGAAGCTCCGCATGTCGCCTAACAGCACCCGAGCGTGCGGCGGCAGGTTCGCCAACCACCGGGTCCGGCCAGCCGCAACCATCGCGGCGTTTCGTTCGAGGCCCACGATCGGCGTCCCGGACTCCGCGATGGGTGCGAGGACACGCCCGGCGCCGCAGCCGAGCTCCAGCACTTGACTGCATCCGCGAACGGCCTCGACGTAATAGCCCACGTCACCGGGGGTCCCGCGGTGTACGAGGCAGAAGAGCGCCGCCAGCTCCAGGGCCGACTCGTCCGAACGAACCATAACCCGCTGATCCTACGCTTCGCCGCCATCCGTGCAAATCGCGCGCGGCGAGGGGGCGAGGCGCAAATCCCTACGGGAATGTTGTAACCGGCACATGAAGCTACCCAGGCGTATGAAGTCGCCAGGACTGATCGAGCGACTGAGCCACTGTGGACCCTGGCAGACCTCTTGCTATCGAGCTGTGACGCGCCCGGACCCTGGCTCTCGTCTCTCGCCATGGGACCCGGGCGCACCTCACCCCGGTCTCACCGGGCAAGCTTCGGAGCGATGGCCCCCATGGCGTACAAGGCAGAGTACATCTGGCTCGACGGCACCACCCCCACGGCGCAGCTGCGTTCGAAGACGCGGGTCGTAGAGTCCGGGCATGCCCCCCCGATCTGGGGCTTCGACGGCTCGTCTACGAATCAGGCGCCGGGCGACAAGTCAGACTGCGTCCTTCGCCCCGCGTTCGTCTGCCCTGACCCCACACGAGGCGCGGACGACAGGCTCGTGGTCTGCGAGGTGCTCCTGGCCAAGGACATGAGCCCCCATCCCACCAATACGCGCGCCGCCCTCACCCGCGCGGCAGAGCTGTACGTCAAGCACGACGCCTGGTTCGGCATGGAGCAGGAATACACGTTCTTCCAAGACGGGCGTCCGCTCGGCTGGCCCGAGGCTGGCTTCCCCGCGCCGCAGGGGCCCTACTACTGCAGTGTGGGGAGCGGCCTCGCGTTCGGTCGCGAGCTCGTCGAGCAGCACATGGATGCCTGCCTCCGTGCGGGCCTCGCGTTCGCCGGGATCAACGCGGAGGTCATGCCCGGCCAGTGGGAGTTCCAGATCGGTGCCATCGGGCCCGTCGCCATGGCCGATCAGCTCACTGTGGCGCGCTGGCTCCTCCATCGGATCGCCGAGGCGCACGGCGTGAGCGTGTCGCTCGCCGCGAAGCCCGTGAAGGGCGACTGGAACGGCGCCGGCTGCCACACCAACTTCTCGACCCGCGCCATGCGCGAGGACTACGCGGCGATCATCAGCGCGTGCGAGGCGCTGGGCGCCCGCGCAGCGCAGCACATCGCGGGATACGGGCATGGGATCGAGGAGAGGCTCACGGGTCATCACGAGACCTGCTCCTACGCCATGTTCAAGTACGGCGTGTCTGATCGCGGCGCGTCCATCCGGATCCCGTGGCACGTCGCGAAGGACAAGAAGGGCTACCTCGAGGATCGCCGTCCCAACGCGAACTGCGACCCCTACACGGTCTGCCGTCTCATCCTCGAGACCGTGTGTTCTGCTGTTTGACGGGATGACTTCCTGGTCGCTGCGCGCTTTACTCCGCGCCCTCAACCGACCAGAAAGGCCCCCTCATGTCGCTGTTCCTCGCCACGTTTACCGCTGCAGCTTCCGCGTTCGTCGCGCCCCCGGTCGAGGCCTTGGATAAGGTCCCCGAGGCGCAGCGGGCCACCGTCACCACCTATGCTGAGAAGCACTCGTTGGTGGGGAGGGTCAAGGTGATCGACGTGGACGTGCTCACCACCAAGACCGAGAGTGGCGGCGAGCAATCCGACGTCAAGGTCCTCCTCGCCGAGCAGGCCGGCTCAGCAGGGGGGTGCCGGTACCGCGAGCACAAGATCACGGTCGAAGGATACGAAGACGCCGACGGTGGCAGCGCGCTGACTACGTCGGGCGAGTACGCCTCCGATTGTTGTGCGCTGCGGAACGACTTTCCTTGCGACCGCACCGGTGTCGACTGGGTGCTCCACTACGACCGCGCGCGGCGCGCGAAGGACGGGAAGGCCCTCGGGGCGTTGGCCTTCAAGGCATTCATGTGGCGGGCCAGCGTCTCCGAGGACGGAGAGGTACACACCAAGACTCGTAAGTACACCGTCGCTTCGCTCGCGAAGGGAGAGGGCCTCGACCTCCTGCCGACGATCGACCCGCTGCGGATGGAGGTGTCGTGCGGCACTCCGGATGAGAAGGGGTACTTCACCTGCAACGCGGGTCAGGGCGGCAACTATATCCGCATGGAGTGGCGGCACGTGGGCGACAAGACCAAGCGCCGCTTCCAGACCAAGCTCCTGAAGATCGTCACCGAAGAGCACTGAACGTCGACTGCCGCGCCGGGCGCCACGTGGGCGCTCGGGCACCGCCATCGGGGGTCCCCGCTGGTCCCCGCGGTCCCCGCGACTCGCGTTGACACACCGCTCGGCCTTCCCGCAAGCTGCGGCCCCGGAGGTGGAGATGGCGCGTACTTTCTGGTTCTACGGGTTGACCTGCGTCGCGGGGTGCTTTTCAGACCCCGAGCGCATCGAGAACAAGTTCCCGAAGGAGTCCGCGCTTGGCGAGGTGAGCCTCATCCCTGTCGGGGATGTGGGCGACGAAGCTGACGTTCCGGCCGCGCCGCCGTGCGGCTGCACACCGGCGGCGGGCACGTGGTATCGCTTCACTCAGCTTAAGGTCACCTCGCTCGACACCGCCTCCACCACGGTGGTGGACGCGCTGAACACACTGTGGTCTGCCGACATGGCCGGCAAAGAGCTCAACATCCTGTTCCGCCTCGATGGCGTGGACGGCGGCGTGATGAAGCTCACGGCGTATTCCGGGGCGCGGATCCCAGGCGCCACGCCCGAGGCCGACACGGTCTGCTTCGTAGAGTCCAGCGAGTTCCAGACGCAGCTCACAGCCAGCACCTGCACGTATGGCCCCGCGGTGGACGTGGGCCTCAAGGTCTACTCGGGCACGCCGACGCAGCCGAAGAACTGCGCGGCTGGGGGCGATGGCCCGCACGTCATCCCGGTCTCGAAGGTGGCGCTCGTGGCCGTGCACACCGCGGTCTGCGATAGCTCAGACGGCGACTACCTCGATGGCCAGCTGGAGGGCTCCATTACACAGAGCATCCTCGGGGACCTGTGCACTTGCGTCACCGCCAGTGACGACTGCGACTCGCCCGACCCTGCCTATGAGGGCAGCGGCGGCACGTGCGCGGGTTGCTCCGGCAGCTTCACCTCGCTCAAGAACATCCTGGTGGGCCTCAACGGCGGCTCGGACCTCGCCTATGAGTGCAAGGACGCCGACGGAGCGAGCGCCGCGTGCCTCGGGGCCACGTTCCGCGCGTCGGCGATGTCCGTATCCCCCGCCGCTTGTCCCACCGAATGACGCCCTCGAGCAGCGCCAGCCCCTCTCGGTGTCCGCGTGACGCGGGCCAGGATGCGCGCCAAAACCTCACGGAGTCCTGCATGCACAGTCGCGCCCTGCTCCTCACAGTCTTCGCCGCCGGTGTGGCCCACGCCGGTGGCTTCGAGCTCCCGGAGCACGGGGCGCGCTCGCTGGCGCGCGGCGGCGCCAACTCGGTCTTGCCCGGGGACCTCAGCGCCATCGCGCTGAATCCTGGCGCGATGATCCAGCTGTCAGGGACCCACCTCTACCTCTCGTACAACCTGGTCAACGCCCCCCTCACCTTTGAGCGGGCGCCCAGCCGGCTCGCGGGGGCCGACGAGCCGCTGCCCCCCAAGTCCGTCAATCAGGAGCCCATCTTTCCGCTGGGTGTCTTCCTCGGCATATCGTCGGACTTCGGCCTCGACGACTTCAACTTCTGGCTCGCTGTCTACGGGCCCAACGCCGCCGGCAGCGCCTCGTATCCCGAGGACTCCGCGGCGCGTTACCAGCTCACCGCGCTCGATCTGGCGATGGTCTACTACAGCGTCGGGTTCTCTTGGGGCGAGCGGGACCACTTCGGCGTGGGCGCCACGCTCCAGTGGGCCCACACGCCGTCGTCGAAGTTCCAACTCGTAATCGACGGCGCGAAGAAGAACTCCGAGATGCGCCCCTACTCGTCGCCGTTCGACGTCCTCGCCAAGTTCGACCTCTCCGACGCTGGGCAGGCCACCGCGATCATCGGCGGGTGGTGGCGCATCATCCCGGAGCTCGAGGTGGCGTTGTCGGGGCGCGTGGTGCCCGTGTTCGTCGACATGGAGGGTGAGCTCGAGCTCCAGCCCATCGGGACCTTCTTCACCGAGGGCGGCGGGCAGCTGCGCCAGTTCGGCAACACGGCGTCGATCTCGGCCGTCATGCCGCCCACGATGCACGCGGGCTTTCGTTACCGTCACATGGAGGGCGAGCGCGAGCGCTTCGATATCGAGCTGGACGTGGTCTACGAGGCCTGGTCGCTGCTCGAGGCGTACGACGTCGAGCTGAACGCCGAGGTCGAGGTCATCGACTCTGCCGGCACGAAGCTGGTCCCTCGCGAGAAGGTCCCGCCACTCAAGGTGAAGAAGGAGTGGAAGGACACCCTCTCAGTGCGGCTTGGCGGGTCGGTGAACTTCCTCCAGGACCGCTTTGCCCTGTCGGCAGGGGCGTTCTGGGAGAGCGCTGCTTCGCCCGACGACTACGCGTACGTCGACTTCGCGTCGTTTCAGCGCGTGGGCGTCGGCGCCGGCCTGACGTTCCGCTTCACCCGCGTGGACCTCAACCTCGCTTATATGCACATCTTCCAACCGGACGTCACGGTGGACGAGGTCTTTGGGCAAGGTGGCCAGCAGCGGCCGCTCGCCAACTGCCCCGAGGGCTGCCCCGACGGGGCCTCCTACATCGCCGCCAACGCCGGCACCTTCAAGAGCAGCTTCGACCAGATAGGCATCAGCCTCGACGTCCACTTCGACTGAGCGGGGCTCCGCTCTCCGGTAGCCGCTCTCAATACGGAGCGAGCAGCTCCATCATCTCTCCGGACATGCCCTCGAAGGGCGGCTCGATCGGCAGCGGGCGGCAGGCGAGCACCTGTGGCAGCAGCCGGTCGCGCAGCGCTGCCGCGCCTGGGGGCGTGAGGTGGATACCGTCGTTGTACCGCGCCGGCACCTCGTGCCCGTTCACTACTTCGGTCGCGATGTATTCCCCGCTTGGGTGCGACGTCAGCGCGTACAGGTCCACGTAGCGGGCTCTGCCCGAGCGCTCCACCGCGCGGCGCTGAGCCGCGATGATCCGGTGCATCGCCTGGCGCGCATAGATCGGCTTCCGGTTCGTGGGCGACATGAAGTACACGGTGGCCCCACCGCTCGCCAGGTTCGTCACCAGGTGCTCCACGCGCCGCTCGTACTCGGCGGTCCAGGCGTCTTCGTCCTCCCAAGCGATCGGGGTGAAGGTCTGGCCCTTCCGTGGCGAGATCACCTGGGCGTCGTTGCCGCCGAGCATGATCAGCACCAGCTCCGGCTGGAGCGAGCGGATCAGGAACGGCGTCTTGTCGATCCAGTCGAAGAAGTCGGGTCGCGCGAGGCCGCTGTAGGGCTTGCCACGGCGGTACACCCGCCACCCCATCCGCTCGAAGCTGGGCTGCATCTGCCGGCCGAGATGACCCCAGATGTTCGAGTCGCCCATGATGAACATGAACGGCTTCTTGCGCTTTGGAGTGGCAGCGATGGCCTTCGGCTCGAGAGAGACGGCCGGTAGGGCACAGACCAGCGCAAGGGCGAGGACGACGGCGCGCAGCATGGCACCTCCATCGGAACCCCGGCCGTATCCTCAGTGGCAGTCCGCATCCGAAGGCCGCGCCTCCGGTCTCGGGGCCTGGATACGGCCGGAGTCCAGTTGTGGAGAGTATGGGCCGAGCCCTCGTCTTTCCAAGAAAGTTGCCGGTTCGCCACGCGCCCCCTCCGCGGAGGTACGGTCGGCGCTGGAGCCACGCCTCATGTGCGCGCGCCGCGGCCGCCGCCACTCGGCCCCCGGCAGCGCTCGCGCTCGGTTTGATTCATGCTGGGGCCGTGGCAGCAGAGCTCCCCGGTCCGGTTCATCTCCGCGCTCTCGCGCTCCGGTGAATTCGGGGTTAGAAGCACTCGCCGTGAGCACCGACCGCATCCTCATCGAGCCGCGTATCCGCTACGACCAGACGTTCCGCTACGCGCTGCACGACGCGTACTTCCAGAGCCGCGGCATCGCCGCCTGGACCGAGCACGAGATCCCGCACGAGATCACCACCAACATCGGCAGCGCGCGGCTCCACGCCCGGCTCCTCGTCGTCCACTTCACGGGCGTCGAGGCATCCCTCGGCGAGGCGCCCTACGTCGTGCTCGAGATCGGTGGCGGGCTCGGTCGGTTCGCAGGAAACGTCATCCGGGCGCTCGACGATCTCGCCGAGTCCGACCCTGCCGCCGGCCGCCTCGCTGCGCGCCTCGTCTATCTCTTCTCCGACGTGTCGCCGGTGTCTGTCGGGGAGGCCGCCGAGGCGCCCGATCTCGCCCCCCACGTCGCGTCTGGGAGAGTGCTCCCCACCGTCTTCGACGTGCGGACCCCGGGGACGCTCACCACGCTGGCCGAAGAGCAACTCGACGCGCCGCTGCACGCGGTCATCGCCAACTACCTCGTCTGCACCACTCCGATGCGCATCGTGCAGCGCGGGCCCGCCGGGTGGTCCGACGCGTACGGTGAGCTCTGGGTGAAGAACCAGATGCCCGACGAGGCGCCGCCGTCGCCCGAGGAGATCCGCGCGTCGTACCTCGCGGACCCGGCCCGGCCCGACGCCATCGCCGAGCTCGAGGCCGTGGTCACGCTCGAGGAGTTCGACCCCGGCGAGTCACTGGGGACGCACCACGCCTCGGTCCTGGAGGCGCTGCTGTCGCCTTACCCTGTGGGGACGGTGGCCTACCCGGTCTACTTCGTCGACTGCATGCGCCACGTCGGCGAGCGGATGGGGCCTGGGGGCCTCCTCCTGCTCACGGACCTCGGGCGCGGCGACGCGCCCGAGCTCGGAACCGCCGCGCTGCCCGATCCCCAGCACTACGGCAACACGCTGAACCACGTGGTCAACTTCGGGCTGTTCGACGCGGTCGGGACTGCTTTCGGCTGGGGCGTGGTACGCACCTTCGGGCACCTGCCTTCAGTCCATCAGGCCTTGCTCACGGTGGGGGAGCCGGTGTCGGACGCCCTGGCCGCCGCGTTCCAGCTGCACGTGGTCGACCACCACGAGGGGCACGAGCTCCTCGACCTCACGGACGCCGCCCTCGACGCGGTGAAGCGCGAGGCCTACCACCGCGCGGTTCGGTTCTTCGAGAAGGCCGTGGCTCTGGATCCGAAGAACCCCCGCCTCATCTATCAGTACGCCGAGACCTGCGTGCTCTGCGGCCTCATGGTGCCAGCCAGAGACCTGCTGCTGCGGGCCATGGCCCTGGACCCCGATGAGACGCTCGACTGCGACTTCCTGCTCGGGCGCGTGTACGCCTCACTGGGCGAGCACGACGCGGCCCTCGAGCAGCTCTTCCACTCGCTGCGCAAGTCGTGGCACCACATCACCCTGGCCAATATCGCCGAGGTCTACCGCCTGACGGACAACCTCGACGAGGCGTACCGCTATTACCGACACGCGCTCACCGCCAACCCCGAGCATGAGCACGCCCGGCAGCGGCTCGAGTCCCTGAGGGACGAGTGGTGGGCCAAACGAACCGCCGCAGTCGACGCGCAGCTGGCGGCTGCCGACACGCACCAGGACTGAAGGCTCGCCAAAGATGAGGCCTGCACCCACCCCGGATCTGGACGCCTTCGAGCGCGCCCTCGACGCTCTCCGCGCAGAGGTCGATGCCCGCCTCGGGCCCGCCGACACCGCGCACCTCGCCCGGATCGAGGCGCTGGGCCGCGCGTGTGCCGTGCTGGGCCTCGCCGCATGCTGGTTCGGAGTGAACGTCTTCGCCGTGGTGCTCCTCTCGCTCGGGACCTTCGTGCGGTGGGCCATCGTCGCCCACCACGTGACCCACGGCGGCTACGACAAGGTCCCCAACACGCCCCCGCGCTATCGCAGCAAGGTCTTCGGGCGGAGCGGTCGGCGCTTCATCGATTGGCTTGACTGGATGGCTCCGGAGGCCTGGCGGCAGGAGCACAACGTGGCGCATCACTACCGCCTCGGCGAGCTTGCCGATCCCGATCAGCCCGAGGAGAACCTCGAGTGGCTCCGGCGCTCGCGGCTGCCGCTCGTTGTCCGCCGCGCCATCGTCCTGCTGCTCTCGGTGCTCTGGAAGCCCGTGTACTACGCGCCCAATACCTGGAACGCGCTCGAGAACCACAGGTCACGACACGACGCCGCCGCCCTGACGCTCACGCAGCTGTTCGTCGCGCCCGAGGGGCGCGGACGGCTCCGCGAGGTGGTTCGCCGCTGCTGGATCCCTTATCCCCTGTGGCGTTTCGGCGTGCTGCCTTTGCCCTTTCTACTCGTGTCGGCAGACCTCTACGGCGCCGCGCTGATCAACCTCCTGCTGGCCGAGCTGCTCACCAACGCGCACGCCTTCTGGGTCATCGTCCCGAACCACGCCGGCGACGATCTCCTGCGCTTCGACGGGCCTGCCACGACGCGGGCAGAGCGGCTGTACCGCCAGATCGTGGGCTCCACCAACTACGGCTGCGGCCGCGACTCGGTGGACGTGTGGCACGGCTGGCTGGGCTACCAGATCGAGCACCACGTCTGGCCCGACCTCACGCTTCTCCAGTACCGCTGGATCCAGCCGCGCCTCCAGTCGCTGTGCCGCGAGCACGGGATCCCGTACGTGCAGGAGTCGGTGTGGCTGCGAATGAAGAAGACCATGGACGTGCTCACCGGGGTGGCCACCATGCCCCGAAACACGCTGCCCGGTGAGGTCAGCGGCAGCGGGGTCGTCCCCCAGGCATGATTAGCGTTTGCTTGGGCGGGGGCCTCTGCTATAAGCCCCGCCGCCTCCGACGTGCGTCGATGCCGGTTCGGGGGCCACGCTTCGTGCGTGATCTCACACACTTCCCAAGAACGGATCCGTGCCCCGAAGGTCGGGGTGTCCGGGGAGGTGGCGGTTCAACGGAGAAGAGTCCATGTCAGAAGTCACCATGCGCGACCTGCTCGAGGCGGGCGTTCACTTCGGTCACCAGCGCGCTCGCTGGAACCCCAAGATGGCCAAGTACATCTACGGCGTTCGCGACGGCGTACACATCATCAACCTCGGCAAGACGATCCGGTTGTTCCGGGACGCGGTGCACTTCGCGTCGCGCATCGTCGCCGACGGCGGCCAGATCCTCTTCATCGGGACCAAGCGCCAGGCGCAAGAGGTCATCATCGAGGAGGCCACGCGTTGCCGCATGCCCTACATCACCAACCGGTGGCTGGGTGGCATGCTCACGAACTTCAAGACGATCAAGCAGAGCCTCGACCGCCTCAACGACATCGAGAAGCTGCTCGGAGAGGGCAGCGTCGAGAAGCTCACGAAGAAGGAGATCGTCGTCCTCGAGCGCGAGCGCGACAAGCTCGTGAAGAACCTCGGCGGCATCCGCGAGATGAACGAGATCCCCGCGGCGGTGTTCATCGTGGACCCGGCCCGCGAGGAGATCGCCGTGCAGGAGGCCGCGCGCCTCGGCATTCCGATCATCGCGATCTGCGACACCAACTGTAACCCCGACCGCATCAACTCCCCGATCCCGGGCAATGACGACGCCATCCGCGCGGTCCGCCTCTTCACGGCGGCCATCGCGGACACCGTCCTCGCCACGCGCACCGCCACCCCGGCGGCGCTGGCACAAGAGCTCACGGCCGGTGCGGTCATGGAGCAGGGCGACGGCCCGGTGGTTCAAGTTCGTCGTTCCAAGCGCGCGGAGGCTGAGGAAGCCCCCGCCGCCGAAGCCTGATCAGGACTCATAGGAGCAATCCCCATGGCTGAGATCACCGCATCCCTCGTCTCGCAGCTTCGCCAGGCCACTGGCGCTGGCATGATGGACTGCAAGGGCGCCCTCGTGGAGTGTGGCGGCGACTACGACAAGGCCGTCGAGTACCTCGAGGTCAAGAAGATCGCGAAGGCCGCCAAGAAAGCAGGCCGTATCGCAGCCGAAGGTCAGGTGGCCTCGTACGTCCACCAGGGCGGCAAGATCGGCGTGCTGGTCGAGATCAACTGCGAGACCGACTTCGCCGCGAAGGCGCCGCAGTTCACCGATCTGGTCAAGGACATCTGCCTCCACATCGTCGCGTCGAACCCGCAGTTCGTCACGGCGGAGGAAGTGCCCGAGAACGTCAAGGCCGACCGCCGCGCCATCCTCCTCGCGCAGACCATCGAGGAGGGCAAGCCCGAGAAGATCCTCGACCGGATCACCGACGGCAAGCTCGCGAAATGGCTCCAGGAGTCCGTGCTCCTCGATCAGCCGTTCGTGAAGAACCCCGAAGTGACCGTGCGCGCCTACGTAGAGAAGACGTCCGCCGAGATCGGCGAGAAGATCGCGGTGCGTCGGTTCGTGCGTTTCGAGCTCGGGGAAGGCCTCGAGAAGCGCAAGGACAACTTCGCCGAAGAGGTCGCGGCCCAGGCGGGCGGCGCCCACTAGATCGTCATCGTTTCGCCCTCCCGCTCGTGAGGGCGGGACGGGCCCTTCCGGCGCGTGCGGCCCACCACACGCGCGTTCCCCCCGGGCAGTGGCCAGTTCATGTACAAACGTGTCCTCCTGAAGTTGTCTGGCGAGGCCCTCTCGGGCCCCGAGCCCTACGGTATCCACGTGCCCACCCTCGAGAGCATCGCTCAGCAGGTGGCCGAGGTGCATCGGCTCGGTGTGGAGCTCGGTATCGTCCTCGGCGGGGGCAATATCTTCCGGGGTATGTCTGCTGCGGCCCAAGGCATGGACCGCGCCCAGGCCGACTACATGGGCATGATCGCCACCGTTCTCAACGCGCTGGCGTTCCAGGAGGCCATGGAGCGCCTGGGCGTGCCCACGCGGGTGCAGACGGCGATCAAGATGGAGCAGGTGGCAGAGGTCTACATCCGCCGCCGTGCTATCCGCCACCTCGAGAAGCGGCGCGTCGTGATCTTCGGCGGTGGAACGGGCAACCCGTATTTCACCACCGACACCACGGCCGCGCTCCGGGCAACCGAGATCAACGCGCAGGTGATCCTCAAGGCCACGAAGGTCGACGGGATCTACGACAGGGACCCCGTGAAGTTCCCCGATGCGCTGCGCTACGAACAGCTCACGTACATGAACGTGCTCGAGCGCGGTATCCAGGTCATGGACTCCACGGCCATCACTCTGTGCATGGAGAACCGCCTCCCCATCGTGGTATTCAACATGAACACCCCGGGAAATATCCGGCGCGTGGTGGAGGGTCAGCCGGTCGGGACTGTAGTCCGCAGCTGATCGACTGACCAAACGAGGTGGAGCACCGCATGTCGAAGTCCATTCTGCTCTTGGTCCTCGCTCAACCGCTGCTCGCTGCAGCGGTCCCCGCGCACATGGCTGTTCAGGGGAGGCTCACCGGCCTTCATGGCGGCCCCACGCCGGGTCCAATCGATCTTCAGCTATCCCTCACTGTAGACAGCGCGGGTCTCCAGGTCGTCCACACTGAGGTCGCCAGCGTCGTCGCCGACGCGGACGGCGTGTTCGGGGCTGTTCTCGGAGCCTCGGCGCCGCTCGACGGCGAGCTCGTGGCCGAGGCCGACGAGCTCTGGCTCATCGTCGGGGTCGAGGGGGCGCCCATCGGAGCGCCGCTACCGCTCAGCTCCGTGGCGTTTGCACTGCACTCCTACCTCGCGGATGTGGCGCGTGCTATCCCCGTAGCGGGTTCGGAGCCGTTGCCCTGCACTGGCGCGTCGTTGGGTGCGCTCTACTTCGATACGGCGCTCGCCACCCCCAGGCTGTGCGGCCTCAGCGGCTGGATCTCGCTCGTAGGACCGGCCGGTCCAGCCGGTCCCGCGGGCCCCGAGGGACCGAAGGGCGATCCGGGTGAGCCCAGGCTGACCATCGATGGCCTGATCGGTGGAACCCTCACCGGCGACCTCACCGTGACCGGCTCGTTCACCGCGAACGGGGGCTCGGTGGGTTACCCGAAGAACCCGCGCGTGCTCTTCGGCTTCACGCCGGACCTCTGCACTCCGAGCCACGGCGACACCTACTACGGCTACCAGGAGCTCCCCGCCACGTTCGCTCAGAACCCGGTGGTGATGGCCACGAACGATGAGAGCCTCAACAACAACGGCGCGACGTGGCTCCGGCTGCGGTCCGTTGCGCCCAACCGCTTCGGGCTCCGCTGCAACGCCGGGACGGACGCGATCAGCTGGATGACGATCGACCCGGGGAGCCACGTCATCGACGGCAAGATGGTGGTAGCCGGGCGAACCGCGTCCATCGGCAACAACAGCTCGGTGTTCTTCAACGCGATCTTCCCCACGAACCCCGTGGTCCTGTTGCTCCCGGATGAGAGCGGCGACGATAACGGGATGTCGCGCGTCCGCATGATCGGAGCCGGCGCGACCTCGGGCTTCCAAGTGTGGGCGGACGGCAACGGCGACGCCCTTCAGTGGGTGGCGATGGAGCCCGGCACCTACCGCCGCGGTCGATTCCGATGGGTGGCGGGGACGCTCACCCCGACCTCCTGCTCCGACCCGTGCAACTTCACCTTCCCGACCCCCTTCTCCAGCGCTCCCGGCATGCTGCTCACCATTCAGGACACGGACAACAACGGCCCCACCTGGATCCGAACCAGCAAGACGACCCCCACGGGGTTCTCGTTCCGCTGGGACAGCACGGCCGGAGAGCGTGTGCACTACGTCGCGTTCGAGACCGACGAGTAAGCCTCAGGGCGTGAGGGGCAGCACCTCGATCGAGGGGCCCGTAACCCACGCGACCAGCCCGGACGCCACCGCTACGGCAGCCTCGGAGGGCGCCGAGCCCACCGCGAGAGGGTTCACAGCGCCGTCGAGCGTCTGCCGCTGGAGCGCCGCCCCAGCTGACGTCTCCCGCACCCAGAACACCGCGTCTGCCGAGACAGCCGGCCGCTGCCAGAGCGCCGGTCGCTCCCAGCTCGACTCACCCAGCTCGACGGCCGGACCGGAGCCCAGGCGCGCCCAGACCGCGAAACGCGCGAACTTGGGCTCCGGCGAGATGCCGCGCCAGTCGAGCCACGCCACCAGCTGACCGTTCACCGCCGGGCGCGCTTGCTTCGCCGGATCGTCGGTGAGCTGCTCTACCTCGCCGCCGAGGTCCATGGCGTAGACGTCGGCGTTGTTGTTGCTGGTGGCAAAGGGGTCCTCTGCGGTGCCCAACATACGCTTGTCGGGGTCGTTTCGCAGATCAGTCCAGACCACGCGCTGCGCCGACACGTGCGGCCACGCCTGCTCGGCGTCGTCCGCAGTGAGCCGCGTCGGGCTCTCGTCGAGCACCAGTCGCGCCGTCCAGAGGTCTGCCTCCACTCCGGTGCCCTCCACCCACACGACTCGGTCGCCGTCCGCCGTGACGTGGTGGGGATCGGTCGCGCCGATCGCCCACTCGGTAGCGCTACCCGTGCGGGGATCGACGAGCCAGAGGGTGCGATCCGGGGTCACCCCGCGGACGACGACGATCGTGTCGCCGGCAAGCGTGGGCTCCGAGGCATCGGCGAGCGGCTCAGATGGGCGACGGACGGCGTCGCCATCGGTCCACGCGATGCCCTCAGCGTCGCGGAAGACCGCGCGCCACGGTGACAGCCCGAGACAGCAGGCCCCCGGGGCGGCGAGCGTCTGTGGGCCCAGCGGGGGCGGCGTCACCGAATCGCCATCCTCCACCCAGACGTCCGTGTCGCTGGCAACGTCGTCCCTACCGGCCTCCTCGGTGTCCTCCGAGGGCTCCGCGCCCCCGTCCTGCGAGAGGTCCGCGGTGGCGACGTCCGTGGTGCCTTGCCCTTGCACCGTCTCGACGCACCCCGCTGCGAGGACACCCGTGACCCCTGCGTAGAGCACCCGGGTCACCCACCGGGACTTTGGGTTCGAAGCTTCGGAGGCTGTGGTCAAGTGCTTCATCATCGTCTCCCGCGCGTACGCGCCTGATCTTCCAAGCCTAATCGGTTGAGCTTCGCGTCGAGGCCCGGTCGTGACAGCCCCAGCGCGGCCGCCACGCGCGACTTCCGGCCGCCGTGCTGTGCCAGCGCCGCGACCAACACCGCACGCTCGGTGCGCTCGAGCGCGTCCGCCAGGCTCTCGGCGCCGTCCCACGGTGCAGGCGAAGCTGTTCGGCGCTCGGGGCGGCTCCCGGCCCGCAGGTTCTCGGACAGGTGGCGCGGCTCAATCACGTCGCGGGCCAAGAGCCCCGCACGCACGAGCTCGTTCTCCAGCTCCCGCACGTTACCGGGCCACGCGTGTCTCAGGAGCAGCTCGAGCGCGGCGTCCGAGAGGCGCGGTGCCGGCCGGGCGGGCGTGGCGTGCGCCGCCAGGAGGCGCTCGGTCAGCGCGGGGAGGTCCTCGAGGCGCTCGCGCAATGGCGGGATAGGCACCACCACCACGGCGAGGCGATAGTAGAGGTCCTCGCGGAACCGTCCGGCGGCCACCTCGGCCATCAGGTCGCGATTGGTAGCTGCGACCAACCGGAAGTCAGCCTCGACCTCGCGGGGGGCCCCAACCGGCCGGAAGCGGCGCTCCTGGAGCACGCGCAGCAGCTTCGCTTGGAGGTCTAGCCGCAGCTCGCCCACCTCGTCGAGGAAGAGCGTGCCGCCGCGGGCCGCCTCGACCAGCCCTCGCTGCGCCTGAACCGCGCCGGTGAAGGCCCCCTTGGCGTGGCCGAAGAAGACCGACTCGAAGAGCTCGGAGGGGATGGCGCCGCAGTTCTCCGCCACGAAGGGCCCTGCGTGACGCGGGCTGTGCTCGTGCAGCGCGCGCGCCACCAGCT
>SXOO01000248.1 GCA_005776725.1 Pseudomonadota bacterium | reverse complement strand
GTAGAAGGTCCAGCCGGTATCGATGGCGCCGGCGAGGATCGACCAGATGAGGAACGCCGAGCCGAGGAGGTAGATGTACCAGCTGGCGAGGTTCAGCCGTGGAAACACCACGTCCTTGGCGCCGAGCATCAGCGGGAGCAGGAAGTTCCCCATCGCCGCCGGCACTGACGGGATGATGAACACGAACACCATGATGGCGCCGTGCAGCGTGTAGACCTTGTTGTACTGGTCGCCGGTGAAGAGGTCGCCGACCGGCGTCCAGAGCTCGGTCCGCACCGCGAGCGCCAGCAGGCCGCCCACCATGAAGAACGCGAGCACGGCGACGAGGTACATGACCCCGATGCGCTTGTGGTCGAGCGTGAGCATCCAAGAGAGCAGGCCGCGCCGGGAGAGATAGTTCTCCTCGGTGTGACCCTGCTCGCCGGGGCCCGGCGCGTCGGTGGAGGTGCTGTACATGGCCGTCTCCCTACTTGAGCGACTTGATGAACTCGATGATGGCCGTCACGTGCTTGTCCTTGATCTTGCCTTTGAAGGACGGCATGCGCGGTGCGAACCCTTCGACGACCTTGGCGCCGGGATTCAGGATCGACTCGACGATGTAGTTGTCGTCCACCACGCCGGAGGTCCCGTCGGTGAACTTCTCTTGCTTGCCGTAGAGGCCCTTCAACGTGGGCCCTGTGTTGCCAGAACCGTCGTCCGAGTGGCACTGGGTGCAGCCATACCGCTTGACGAAGATCCCGCCGAGCGTGACGGGATCGGGGTTGCCCTCGATGCCGCCCTTCTCGACCCACGCGGCGTAGTCCTCCGCGGACTTCACGACCACGCGGGTGATCATGCGCGAGTGGTCCTTGCCGCAGTACTCGGCGCAGAAGACGTTGAACGTGCCCACCTTCGTGGCCTCGAACCAAACCACGCTGTAGCGGCCGGGAACCACGTCCTGCTTCACACGGAACTCGGGTACGAAGAAGGCGTGGAGGACGTCCGTGGACGTCATCACGAGCTTGACCGGCGTGTTGACCGGGACCACCAGCTGATCGTTGACGATCCCCTCGCGCGGGTAGTCGAACTGCCAGCTCCACTGCCGGGCAGTGACCCGCAGGTCCAGCGTGTTCGCGGGCGGGATTTGAATCGTGAGCCAGTGCTGGAAGCCCCAGACGAACATGACGACGAGCGGAATGCTCGGCAGCACAGACCACCAGAACTCGAGACGCGAGTTGTGGTCGACCGGGCTCGTCTTGTCGTCGTTGCCGCGCCGCTTGTACTTCAGGGCGAAGTACACCGTGGCGGCGACGATGCCGACGAAGAAGAACGCACAGAGGTAGAGGATGAAGAAGTAGATTGCGTCCACTTCGTCAGAGACGGTCGAGGCCGACTCCGGCATCCAGAAGGACGCGAACAATCGCGGCAACATCACAATACCTGCTCCCTGAGCGGCGCGGGCATGAGCCCAGCGCGTGAATGGGGGCGCTCGCGGCGCCAGAGGACGGCCAGCACGATCCCTAGCGTGAGCGCTGTGGCCCCGCCTGCGATGCGCATGATCCCGAGGGCGAACGGCGTGTAGCGACCGCTCGTCTCGTCGAAGTGGAAGCAGCTCCAGACCAGCTGCTCGAAGGTATTGCCGACCTTGCCCTCCGAGGCGTCCATGAGGGCGAACTTGAGGTCGCGCGGCTTGAAGACCTTGCCGAAGAGGTACTGCATGACTCGGCCGTCGGGCGACAGGAACATGATGGTCGGCGGGTGCGCGAACTGGTCGGTGGCGGCGTCGTAGCGGAAGTTGAAGCCCACGGCCTTGGCCACGGCGTCGATGTCGCGCTGCTTGCCCGTGAGGAAGTGCCAGTTGGCCTCCGGTCGCCCGAGGCTCATCAGGTAGCTCTTCCGCTTCTCGTAGGCGAGCTCCGACGTCTCACGCGGGTCGATGGAGATGGTGACGAGCTCGAACTCTTTACCCGCCGTCCACTCGAGGCCGCGCAGACCCTCGGTAAGGCCGTTCAAGGTCTCGGTGCACAACATGGTGCACATGAAGTAGTTGAGCGTGAGGAGCACCGGGCGCCCCTCTTTGAAGAACTTCCCGAGCTCGACGTCGTTCCCGTCCTCGTCCTTGAACTGCGTGCGCAGCTCGACGGTAGCGCCCCGGCGGTCGTCGTTGTGGATCCCCTCGAGCTGAGGGGGCACCTGCGACTCGGCGCGACCGACCGACGGGAGCACGAGGCTCAGCGCCGCTGCGAGCTGGGACGCTCGGCGAATCACCTTACTTCGCGCCTCCCGGAGCCGCAGCCTCGACGGCGTTCGGGTCGTCCTGGGCCGGCAGCTCCGGCCACAACGCCTTGGTCGCGACCTTGTCCGGCGAGGCGAGGATGAGGCGCATCGCGTCGGCCACGGGGATGTAGTTCTCCTTGGTCTCGGCGTCGACCGCGGCTGGCCGCTCGAGGAGCGCCTGGGCCGCGGCGCGGGTGGCCGTGAGGCGCCCGTCCACGGTGGCACCCTGAACCTCGGCGGCGTGCTTCTGGGCCCACACTCCGAGGAGCTGAGCCAGCGCGAAGCCGAGGCCGATCATGGCGATGCTGAAGACCACCACGGCCATCGTAATCGCGGCCATGGGCTGGTGGTCGGGCTCGAAGCCGGGGTTTCCGGCCGGGGCGTGGTCGTGCGAATGGTCCACGTGAGGCCTCTCAGAAGTTCTCGAACCGGAAGGACTCCGGAAGACGGGGGTCGCGCAGGGGCACGATGGCGCTGCGCGTCATGAGCGCCGCGAAGGTGGCCACGAAGATCCCCCCAACGCCTACCATCGACAGAGCATCAACCGCGTGGGGCGCGAAGTGCGCCGAGCCGACCGGCATGATGTTGAAGTAGAGGTCGACGTAATGGATGCCGAGGAGCCACAAGGCGCCAAGGGCGTAGGCCACCCGGTTCCGCTTCACGTGTCGCGAGAGGAGGAAGAAGAACGGGAGCACGAAGTGCCCGAAGATCAGCGCGTAGCCGAGGTTCTCCCAGCCACCATGCTGCCGGTGCTGGAACCAGATGGTCTCCTCGGGGATGGAGCCGTACCAGATGAGGAAGTACTGGCTGAAGGCGATGTAGGCCCAGAAGACCACGAAGCCGAACGTGTACTTCCCGATGTCGTGGCGGTGCTCGGTGGTGACGGCGCCGTGGAACGCGTCAGCGCCCTTCCGCGTCATCGCCAGGATCACGAGGCCGAAGAACGTGAAGAAGCCGATCATGCCGCCAGCGAAGTAGTAGATACCCCACATGGTCGAGTACCAGTGCGGGTCGAGCGACTTCATCCAGTCGATGGCTGCAAACGTGATGGTGAGCGCGAAGATGGCGATCGCGGGATAGGAGCGCGCCTGCATGAGGCGGGTGTGCTCGAGGTCGCCCGTCTGGTCCTGCCGCGTCGAGTGCGAGCGGAAGTACCAGGCGAGGGCCGACCACGAGAGCAGGTAGAAGGCTGCACGGCCGAGGAAGAACGGCTCGTTCAGGTACCCCGACTTCTTGAGGATGAGCGGATCGCCGTTGGGCTCGAGCCAGTGGTGGTAGAGCGTGTGCATCGAGAGGATCACGGGGATGAACAGCAGCACGAACACCGGCAGCGTCGCGGCGACCGTCTCGGCCACCCGGCGAACCAGCACTGACCACCCTGCGCGCGTGGCGAACTGGATCATCACGAAGAACAGGGCGCCGAGCGCGATGCTCAGCCAGTACATGAACGCCGTGAGGTAGCTGTAGGCGAACTGCTTGTCGTGGAAGCCGCCGCCCATGGCCACGGCGCCGCCGATTCCGGCGAGGCCGATGATGCCGCCGATCACGGGCAGTTTGTGCAGCAGGCTGTCGCTCTTCAGCGTGAAGTCTGCTGCGGTGGGAAGCTGGCGATGATGACCACCCATGACTACTTGCCCCCTGCCGCGGCGAAGAGGTCCTGTGGCGTGGACTGCGCCACCTGGAGCACGCGCACGTACGACGCGATCGCCCAGCGGTCCTGGACCGGGACCTGATCCGCATACGACGGCATGTTGGCCTTGCCGTGCTTCAGAACGTTGACGATGCGCCCGAGCGGGAACGCGCGGAGCCGGGGCTCCATGAAGCTCTGGGGCGGCGCGTAGCCGCGCTGCACCACGACACCATCCCCACGGCCGGTCTCGTTGTGGCACGGGGTGCAGTAGATCCCGAAGCGCTCCTTGCCGCGCGCCATGAAGGTCGCGTCGAGCGTCATCCCGGCCGGCAAGGTGTCCGTGTAGCGCCCGTCCAGGAGCCCCTCGTGGAGATGCGTGTGAGCCGCGTCGGTGGCCTCGAGCGAGCCCGCCACCACGGTTCCGGCGGGCGGCATGCGCATGCCCCGCTCGTCCGTGTAGTGCGGGTTGGGCTCCTGCATGTCCACGCGCCACTGCTGGTCCATGTTGGGGTTCAGGTGGATCGGCGGCTGGTCGAACTTCTGCCCCCGACAGCCGATCCCCAAGGCCACGGTGAGGCCTGCCACGAGACGGAGGCCGTGCGTGAGCACCCGCCCCTGCGCCGACTGCAACTCAGCCTTCATCGCGATCCTCCACGAGCTCCACGGCCGACGCGCCGGCCGACTCGAGCAACGACCGCGTGGCGATGGGGTCGTACTTCGGGTCGTCGGACTCGATAGCGATGAAGAAACGGTCGTCCGTGACTCGGTCGAAGCGCGCCGACGAGAACAGCGGGTGATGGAAGCGCGGCAGGCGGCAGAGGTGCAGGAGCCCGAAGAGCGTCCCGAAGACCGCGAAGATGACGCCAAGCTCGAACGTGATGGGGATCGAGGGCTGCCACGCGAACAGCGGCTTGCCGGAGATCACCATCTTGTACTCGATGGCACCGACCCACCACTGCAGCGCCATGGCGCTGCTGGCGCCGGTGAGCCCCATCACGAGCGTGACCCACGGGAGGGGCGACCGCTTGAGGCCCATGGCCTTGTCGAGGCCGTGGACGGGGAACGGCGTGAGCGAATCCCACCGTGTGTAGCCCGCGTCGCGAACCGTCTCGCACGCGTGGTAGACCCCAGCGGGGGTCTCGAACTCGGCCAGGAGGCCGTAGACCTTGGACGGCTGGCTCATCAGTGCGCTCCCTCGACAGTACCGTGGGACTTGTGAGCGGCGGGATCACCGTGGGGATCGGCGGCCGGGAGGACCGTCTTGATCTCGGCGATCGCGATCTGCGGCACGAAGCGGATGAAGAGGCACATGAGCGTGCCGAACAGACCGAAGCTGCCGAGGAACGTGGAGATGTCCCAAATCGTGGGCGAGTAGTAGTCCCACGAGGCCGGGAGGAAGTCGCGGCTGAGCGAGGTGACCGTGATCACGAAGCGCTCGAACCACATCCCGATGTTCACGAACACGGAGACGACGAACAGGATGAAGACGTTGTTCCGCGCCTTCTTGAACCAGAAGATCTGCGGCGAGATGACGTTGCAGCTCATCATGATCCAGTAGGCCCACGCGTAGTTGCCGAACGCGCGGTTGATGAACGCGAAGCTCTCGTTGGGGTTGCCGCTGTACCAGGCGATGAAGAACTCCATCGCGTACGCGTAGCCGACCATCGAGCCCGTCAGCAGGATGACGCGCGCCATGTTCTCGAGGTGCTTCATGGTGAAGATGTGCTCGAGCTTGAAGGCCCAGCGCGCCAGGATGACGAGGTTCATCACCATGGCGAAGCCGGAGAAGATGGCGCCCGCGACGAAGTAGGGCGGGAAGATCGTGGTGTGCCAGCCGGGGAGCTGGGAGACCGCGAAGTCGAAGGAGACGATGGAGTGCACGGAGAGAACCAGCGGCGTCGCGAGGCCCGCGAGCAGCAGGTAGGCCACCTCGTAGTGCTGCCAGTGACGCGTGGAGCCGCGCCAGCCGAGGGCGAACGCGCCGTAGACTCGCTGCGCGATCTTCGACTTCGCCCGGTCGCGCATGGTGGCCAGGTCAGGGATGAGGCCGATGTACCAGAAGAGGATCGACGTGGTGCCGTAGATGGAGACGGCGAACACGTCCCAGAGCAGCGGCGACCGGAAGTTGGGCCACGCCCCCATCTGGTTGGGGATGGGGAAGACGTAGTGGAGCAGCCAGATTCGGCCGACGTGGATCGTGGGGAAGAGCAGCGCGCAGACGACCGCGAAGATCGTCATGGCCTCAGCGAACCGGTTGATGCCTGTGCGCCACTTCTGGCGGAACAGGAAGAGCACGGCCGAGATCAGCGTGCCTGCGTGGCCAATGCCGACCCAGAAGACGAAGTTGACGATGGCCCAGCCCCAGCCGACCGGGCTGTTGATCCCCCACACGCCCGTGCCTTCGTAGACCAGGACGGCGAGGGAGAGGCCGAGGAGCCCGAGGAGCCCGAGAGAGATCAGGAAGAAGACCCACCATCCGACGGGCGGCTTCCGCTCGATGACGCCACAGACGTCGTTCGTAATCGACGCGAAGTCTGCGCGGTCGGTGACTAGCGGGTCTCGACCGCCGACGGGATCGTACCCCGTGGCCGGACGCGCGACCTGGTCCAGCAGGCTAGCGGTGTGCTCGTGAGAGGACATCGATCAGGCCCCCTTCGGCTGGAGTGCCGGATTGGGATTACGGAGCTTCGCGAGGTAGCTCGTGCGGGCGTGCAGGTTGAGCTCGCGAAGGACCTCGTAGTTCCGCGGCTCCGTCTTGGCGAGGGACACGCGGGACTTCGGGTCGTTGATGTCGCCAAACAGAATCGCATCCGCCGGGCATGCCTGAGCGCAGGCCGGCACGATCGCGCCGTCCGGTACGACGGACTGGCCCTGCCGCTTGACGGCGATCTTCGCCTCGTTGATGCGCTGCACGCAGTATGTGCACTTCTCGACGACACCGCGGAACCGAACGGTGACGTTCGGGTTGTGCTGCATGCCCTCGAGCGGCGCCTTCTGCTCCCGCTCCTGGTTGTAGTTGAAGAAGTTGTAGCGGCGCACCTTGAAGGGGCAGTTGTTCGTACAGTACCGCGTGCCGATGCAGCGGTTGTACGCCATGTCGTTGAGGCCCTCGGGGCTGTGCGTGGTGGCCGCGACCGGGCAAACGTTCTCGCACGGCGCCATCTCGCACTGGGCGCAGGCCATGGGCTGTACGACGGCCGACGGCTCGTCCTCGCTGCCCGTGAAGTAGCGGTCCAGCCGGATCCAGTGCATCTCGCGGCCGTTGCTGACCCGCTCCTTGCCCACGATCGGGATGTTGTTCTCGGATTGGCAGGCGATCGTGCACACGTTGCACCCAGTGCACGTGTTGAGGTCGATCGTCATGCCCCACTGCTGGCCGCCGGTGGCGTTGGGCGGGACCCACAGGCTGACGTTGGACTCCGCGGTCATGAGCTCCGGGCCGCCGTCCTTGACGAGCCGCGTGAACTGCCCCGGGTCCTTGCTGTAGCCCTCGTTCGAGGCCTCGCGCACCACGGGTCGCTTCACCCCGGTGAGCGGCTCGACCATGAGGCCGTACTCCTGGGTGGTGGCGACGACATAGCGCTCGCCCAGCGGCTTGATGACGCCGCCGTACGCGACCCACGGCGTGGCCGCGGGCCGGATCGGCGTGACGTCGAAGCCCGCGCCCTTCGAGATGAAGCCCAGATCGCGCCCGAAGCCCAAGGGCAACACGACCACGTTGTCGGCCACGCCAGGGAGAACCCAGGCCACGATCTTGACCGTGCGGCCGTTGAGCGACACCTCGATCAGCTCGCCGGTGACCTCCACGGCGGACACCGGGGTGCCGCTGTCGGAGAGGCCGAGCTCCTTCGCCGTGGCAGGCGACAGGAAAGCCGCGTTGTCCCACGTGAGCTTCGAGATCGGATCGGGCAGCTCCTGGAGCCAACCCGTGTTGGCGTAGCGCCCGTCGAGCACGGCCGAGTCGCGCACGAAGTCGAGCTCGAGCGCTCGAGCCGTGGGTCGCGTGGGGCCCTTGTCGGCGGCGCAGAGCGCCGGGAGGCCGGACCAGTCGAACGTGGGCGCCGCGCCGGGCTCGCCCTTCTTGGCGATGCCGTCGTGAACCGCTCGACGCCAGCCGAGGTCGTCTTGGCCACTGGTCTCTTTGACCAGCGCGTACGTGTCGGGGTTCGGATTGCCGAGGAGGCGCGCGAGCACCTCGAGCGGCGACTGCGCGGACTCCCACAGCGGCGCGATGAGCGGCTGCTGCACCGCCACGGTGCCGTCCGAGGACACGAGGTCGCCCCAGGCCTCGAGGGAGTGCGACAGGGGCAGGTGCCATGCAGCGAGCTTGGAGGTCTCGTCGACGTAGTAGCCCAGGTGGACCACGGTCTCGACCTTGGCGAGGCGCGCGGCCAGATCCAGGTCTCCCGGCGCGTCGTAGACCGGGCTGCCGCCCAGGATCACGAGGGCGCGAAGCTTGCCGGCGTCCAGATCTGCGGCCAGCGCTTCGACCGTGCCCAGGGTGGGGCGGCCGAGGGCCGTATAGAAGACCGTCTTTCCGACGTTGCCGAGCTCCGCGTTGATCGCGGCGGCGAGCGCGTGCGCCCAAGCGGGCTGGCGCTCACCGACGATGACGGCGCTGCGGCCGGCAGCGGCCTTCAGATCCTTGCCGACCTCGGCCACGAACTGGGCGAAGCGATCGCTCCACGCGAGCCCGCCGGGCTCCGTCTTCTGCCGATCGACCACCTCTTTGCGCAAGGCAGCGGGGGCTGCGTCGGTGATGATCGCGCCGCCGACGCCTCGGAGGAACTCGCCCACATGGCTGCCCGGAACGCGAAGCCGGTTGTCGGCCATGGCGCCGGTGGCCGTGAAGCGGGGCTCGACCACGAACAGGCGGTTCATCGCCTGGCCGGGGGCGCTGACCTTGCGCTTCTGGGTGAAGCCCTTGGTGAGGCTGACCGTGTCGCCCTCGCCGCCGAACACGTCGGCGTCGAGCACGAGCACCACGTCCGCCTGCGAGAGGTCGTAGTGGACCCCGTGGCCGGCGAGTCCAACGCCGGCGAGCCCTTCGGCCTGCGCGCGGTTGAACGAGACGTCGTGCTGATAGAGAGAGGCCTGGGGGTGCGCAGCCTGGAGCTGCGAGAGCATCCGCCACAGCGTGGGCGACGGCGTGCCGTCGACCAGCACGCCGAATCCGCCCCCGCCCTGGTAGGTGCCGAGGAGCCCAGCAAGGAAGGCCACGGCCTCGCTCTGCGGGACCTCTTGGCCCTTCTTCAGGGGCTTCTGCGAGCGATCGGGGTCGTAGAGGTGGATCACCGAGGCCTGATTCCACCGGTTGGTGGCGCCTCGGGACATCGGGTGGTCGGGGTTGCCCTCGACCTTGATGGGCCGGCCGTCGACGCTGGCGACGTGGAGCCCGACCACAGAGTCGCCGATAGCCATGGCGGTACGGTAGAAGCGGGGATGCCCCGGGATCAGGTCCTCCGGGCGATCGGCGTACGGCAGGATGTGCTCGACGTCCTTGCGCAGGCAGCCCTGCAGCGTGCCCGCGAGGGCCGCGGAGGCGCCGACGAGCCCCATGAAGCTACGTCGGTCGAGGTCGAGCCGCGCAGGATCGTCGACGCTGAACTCGCGGAGTTGTTCTGGGCGACCCTTCTCGCCTTCGCGGAGGTCGCGGACGCTGCGCCAGTGACGTGTGCTCATCGGTGACACCCGGAACAGTGCTCGGGAGGAACGAGGTCGCGCCCATCTCCGCGTGCCTTGGCGGCGGTGCCAGAGCCCACCTCCCAAGCCATGTCGGTGACGGCAACGTTCGCGGGGCGAACGTGGGGCGCGGGATTGCGATGGCAGTCGAGGCACCAGCTCATGCTGAGCGGCTCGACCTGCGAGACGACGGCCATCTGGTCGACGCGGCCATGGCAGCTGGAGCAGCCAATGCCCGCGGCCACGTGGACGCTGTGGTTGAAGAAGGCGTAGTCCGGCAGCATGTGCACGCGGACCCACTCGACGGCCTTACCGGTCTCCCAGCTCTCGCGGATCTTCGCGAGCTTCGGGCTCTCGGTCTGCACCTTCGTGTGGCAGTTCATGCACGTCGCGGTGGGCGGAACCGCCGCGGCGGCGCCTCGCTCCACCGTGTTGTGGCAGTACCGGCAGTCGAGCCCCAGGTCGCCCGCGTGCAGCTTGTGGCTGAACGGGACTGGCTGGGCGGGCGAGTAGCCCACCTCGAGGAAGCTGGGTGAGTTCCAGTACCACACCGCGAAGACCACGGTGCCGAGCACCACTGGCCCTGCGACGGCGAGGCCGAGCGGGATGAGGTTGGTCCAGCGGGGGAAGATGACGGCCACGTCTAGTACCCCTTGATGTCGAGCGGCGAGGGACGGTGAGCGGGAATACGGTGCGGGTTGCCGCGGTTATCCGACGTTGGCGCCACTATTGGCGTCACGGCTGACGTCCCCGGGAGCCCAAGGCGATACCGCCCTGCGCTTGGGGTTCCACGGACTCGAACTAGCTCCTGCACGTAGTGAATCACCGCCCAGAGGTCCTTGGGGGAGAGGCGACCTGCCCACGCCGGCATCGGGGTACCACCCACCCCGTTGGCGATCGTGCGATACAGGCCCCTCGGGCCCTTGGCGGCGCGGACCCTACCATCGAGGAAGTCGGGTGGCAAGACATTGCCGAAGCGGGTCTCGACTAGCGTGGGTATCAAGATATCCCCTTTTGCCTGAAGGGCTTTTTCGACTGAATCCCGGCTCATTCGAGAGGATCTTGCTGCTATTTCTCGTACCGTTGATATGTTTGCGTATGCCGTATGACATGTCCAACAGGTGCCCTCCACGTGAAAGACCTCGTAGCCTCGAGCGATCGCGGCAGAGCGCGAGCCCTCCGGCCAGGGATCGGCCACGTCGGGAGCTGGCGCCAGCTGCCGCTCGCGGCGCCACCGCGGGGAGAAGGTCTTGATGAACTGAACCACCGCCGTCACGGCGCTCTGATCCAGGTCATGCCGCGACACCATCCGCGTGCCGTCGAGACCCTCGCGGATGGTCCCGATGAGGTCGTCGTCCGTGGGCAGGCCCCCGCCGGGGAGCGACGTGAACTTGAAGACCCCTTCCCGGAGGTCGCGTGGCGCGGGCTCGTTATGGGCGGCGGCGCGGGCGCCCTCCCCTTGCTCGCCGTGGCACCCGGAGCACTCGCGAACGTACACCGCTCGGCCCGCCTCGAGCACCTCGGGCTGCACCCAGACACCCCCTAGTAGTTGCGGCTCAGTGAAGCGATCGGAGCAGCCGGGGTGCGCTCCGACGGCGAGCCACAGCGCCAGGCCGAGAGGCAGGCGGCTCCACAGGGTAAGAGGCATGATCAGAGGCGGGCGGTGGCGTCGAGCAGCGCTTCCACGCCCGCGGCGTCGGAGGAGAACCAGCCGCGGAGGTGTCCCCGGCCGTCCACCAGCATCAGCTTGCCGGAGTGCTCGATGTCGTCGGCAGCCTGTCCGGTGCGCGACGGGGTCTCACCCACGGCGGTCTTGAACCCGCCGATGAGCAGCGCTCGAATGGCGTGGTAGTCCCCTGTGAGGAGGCGCCAGCCGTCGCCATCGGCGCCGTAGCTCTTGCCGTAAGCCTCGAGGACGGCCGGCGTGTCGTTGTCGGGATCGATGGTGACGCTGACGCACCGGAGGTCCGGGGCGCGAGCCCTGAGCTGCCGAACCGCGCTCATCACCGCCGGGCAGATCGACCGACACGAGGTGAAGAAGGTGCTGAGCACATAGGGCCGCCCGAGCAACGCGCGGCTGCCGAAGGGTTGCCCAGTGGTGCCGATGAGCTCGAAGGGCGGGAGGGCGCCGAGGTCGTCCGGTGCCGGCGGGGCCTTTCGGCACCCGATCGCCGCGAGGCAGACCAGCGCCAGCGCCAGCCGCCGTGCGCGTCCCGAGCTCACAGGGGCTCCTCGAGCACGTGCCGTGCGCGGTGCAGCATCTCGTCCACGCCGTCGGCGTCGTGCCTGTAGACACCTCGGCTGTTGCCCGACGAGTCGACCAGCGCGATCCCGAGGCGCCACGGCTCCGACGCGGGGGGCAAGGGCGGGAGGATCAGGGGACGGAGCGCCGCCTGAAAGCGCTGCGTGGCCTCGGCGTCGATGCGCGCCGCCCGAACGCCGCTAGGCACCGGCGCCGGGAGCGGACCGGCCACGGGCACCGCGACCACGGTGACTGGCATCTCCGCCTTGGCGAAGGTGGCCGCCAACGACCCCAGGGCGCCGAGGACCGGGCCACCCACCTCGACGTTGGGCGGCACGAACCCGAGGAACGCCACGCGCGCCTGCAGCGACTCGCCATTATCGAGCACGAAGGCTTCCACGGGGACGGAGCCCAGCCTCACCGGCGGCTCCACGACCCTCCGTGTCCGATCGCGGCTGAGCGTGATCGTGAGCACGCCCACCACCGCCGCGATGGCCCACGGGTTGAGCGCCTTTCGCCACCCGGGTGTCACGCGGGGCGCCCTCCGGCGCGTTGACAGGCCCAGGTGGCGAGGCCCAGCGCCACCATCGCGAGCGCGAGGAGGACCCCGAGCTCGGTCCAGAGGCCCTCGCGCAGCTCGGGGAGCATGGCGCCGCGAACCACGTTCACGGAGTGGGCCAGCGGGTTCAGCATCATGATGACCTCGAGCGTGCCGCCGCCCGGGGGAAACAGCGCACCGGAGACCACCCACATCGGCAGGAGCACCACGCTCATGATCGCGTGGTAGCTCTGGGAGGTGGGCAGACGCCACGCCATCAGCATGCCGATCGACGCCAACATCACGCTGGTGAGGACCACGCCGGGCACGAGCGCCAGCCAGACAACCTGGCCGAACTGCAAACCCGCCAGGGGGAGCAACGCCAGGAACAGCGCGGACTGAATCGCGACCGTGGTGGTGATCCCGAGGACCTTGCCCAGCACCATCGCGCCGCGCGCGCCGGGCGCGACGAGCACGCCCTGGAGGAAGCCGCTGGTTCGGTCTTCGATGACCGTGATCGTGGCGAAGATGGCCGTGAAGAGCACGACCATGACCAAGGTGCCGGGGAAGAAGAACCCGGTGTACGTGACCTGAGGCGCCCCGCTCAGCTGAAACGAGGGCGCGAAGCCGCTCCCGAGGATCAGCCAGAACAGGAGGGGCTGCGCAGCGATGCCGATCCACCGCGCGGGCTCGCGCCGGAGCCGAAGGAGCTCGCGGTGCCACATCGCGAACAAGAGCCCGAGGTTGGCCGCCGAGCGCGAAGGGGAAGCGCTCATGGAGCGCGTGGCGAGGGGCGGCGTCACCCGAGCTGCTCCCCGGTGAGTGAGTAGAACGCGTCGGCCAGGCTGGGCCGCCGAAGCGCCACCTCGAGCGGCGCCACGGGGAGGACCTGAAAGATCCGCGGGATGACCGCGGGCCCCGCGCCGGGCGGGCAGCGGAGCTGAACGGCGTCACCCACGACCTGGACGGAGTCGCCGAGGCTGGCGATGCGCTGGGCGACGTCGTTGGCGTCCGCGCTGACCGTGAGGGTGACGAGGTCGCCGTCAACGCGAGCGCGCAGTGCGTCGGGCGTGAGCTCTGCCACTGTTCGCCCGCCCGCCAGCACGATGAGGCGGCCGCAGTGCTCGGCCTCGTCCGGCCGGTGGGTGGCGACGAGGATGGCCAGGCCCGTGGCGTCGCGTAGATCGAGCAGTGTGGCCCAGAGGTCGCGGAACGAGCGTTCGTCGAGGCCCGACGAGGGCTCATCGAGGACCAGCAGCTCGGGCTGGTGGAGCAGCGCCCGCGCGATGTCGATCCGGCGCCGCATCCCGCCGGAGAGCTTGCCGACGACCTCGTCGCCGCGGTCCACGAGGCGGACCGCGTCCAGCATAAGCTCGACCCTGTCCGCGCCGACGCGACCCATGAGCCCGCGCATCGCCGCCGCGAGCCGCAGGTTCTCCCGAACCGACAAGCGAACGTCCAGGCTGGCCGCTTGGAAGACGACGCCAAGGCGCTCCCGGAGCTCTCTGGCCGCCTGCTCCACGCGCCGACCGCCGACCCGGAACTCGCCCGAGCGAGACGGAATGAGCCCCGCGAGCAGCGAGATGATCGTGGACTTGCCCGAGCCGTTCGGCCCCAAGAGCCCCACGATCTCACCGGCGCGGAGCTCGAGCGAGAACGCATCCAGCACGCGCCGGTCGCCGTACGAGTGGGAGAGGTTGAGCAGCGCCAGCACCGGGTCGGCGCTCGCGAGGGTGGCAGCGTTCATCCGCCGAAGACGCGATCGAGGAACAAGGCCACGCCCAGGGCCGGGAGGTAGGCGAGCGACGCCAGGAAGACACGACGGGCCCACTTCGGGGCGGCCTGCGTGCGGACCCCGTGCAGCGTGTGCACGAGGAACCAGACACTGACCGCGCACGCCAGCACACCATAGAGCCAGCCGGCGGCGCCGAGCGGCGTGAGGAGCACGCTGAGCGGGACGAGGCCCGTGGCGTAGGCGATGGTCTGGACCTGCGCCGCGGGGACGCCGCGCACGACGGGCACGGTCTTGAAGCCGGCGCGGGCGTAGTCGTGCTGCCGGTAGACGGCGATCGCGAGGAAGTGCGGGAGCTGCCAGAGCAAGAGGACGAGGAAGAGCACGAGGCCCGGCGCGTCGACGGAGCCCGTGACCGCCGTCCACCCCATGAGCGGCGGCATGGCGCCCGGCACGGCGCCGATCAGTAGCGCTTGCGGGGTGCGCCGCTTGGCCGGCGTGTAGAGCACGACGTAAGACACCAGCGCGGCATAACCCAGGCCCGCCGTGAGCGGGTTCGCCGCGAGGTACAAGACGATCGTGCCGCCGAGCCCCATCGCGACGCCAAAGATCACGGCCACCGGGAGACCAAGCCGGCCGGTGGGCAGCGGACGGTCCTTCGTGCGCGCCATGAGGGCGTCGACATCCCGCTCCAGCACCATGTTGAGCGCGTTCGCCGAGGCCACGACCATCGCCGTGCCGGCGACGAAGCCGAGCAGGTGACGGAGCGCGAGGCCATCCCCGAGCACCTCCGGGCTTCGGTGGGCGAGCCAAACGCCCAGGAGGCCCATGATCACCGACAGCAGCGTGATGCTGGGCTTTCCGAGCGCGACCACATCACGCAGCACGGTGCGGAGCGACACGGCCTGCGTCATGGCCCCGCCTTCGCGATCGAGGCGTTGATCTGCTCGCAGTAGTAGGCCACCGCGCGATAAGCGGTGCCGCAGTGCTTCTTGATCTTGCGGTTGCCTTGGGCCCGCTGCACGCAGTCTGCGAAGCCGAACCCGCTGTTGGCATTGGACGAGAGGTCTGCCCGCGAGCAGAAGTCGGTGCGGTCGCGCCCGTCGAGGCACTGCTCCATGATCCGCCCAACCGAGCGGTCGCAGAGCTCGCTCATGGCCTGGCAGTTCTTCCACCAATCGAGCGTGGCGTCGACGCAACCCGGGACGCTGAGCTCTCGCCCGGTGTCGCGCATGCCCTGGAGGTTGTCGAGGAGGAGCATCTCCGAGCGCTTGAAGCGCTCCCAAACGACCACGGCGATGATGGTGGACCCCAGGAGACAGAGCCCAATGACAACGGCGCCAGTGCGACCCTTACGGGGCGCTGTAATGACGGGCGCGACGGTGACTTCGGAGCTTGACCCCATGAGCGGCGCGCAGACTACCCCCGGGTCCCAGGCCGAGCAAGGTGATTACGCGTCGGCGTCGGCGTCGGGGTCGGCGGCGGGGTCGGCGGCGGCGGCGGGGTCGGCGTCGGCGTCGGCGTCGGCGGCGGCGT
>SXOO01000247.1 GCA_005776725.1 Pseudomonadota bacterium | reverse complement strand
TCGCGCCCGCATCGAGGTGCCCATGTCGCGTCCGCCCGTGCCGCACCTCATCAAGATGCTGCTGCCGGTCGTCTGCGTGGTCCTGTGCGCGAGCATGATGTTCCTGTTTCGCCCCGCCTACGTGGACAGCCGCGTGGAGCTCGGGATCACCTCGCTCCTCACTGTGGTCGCGCTCCAGATGACGCTCGGCCAGGAGCTGCCCGTAGGGCGAAGCGCGGTGGGCTCCTGAGGCTCGCCGGTCAGCGTCGCGGCGACTTCCCGGTGAGCGCCGTAAACGCGTGATAGCCCATCCAGCGCAGCGGCTCTGGGGGGATGCCGCGCAGCGGGGCCTGGTAGAAGGGAAGATCGCGCCAGGGCTCAGGATGGTCGGAGTAGAGGTCGCACAGCACCCGACCCGCGAGGTTGGCCAAGGTGATCCCGTGGCCGCTGTATCCGACGGCGTAGTACACATTCCGGTGCGCGCCGGTCACCCCCATGCTGCACATACGGCTCATCGTGACGCCCAGGGTCCCGGTCCACTGGTGATCGAGCCGAACGTCGCGGGCGCCGGGGAAGTACTTGTCGAGGATGGACCGAACGAAGCGATGCGCGGGCTCCGTTGAACCTACCGGAGTGGTTCGGCTGCCATAGTAGTAGGAGTAGGCGGCGTTACCTCCGCCGCCGAAGACGAGCCTCCCCTCGGCGGTCATGCTCGCGTACGCAATGCGGTCGAGGTCATCGCTGAACCCAGCGAGCTCGCCCCAACCAAGCTCGCGCCACCGCTCCGCGTCCAGCGGCTCCGTAGCGACGCAGTGGGAGTGAAGCGGCAGGATACCGCCGCGGAAGTAGCCCAGTGACGGAGTATGTGCGTTTGTGGCCAACACCATGGCGGGCGCCTGGACCGATCCCTCTGGGGTACTCAGGCGGTGACTGGCGCCCTCTTCGATCGCGATCACAGGCGAGTCCTCGAGAACCGACACCCCCCGGGCCAACAGCACGCCGCGGAGACCGTGGAGCAGATCGAGACCGTGGATGCGGCCGGCCGTGGGATCGAAGATCGCGCCGACCACCCCGGTGGCGCGCAGGCGAGCGTCCAGCGCCGCGCCGGAGAGGAACCGGATGGGGAGGCCGAACGAGGCCAGGGTCTCTGCCTCCTTGTGCGCGGCCTCGGCGCGGCGCATGTCCGTGAGCGCCTCCGCGCAGCCATCTCGCCGGAAACGCAGAGGGAACCCGTGCGCGACGGCGAGGCCCTGGATCCAGTCCATCGTCTCGGAGGTGAGGCTGTAGAGCCGCCGCGCGCGCTCGGGGGACTCGAGCTCGGGCCCGTTGATCCAGTGCAGCACCATGCCCGCGTTGCGGCCCGAGGCGCCATTGCCCACGCGCTTGGCCTCCAGCACCACGACCTTCTTCTCGGGAAACCGCTCGGACAAGTGATACGCGGTCGAGAGCCCCGTAAACCCAGCCCCGATGACCACCAGGTCGGCCTGAAGGTCACCCCGAAGCGGCGCGAGCGGCGGGCCCGGATTCGAGGTGGCCGCCCACACGGAAGAATTTTCGTCGACGTCGGCAAACACGGCGCGCGGCATGGTCGGGAGCTTGGCCCGCTCACCGGTGCCTGTCCACCGAACACACCGAACACGCGCCGTCTTGCGTTCCGCCGCGGACTCCTCGAAGCTCGCAGCGGACATCGCCTAAGGACCGCCACTTGCTTCCCTCGAGCCGCCGCCTTCGACTCTGCATGAAGGACCTCTACCACCAGGACGTGGTGGAGATGATCGAGCGCGAGACCCGCGCGTTCGAGATGCGCGAGATCCTCGAGCCCGGCGACCCCGACTTCCCCGCGGCCTACAAGATGCTCTGGGACGCCTTCGGAGCCGACGGCGAGATCGAGCAGCGGGACGACATCGAGCGCTTCCTGAGAGAGGACGCGTTCGAGCCCACACCAAACGGCACGTACATCCGGTTCTTCCTCATCGTGGGGCGCGACAAGGAGGGCAACATCCTCGGAGTCCGCGACGGATCGATCCTGATCAACCCGAGCTACGACGCCGACTTGTGCGTGGTGTACCTGGCCCACCTCTACATGATCCCAAGGGCGCGCGGTACGGTGCTCTCTTACGAGCTGCGCATCGCCCCGGTCGAGATCGCCATCGACTACCTGAGGCAGCTGCACCTCCGCGGCTGCATCAAGCTCCCGGCGCCAGAGCAGCCCGGCCGCAACTTCGGGATGAACATCACGCTCGCGGCCGAGATGGAGTACTACTGGCCCTCCGACCCGGTGTCCTGGCAGCGCATCCTGTTCTACGGCCGCGGCGGCTTCGACGTGCTGAACCCGGCGCACGTGCCGTACCTCCAGCCCGACTTCCGCGAGCGAACGGGCGTCCGCGTCACGGGCGCCAAGCCCATCCCGCTGATGATCCTGGTGCGCCGGATGGGCCGAGAGCGGCAAGCCACCATGCCGATCGAAGAGGCCTCCGCGATCACGCGGCTCCTCTACGACGACTTCGCCTGCCACTGGAAGCCCGAGGAGCTGGAGTCCAGCCTCCAGCGGGTGCTCAACGGGCTCGAGGCGCGCGCTCGACGTAAAGACTTCGTGGAGCTGCTGCCCCTGCCCACGGGCGCGAAGGACCTGAACCGAATCCGGCCGCTGTACCGGTTCTCGGTGTACCAGAAGGTCTACAAGGGGATCTCCGAGGCGGTGGACGAGCTATTGCAGCACCCCGATCGCCAGCTCCTGCGAAACCCGGCCTATCTGGACTACGAGCTGAGGAAACTAGCCGCCTATCTCGAGAGCCGGCCGCGCTACATCTACCCGTCGCGCGACAAGGGCTTCACCTGGGAGGGCAACCCCGACCCCTCGCCGGAGGAGGGCTGAGGCGCGCAAGGCGGCAGCCGCCGCCTTACTTCTGAGCCGCTCTTGGCTCTACTTCTCGACGGCGAGGCTGATGGCGAGCGCGAGCGTCGCTTCATCGAGCCCCTTGCCGGTGGGGGCCAGCCCCAGAAACACGAGCCCATCTCCAGAGGCGGTCTCTACGACTAGGTTGTTGGCCTCGACTGGCTGCCCTTTCTTCTGAGCCTTCATGAAGAAAATCATCGCCTTCATCCCCTTCACGGGCACCTCGCGAAGTTCTCCGTCGGTGCCCAGCTCTTCGAGGTCGCGGTTGTGATCGTTCAGGAGCTTCTCGATCTCCACCTCCGCCTTGTCCTTTGCGACGTGGTGCGCAACGAACGAGGCCCCATCCGGCCCTGAGAAGACGACCTTGGCCCCCTCTGCCTTCGCCTTCCAGCCGTCCGGCGGGCGCACGCTGATCTTGGAGGTGCCCAGCGAGACGCGGTCGGCCGCAGAGGCAACAGCGGGCGAGAGCGCAATGAACAGGGCGATGATGGCACGCATGGGAGCTCCTCTAGGACCCGGGCGGGCCGGGCAGTCGGACCGGGCACGAGCCGGTGCCCGCAATCTAACCGCGCGGGTACCAACGGTCGAGGCGGTGTGGGATCCCCGTGAGACCGTGAAGCGAGTGGGTTCCGGTTACGCGATTGGGCCTGAGCAGACCGCTCCCGAGTGGTTGTGGGAGGGGCCGGGGATCAAAATACTGCGCCAACTCCAAAGGACGCGTCGAGCAGCCCTTGGCTCGAGCCATCGTCCAGCGGATGCACAAGGGCCAAGACGCCCAGCTCGTAGACGCACGCGACGCCCTCGCCGCACGGGTGCCTCACGGCCAGCGACCCGCCTGCGAACAGGTAGTGTTGGTCATCCGGCCAGCCGGTGAGGGGGGTCCCGTAGCGGACACTAGGGCGAAACGTGAGCGCGGTGGTCGACGTCAAATCGAACGTGAGAGGGAGGCCGCCGTCCACCCACGCCGCGAGCGCCACGCCCGGGTAGACAAAGAGCGTCAGCCCACCCGCGGCGCTCACCGCCAGGTGGACATCCGATCCGTCGGGGGGTGTGAGCAGGAACTTGGCGCCCCCACCGACTGAGGCGGCGTTCTTGTAGCCCAGGTCGATGTCGGTGCCTGTGGACAGCTCTACACGCCCGCCCAGGGCCCAGCGCCACCATGCCGCGAAGGTGACGTTAGGCGGGGCGTAACCCCAGGTGTCGCCGGGGCCGTAGTCATAGTCTGACGAGTCGTCCGATTCTGACTCGTAGGCGGCGCCCATTGTCACGCTACCGGCGAGCACTGTGGCGGTCTCCGGCCGCGCGCCCTCGAAGCGAAGCGCAGGGCCCGGCACGCAGCCGGCGAATACGACGAGTGATAGTGAGAGGGCTAGGGGTAGAAGACGCACGCTGGGAGCTCCGCCGGTTGTCGACCACCGGTTGTCGACGACTTGTTGCCGACGACCTGTTGCCGACGACACTACAGCGTCACCCTACACGCGTTCGAACGCCACTGCAGCTTCCGGCGTCCGAGTCGCGGGGGAATCCTCTCGAAAGGCTGGCGCCTCCACGCCGCTTTTCGTGCTAGGCTCGCGGGTTGCGACGCCCTTTTTACGAGGAACTCCATGCGCAGCCCCCCGTCCATTCTCGAAGGTTCCCCGCGAAGCTCAATAGGCGCTCGCCACCTCGTCGTGCTCGCGGCTGCGCTCTTCGCTGCGTGCGGCGGCGACGGTGACTCGCGGGGCGCTGGCGACTCGAGCGGCGGCGGGGCCACCCCGGGCCCCGACACCCAGCAGCCGGCCGTCGATACGACGCCTGGACCCGGCGTAATCGACGTCGCCCCAACGGTGCCCGACGTCGACCAGACGGTCCTTGGCGTGATCCAGGTCGATCCGGGTGTGGGCGCAACGAAGGGCGGCGACGTCGTCACGGTCATCGGCTCCGGCTTCGTCGACGGCGAGGTGGCCGTCTACTTCGGTCCCTCGCTGGCCTCCGACGTGTTCGTCGTGTCCAGGACCCACCTCATCTGCACCACGCCGCCCGCGGAGCCCGGCCTCGTGGACGTGCGCGTCTCGCGGCCCAGCACGGACGAGTCCGCCACGCTCCCGCTCGGCTTCCGCTACCAGTCGCCGGTCCTGATCACTGCCGTTGAGCCCAACGAGGGACACGTGTCCGGCGGGCTCCCCGTCACGCTCTCCGGCAGCGGCTTCCTGCGTGGCGTCGACGGCGTCCTCTTCGGCGGACGCGCGGCCATCGGCCTGGTCGTTGTGGACGACCGGACTCTGCAGCTCACCACGCCGCCGGGAGACCTCGCGGGAGCCGTCGACATCCGCATCACCGCGGTCGATGGCTCGGGCGAGCTGTCGGACGGCTTCACCTACTTCGACTCCCCGCGCCTCGACACGGTCACCCCAGGCATCGGTCCCACTGCAGGAGGCACCGAGGTGCAGCTGCTCGGCGCCGGCTTCACCGAGGACAGCGTGGTTCGTTTCGGCGACGCCACGGCCACCAAGACCACCTTCGCCCACACCGGCCTGATCATGGCGGTCACCCCGCCCGGCGCTGGCCTGGTCTCGGTCACCGTCGAGACCGCCCGCGGGACAGCGGGGCTGGCCAAGGGCTTCGTGTACGCCGATCCGGTCAACGGCGTGGTGCTACACCTCGCCCAGCCGGACAAGGGCAGCGTCCTCGGGGGCACCCCCGTCTCCCTCGTGGTCACGGGGCTCACCGCCACCACAGGCGTCGTCGCGCGTTTCAACGGTGTGCCCGCGCAGGTCGTTGCGGTCGAGCCTGCCAAGAGCCGCGTGCAGGTGATCGCGCCACCGGGCTCCCCGGGCGCGGTCGACCTCGCCATCGAGAGCTCCGACGGGAACGCGGTGCTCCCGGGCGGCTTCACGTACGTCGCAGCGTTCGACGTGGTGGCCGTGTCGCCTCCTGGCGGCCCCATGGCGGGCGGCACCTCGGTCGAGATCGTGGGACACGGCTTCAAGGACGGCGCCAACGTACGGATCGGCGCCCTCCCGTGCGCCGCCGTCGAGGTGAAGAGCCCAACGCTCATCGCTTGCGTCACGCCGGCCGGGAGCCCGGGCTCCGCCGACGTCCGCGTCAAGCAGGGGTCCGCCGAGGCCCTCCTCGAGGACGGATACACGTTCATCCCGCCCACGATCGGCGTCTACGCGGTCACGCCGAACAAGGGCGCGCAGGCCGGCGGCACCTATGTCTCCGTGCTGGGTGCGGGCTTCGAGGCGCCGATCGAGGTGCGCTTCGGAGGCAAGCTCGCCACCCATGTCACGGTCGAGAGCCCCACGCACATCACCTGCCGCACACCGCCCGGAGAGGTGGGGACGGTCGACGTGGACGTGAGCTCCGACGGCGTACAGTCCACGCTGTCGCAGGCGTATACATACTTCGATCCGCTCTCTCTGTTCGGCGGCACCTGGGGGCCCGGCGTCGAAGGCTCTGTCAACGTGACGGTCATGGACACGGGCGGCACCCCGCTGCCGGACGCGTACGTGATCTTGGCCGTGGACGCGGACACGCCGTACCAGGGCTACACCAACTCCGACGGCCAGATCACGTTCAGCGGCCCCGACGTGCTCGGTACACAGATGGTCAGCGCGTCGAAGCCGGGCTACGAGTCCGCGTCGGTCATCCGGTTCGACGCCACCAACATCACCCTGGCGCTTCAGCCGATCCCGCCCCCGTCCTCGGGGCCGCCGCCGCCCGGCGCCACCGTCAGCGGGCGCGTCTTCGGCCTCGGCAAGTACGTTGTGATTCCGGAGGGCGACTGCGACTTCAAGCAGCAACCGGACGGACAGTGCCAGCCCTGCATCGCTGACGCCGACTGCCCCTCCGCCGCGGGCACCTGCACACCCCTCGGCGGCGAGACGTTCTGCACGGCCTCGTGCCTCTCGGACCTCAACTGCCCCACCGGCTTCGGCTGCCTGGCGGTGTCAGGTGTGTCGGAGGGCCAGTGTCTCCCGGTTCCGGGGAAGAAGCAGGCTCGGTGCTACACCTCGCTGTACAGCATGTTCTCTCCGCTCCCCGAAGCGGACGCCGAGCTGGCGGGGATCGTGAACGACGACGGGACCTACGAGATCGGAGCCCCGCTGGGTGAGACCGCGGTGATCTGCCTCGGCGGCTTCGTCAACGAGACCAACCCGGACCCGCTCTCGAACTTCACGCCCGTGGCCGTCGGGGTGGCGCGTCACCTCATCATCGCGCCGGGCCCGAACCCCAATAAGGACGTCACGCTCAACCACCCGCTCACGCGCACCCTGAAGATCAGGCTCGACGACCCGCCGCACAACCCGGACATCGGGCTCGAGTACACCGCGGCTCTGGTCTACTGGAACTTCGGCTCGGACGGCGGCTTCATGCACCGCAGCTTCCAGGACATCGGCTACCTCGGCTTCAGCGACCCGGTCCTCACGGTCGACGCGCAGCCCGAGGGCTTCACCGGTGATCTCTACGATGCGCGCTTCGAGATCCTGGGCATCACTCTCGCGCTCGGAGACGACAACACCCAGCTTCCGGCCAGCTTCACCTACCTGCGCAACATCGTGGAGATCGAGACCGGCTCGGCCTACGAGCTCACGGCGGGGCAGTGGACCAGCACGCCGGGCGCAGTGGGTCGCACGGTCAACGACATCGCGGGCACGGACATCTCGGACCTTTGGGCCGTTGGCGACCGGGGCGCAATCCTGCACGGCAAGAACGGCGCCTGGGCCGTGCAGCCGTCACCCACGACTCAGCCGCTCTACGGGGCGTTCGCCGCGTCGGCCACCGACATCTGGGCCGTTGGCGACGGCGGCACCGTGCTCCGCTTTGGCGGGACGCTCTGGGAGACCGTGGACGTGGGCGCGGGCACCTACGACGAGCTCCGCGGGGTGTTCGGCTTCGCCCCGAGTGACGTCTGGATCGTGGCAGGCGGCTGGTCCGGGTTCTGGCACTGGGACGGGGTCTCGTTCACGCGGACCTACAGCGGCTCGGCGGACCTACGAGACGTTCATGGGCGAGACGGCCTGCTCGTCGCGGTGGGGAGCTACGGCGCGCTGAGACACCTCGAGAACGGTGTGTGGGTCCCGAAGTTCGGCCCGAACACCACCGCTGACCTCGAGGCGGTCCACGTCGTCAGCGCCACCGAGGCCTACGCCGTGGGCCAGGGCGGGGTAGCGTGGCGATGGGACGGCGTCGCGTGGACGGCCATGGTCACGCCCACGACCCGCGCGCTGCGCGAGGTGTACGCGCTCGGCTCACAGAACGTGTACGCCGTGGGCGACGCGGCCACGCGGCTCCACTTCGACGGCAATGCGTGGACCGACCAGACGGTGACCGGCGAGACCTCTTACACCGCGCTGCTGTCGCTCTGGGGCGACCCCGACACGGGCGAGGCCGTCGCCCTCGGCGCGAACGAAGTGCTGATGGGACCCATGCTGCGGGTGCCGGAGAATCAGAACCCCGAGGACGGCGCGAAGATCGTTGGCGATCACATCAGCTTCACCGTCGACCCGTCCGGCGTGCCGGCGCACTTCAACTACATCACCGTGACGATCCCCACGCTGATGGGCGAGACGCCCGTCTGGACGATCACGACCGACGGCGATGTCTACGACTTCACGTTGCCTGACTTCGAGAACATCGAGGGCACGCCCGGAATCGCCACGGGCAACACGTACATCCTCCGGATCTTCCGAGTGTTCAAGGAGGAGTTCACCATCGACAACTACGACTTCTCGGACCTCGACACCACCCGTTGGCGGTCCTGGGCAATCGATGCGACTACGTTCAGCAAGTAAGCTCTTCCTCGCGTTCGCGCTGGCCTGCGCCTCCCCAGACGGGAGCACCTCGAACGAGGTGGTCACCCCGAACGACGTCGAGGTTCCGGTCGACACGGCCTCCCCCCCGGACACCAGCGGTCCGGAAGACATCGAGGAGCCCGCCGAGCTGCCGATACCCGACACCGACGAGCCGCCGCCGGAGTCTCCGTGGACGCTCGAGCGCCTCAGCACCTCGGATACGCTCCGCGCCATCTGGGGTCCCGGCGATGGAACCTATGTGGCCGTGGGCGATCGGGGTGCGGTCGTCGTGAACAATGGCGCCACCTGGGCGCCTGTGAGCCGCCTCACGGCCAAGGATCTCCATGGGGTGCACGGCCTCCCCGCAGGGGCCGCCAATCACCCCGCGGAGGCCTGGGTCGTGGGCGACGATGGCGCGGTCCTGCGTCGCGACGCCGCGGGCTGGAACCGGCTCGTGTCCGGCGTCACCGACTCGCTGCGCGACGTGGCGGCGGTCAGCCGGGACGAGGTCTACATCGTGGGCCTCGAGGGCCGCATCCTCCGGTTCGACGGGGCCTCGTTCCAGACCGAGCTGTCGAACACTCTGTCCGACCTCTTCGCGGTGGTCGTCCCGGATGGCGCCGCGCCCATGGCCGCAGGGAGCGGCGGGCGAGCCTTCAAGCGCCAGGGCGGCGCCTGGATCCAGCTTCAGGCCGCGGGTCCCACCGTCGAGCTGCGCGACCTGTTCGCCACCAGCGGCAAGTTCGTCGTGGCCGTGGGCACCGAGGGCAACATCCTGGTCTCCACTGGCGGCGGGTTCGGGCTCCAGGTCTCGAACGACGTCGATCTTCACGCGCTCAGCGGCGTCTACGGAGTGTCCGACAAGTCGGTCGTGTGCGTCGGCGACGAGGGGACCGTGATCGAATACGACGGCGACAAGTGGACCGTGGTGCCGGCAGAGGGCCCGCTCTACAGCGCCACCACCTGGAATGACGTCGCTGGCCACTCCGCGGGAGACGAGCGCGTCGCATACGCCGTTGGCGAGAGCGGCGCGATCCTGCGCTACGACGGCAGCCTCTGGCGCGACGAGCGCAGCGGCCCGGACGTGGCCCTGCGCGCGGTCGCTCCCACGGTCGAGGGAGGGCTCCTCGCCGTTGGCGAAGCGGGGCTCGCCGTGGCCTGGCGTGCGGGCCATGGCTGGTCCGCGACCGAGCTCGGCACACGGGAAGACCTGAACGGCGTGGCCCGAGACGGCGTGCGGCTCCTCGCAGTGGGCGGTGGCGGCATGGTGCTGGCAGTGGGCGACGGTTTCAGCGCCACCCTCCTCGAGTCACCCACCACCAAGGAGCTGCAAGCCGTCAGCTCGAACGGCGGCACCGCCCTCGCGGTGGGCGACGCTGGCGCCGCCGTGATCATCGACGGCCTCGAGGTGGCGTCCGAGAACCCGGGCGTCATCGTGGATCTCTTGGGCGTGGCGATGCGCCCGGACGGGAGCGCACTTGTGGTAGGTCGCGCCGGAACGGTGCTGGAGCGCTCGGCTGCGGGCAGCTGGACCGCGCGCGACGTGCCCACGTCCGTCGACCTCCACGCGGTCACCTTCACCGCGTCCGGAGCGATCGTGGTCGGCGACCACGGCACGGTGCTCGAACCCGATGGCGAGGGGTGGCGGCGAGCTTTCGAGGCGCCGGGCATGTTCCTCTACGGCGTTGTCGACTCGCCCAAGGGCGCGGTCGCGGTGGGCTGGGCGGGTCGAACCATCAGGCGAACCGAAGCGGGCTGGGGCGAGGAGCTGGGAGCCACCGCCAACGTGCTGGAGGGGGTCTCAACCACCAACGATGGGGAGGCCGTCGCCGTGGGTCATCAGGGGACGGTGGTGCGGTGGTGAGATACAGGTGCGCGCTGGCGGTCCTGGCGCTGCTCGGGTGTAACGAAGACGACGCGCGCTTCCCCGCGAAGACCGATGTCGCGGCCCCGCCCGGGAAAGACGTGGTCACACCGGCTGAAGATGTCGAGGCGCCTTCGCCGGACGCCGCAGGCGAGGAGATCGCCGTGGGCGATGACGTCGCCTCCGAAGACATTCAAGCGGACGTCCCGCCCGAGCCGCCGATCGGCTCGTGGGAAGCCGTACCGCTAGGCCTTGGCGAGGACTTCGTCCTGAAGGGCGTCTGGGGGAGCTCGCCGGACACCCTCGTGGCGGTGGGCAACAAAGCCACCGTGCTCGAGAAGGTCGACGGCAACTGGCAGCTCGTCCACCAGAACCTCGGACTCGACACGCTGAACGCCGTTTGGGGCAGCTCCGCGGACGACGTGTGGGCCGTGGGGGCGTATGGCGCCCTCCTCCACCGCTCCGCCACGGGCTGGACGATTGGCGCGGGCTGCTCCAGCGACGCGGCGTGTGACGACGGCAACGTCTGCACGATCGACAGCTGCGGCCCGGACGGCGAGTGTCGCTACGACGCCTCGGGTGTTTCGGGCTGCTGCGGCACCGAGCTCTTGACCGAGAGCTTCGAGGACGGCCTCGCGGGCTGGACCGTGGCCGATCTCACCGGGGCTGGTGTGGTCTGGCACGCCTCCACGGCGCGCGCGGTGGACGGTTCGACCTCACTCTACTTCGGCATCCCCGACCGAGAGTGCCCAGGCGATCCGGCTTCGCTGTGCCCCAACTTCGACGCTCAGGGCCAGGTGGTGTCCGCCTCGGCTACGTCCGCGCCGATCAAGCTGCCAGCTGCCAAGTCAGTCACCGCCTCCTTCAGCGTCTTCATCGATGCCGAGTCCAGCACCAGCTGGGACCGGTTCGAGCTGCGCGTGGTGGCCGGTCCGACTACCCAGACGGTCTTCACCAAGGAAGACGTCGGCGCGATCACGAACGGCGCCTTCGTCACGGCCGAGGCAGACCTCAGCGCCTTCGCTGGCCTCGAGGTGCGACTCGAGTGGTGGTTCGACTCGGTCGACTCCGGCGCGAATCAGTACGAGGGGGTCTACGTCGACGCATTGAGGATCAACTCGGAGTGCGGCACGGAGCTCGCGGCGCGCTTCCCCAGCCTATTCGGGGTGCACGGCTTCGCCTCCGACAACGTTTACGCCGTGGGCAACCAGGGGGTGATCCTCCACTACGACGGCGCGGCGTGGAAGCGCCAGACCGGCGGCGATACCGCGGATCTGTACGCCATCACCGGATCCGCCGACGAGCTGGTGGCGGCGGGCGCGAAGGGCGAGGTGCTCGCAACGCTTGGCGGTGGCGGCCTAACGGTGGACCGCGCCACGTATACGAACATCCGAGGCGCGGCGATCCTGGCTGATGGAAGCGCGATGCTGGCAGGAGACTTCGGCGTGGTCTCCGTCACCACCGACGGCGCATGGACCGACGTGGCGGCGGGGGTCGCGTCCACGCTCCACGACGTGGTGGCATTGCCTTCTGGCGGTGCGCTCCTCGTGGGCGAGGGCGGCACGATCGTCCGCTCCAACGGCGTCACGTTCACACCGGAGGCTTCTGGCACCACGCGGACGCTCTACGCGGCGTCCGTCACCAGCACCGAGACGCTGGTGGTAGGCGAGAAGGGCACCCTGCTGGTGGAGACCGAGGCCGGCTGGGACGACCAGTCCCTCACGGGCCTCGGCAGCGGCGCGGACTCCGAGCTGCGTGACGTGGTGTCGTTCCCCACGGGTCTCGCGGTCGCGGTGGGCGGCGGCGGCACCATCGCCGAGCGCGAGGGGGGCGTCTGGAACAAGGTGAAGGGCCCCACCACGTACGTTCTGCACGGACTCTGGGGAGCCAACGCCGACGACGTGTGGGCGGTCGGCAACGCCGGCACCCTCCTTCGTCGAACCGGCACCGGCTGGAAGGCCGAGACCAGCCCGACCAGCGAGTCGATCTACGACGTCTGGGGGCGGTCTGCATCGGAGGTCTACGCCGTGGGCGCCCAGGGCGTTCTGGCGCGCTGGGACGGGAACGCCTGGTCGCTCCTGCGCTCGGCCACCGTCGTTGCGCTACGCTCCGTCTGGGGCCCGGACGCGAGCGAGGTCTTCGCGGTGGGCGACGGTCCCACGGTGATGCGCTTCGACGGCCTCCTCTGGTCGGCGGTACCCGTCGAGGACAACCTGATCGACGGCGAGCCCCACCCGGTCGTGGGCTCGCTCTACGACGTCGGCGGAGCGGCCGGCAAGGTCTACGCGGTCGGTCAAGACGGGCTGCTGCTCGAGCAAGTGCTCGAAGACGGGCGGCGCTTCCGGCAGGTCCCGCTGGGGCCGCTCCCCACGTTCCGGGGCGTCGCGGTCTCGCCAGACGGGGCGGTGCTCCTGGTCGGCCGAGAGGGCACGGCCATGGTGCTCGACCCCGTGTTCGGCCTCCTTACCGAGCCCACGGGCAGCATCGCCCAGCTCTACGACGTCGTGCGCTTCCCAGACGGTGGCGCGGTCGCCGTTGGCGATCTGGGCACGATCCTCACCCGAACCGCTCCATGATCCCGGTTGAAGAGGCGCAGCGGCGGATCCTCGAGGGCGCCCGGCGCCTCGGCGTCGAGGTGCTCCCCGCGCGGGCCGCGCTCGGCCGCGTTCTCGCGGCGTCCGTGGTTGCGCCTCGCGCTTTCCCGGAGGGCGCGGTCTCGGCCATGGACGGCTACGCCGTGGCCGCCGCCTCGATAGAAGCAAACACTCCGTATCGCGTCTCGGCGATGGCGCCCGCTGGGGGCGTGCCTCAGGCGCTGGCGACGGGGACCGTGGTCCGCATCTTCACCGGGGCGCTGCTGCCGCCCGGCGCTGACGCAGTGATCATTCAGGAGAACGCCGACGTCGACGGCGATAGGGTCTCGTTCAGGAGGGGCGCGCTCCCGGGAGACCACGTTCGGCCGGCGGGACAGGACCTACGGGCGGGCGCGGTGGCCCTCTGCGAGGGGCAACGGCTCACGGCCGGGGCCCTGATGTTGTCCGCCAGCGTGGACGCGGTGGAGCTGCTGGTGGCTCAGGCCCCGCGCGTGGCCTTCCTGTGCACCGGCGACGAGCTGCGCGACCCGGGCGCCCCGCACGCCCCCGGGCTGATCGCCGAGTCCAACACGCCCGGGCTCGAGGCGCTCGCGCGGGCAGTAGGCGCGCGTGTCAGCCCTTCTCGGCGCGTGGAGGACTCGCTGTCGCGCACGATCGAGACGCTCGAAGCGCTGCTGGCTGACCACGACGTGGTCTTTACCGTCGGGGGCGCCAGCGTGGGCGATCGTGACCACGTGCGCCCTGCCCTGCTCGCCCTCGGGGCGGAGATCGACGTCTCGAAGGTGCGCCTCAAGCCGGGGAAGCCCGTGATGCACGCCCGTTTGGGGTCGAAGCGCGTGATCGGGCTGCCCGGCAACCCGGCCAGCGCGTTGGTCACGTTCGCTCTCTTTGCGGTGCCGTTGCTGCGCGCGCTTCAGGGTGACCGCCGTGTCCACGCCCCTGCGCTGCGGGTCGCGCTGGCGGCGCCGGCGCGGGCCACGGAGGACCGGGTCGTCGCCGCGATCGGGGCGCTGGAAGCCGGGGGCTTCTCGCCGCACGGGAACCAGGCCTCGGGCGCGATGACCGCGTTGGCTGCGTCGGACGGCTTCGTGCTCCTGCCCATGGTGAGCGGTCAGGTCCAGAGCGGCACGCTCGTCTCCTTCATCGCGTGGCCGGCCTGAGCGGGGAGTGTCCCGTATGTGCTACTTGCCGATGCAGAACTGCGAGAACACCCGGTCGAGCAGGTCGTCCGTGGTGGTAGCGCCCACGATGGTCCCCAGCTGCCAAACGGCCTCGCGAACATCAACGGCCAGCAGCTCAGGTGCCGCGTGGGGCGCCTCAAGCGCCTTCCTGAGAGCGCCCGCGGCCTGACTCAGCGCGGCGTGGTGACGAGGGTTCGTCACGAGAACCCCATCGGCCTTCACCGCGCCGCCCAGGCGGTGGCGGATCGCCTCGCGGAGCCGGTCGAGCCCCGCACCCGTCACGGCGCTCACGGGGATCCCCCCGCCGTGTGGCGCTCTCAGGTCGCACTTCGGGCTCACCCACAGCGCGTCCCCGGGACCGCCCTCCCCGAGCCAGACCACGAGGTCGGCCTCGTCCGCTGCGGCCCGGCCGCGCCGGATGCCCTCCGCCTCGACCGGATCGTCGGACTGGTCGCGCAACCCGGCGGTGTCGATCAGCGTGACGACCAGGCCGCCGAGGTCTACGGCGGCCTCCAGAGTGTCGCGGGTCGTACCCGGGATCGGCGTGACGATGGCGCGCGAAACACCCAGCAGCGCGTTGAAGAGGCTGGACTTTCCAGCGTTCGGGGCGCCCGCGAGCACGACCCGGGCGTCACCGCGCAGCACACGGCCCAGCGCATAGGACGCCACGAGGTGCTGGACGTCGTCGTGGACCCCGCGCAGCGTGCCCTCGAAGCCGCGCGTGAGCGCTTCGCCGAGGTCTTCGTCCACGAAATCCACCTGGACCTCGAGGGCCGCCAGGAGGTCGAGCAGCTGGTCCATCGCGGCGCGCACCCGGGAGGAAAGCGCGCCGGCGAGCTGCGCCTGGGCGAGGACGAGGCCGCCCTCCGACCGGGCGCTCACCACATCCGCGACCGCCTCCGCCTGCGCCAGATCCACGCGGCCATTGAGAAAGGCGCGTCGCGAGAACTCGCCGGGCTCCGCGGGTCGCGCCCCACAACCCACGAGCGCGTTCACGAAGCGCGAGAGGTTGATGGCGCCGCCGTGCACCTGGAACTCCACCACGTCTTCGCCGGTGTAGGAGCGTGGTCCGGCGAATCGCACGATGAGCCCGGTGTCGAGCGGGGCACCGGTGGGGCTGACGAAGGTCCCGTATCTGAGGAGGCCCGGGAGCGACTCCGCTGACCACCAAGGGGCGATGCGCTGCGCGATGAGGACGGCGCTGGGGCCGCTGACTCGGATGACGCCCACGCCACCGAAGCCGGCGCTGGACGCCAGGGCGACAATCGTGTCACTGAAGGCCATGGCCACACCCTAACCGAGCCGCAGCGCGAGACGAAGTCGGCCCTGCGAATCTAACGAGCGGCGTCCCATCCTCTGCTGCTAGGGGCGGTGGTGTCGCCCCCAAGAACGCGGGCGACGCGGGCTCTGGACGAGCCCGGCGCTACCCCGCCGTACGCCGAATCCCCAGGCAATGTGTCGCAACCATTGACGTGCCGCTCAACTCGCGGTTAATTCACGAGTGACCAGTCAGCCGTGCCATCGAGGCTTCACGCATCTAGGCGCAATGGCTGTCGGCCTTCCGGTTCGACAGCCCGGTGTGTTTGGGGGCGCTCCCCACACGCAGCTACCGACCGCGCGCGATGTCCTGCGATGGCGTTACTTTGGGGGATCGGATGCAAGGTCAAGTGAAGTGGTTCTCTGACGCGAAGGGCTACGGCTTCGTGGTGTGCAACGACCACCCGGGGCGCGACATCTTCGTCCACTACAGCGCCATACAGTTCGAGGGATATAAGTCGCTCCATGAAGGACAGCCCGTCGAGTTCGATCTGGTCGAGGGTCCGAAGGGGCTCTTCGCGTCGAACGTTAGAGAGCTCGTCGCCGACGCCGTCGACGCCCAAGCCGCCTGAGGCCTGGCACCCGTCCAGCCGCTGGCTGACTCTCGCGAACGCTCAGCGCGTTCACGTCGTGACCCCAACGGCCCCGCAGGACGCGCCCGCGGTGGTGCTGCTGCATGGGCTCTTGGTCTCCAGCTGGTGCTGGCGTTTCACCCTACCGGCCCTGAGCCCCACGTTTCGCGTGGTTGCCCCGTGCCACCCGGGTCATGGCTGGAGCAGCAAGGGTCCGGGCGATTACTCGTTCCGTGGGCTGGCCAGCACGGTGCTGCGTATGCTGGACGCGCTCGGTATCGAGCGCGCCCACTTCGTCGGGAGCTCGCTCGGTGGCGGGGTAGCGTTGCGGCTCGCGCTGGACCATCCGGACCGCGTCGGGCGGCTCGTGCTTGTGGCTCCGGCCGCGGTGCCCCTCCCGGTGGTCGGCCCGTTCCTTGGGGTCCAGGGAGCGCACTTCGGTGTCCTCTATCGCACCATGTTCACGCGGCCGGTGTTGCAGACGATCTTGAAGACCCTGGCTTATCACCGCCCCATCGTGGACGAGGCGTTCATGGACGCGGTGTGGGCGCCGCTGGCCTCAGGTGAGACCTGGGCTGCCGCCGGCCGTGTGAGCCGGCACCTCTCCAAAGACATGGCCGAGGTGCATGAGAGCCTGCCGGATGTCTGGAAGCGCGCCTTGGTGGTGTGGGGCGAACACGACGGGATCTTGCCGGTCCGGCACGCGGCCTCGGTGACCGGGCGCCTGCCTCTGGCAGAGAGCCGAGTGCTCTCCGGCTGCGCTCACTGCCCGATGGAGGAGCGCCCTGACCTGTTCAACGACCTCGTGATGCGTTTTCTGAGCGACGTCGCGGCTCGGGCTTCTTGAGCTCCACAGGCCAGTAGGCGCCCTCCTTGAGGGCGGCGACCAGCTCGTGCTGCGACGTGATCTCGGAAGCGAACGCGGTGCAGTAGAGCCCGAGCCGCTGCCCGTCGGGGCCGGTGTCGCTGCCGCCGAACGTGGGGAGCGCCATGCTGGCGGCTGCCTCGAGGGCCAGATCGTTGGCCATGTCGTCGTCCACGCCGCAGAGCACCTCGACGCCAACCAGACCACGAGTCCGGAAGATGCGGTCGCCCAGCTGCGGGCCGCCGTCCTCCATGTAGGGGTGCGCCGCGAGCACGGCGCCGCCGAGCTCGTTCATCACCCGCACCACGTCGGCGATGCGCGTGTCGCCGTCGGCGTTGCGCCAGCGCTGCTCCACGAAGCGACTGTCAGTGGGGTCGGGCGGTACAGCGATGAGTCGACCGTCGGCGGCGTCGATGTCGATCCCGACGAAGACGGGGAACCGCGCCTTCTCGGCCTGGGCGTCGACTGCGTCGATGTCGGGCACGTGGTCGCACTCAGCCAGGAGGATTCCGCTGAGCCCGCGAGCCTTGGCGCGCTCGATGGCGTCGGCCAGCGTGAGCGTGAAACCCTCTGATGCGTTGGTGTGGACGTGAAGATCGATCAGCAAGGGACGGCCTCTCCGGGTGTGGGCGGCGGTGTTACCACGTCCCTGGCGACCATACCAGCCTCACGCGCGCCCGGCGCGGCGGGCCTCGGACGGGTCATTCGGAGAACGCGAGCGCGTGGCCCAGCGCGGTGAGCACGGCGGGCCCCACGTCCACGTCCGGGCGATGGTGCGCGAGGAGGCCCGCCACGGACGCGAAGGCGCGCCCGAGCAGCACCATCTCGGGCGGGATGGCGACCACGTCGTCATGCCGGAACGCCCCGAGGACGCGGTCCAGCTCGGCGCCCGCGTCGAAGCCTTCCCACGTCCAGCCCGAGCGGAGCGGCGCCAGCAGCTGGCGGCCGATGGTGATCAACGTGTCCGGAGCGCCACTGGCCGTGCGGAAGCCGAGGGACTCGAAGCACCGGGTCATCGCCTGCGCGTCGTCCTGGATGAGCGCGAGCCCCAGCTGAGCGAGGGCGCGACGGCGGGCCGGCTCGACTCGGAGGACCACACCGAAGTCGAGATAGACGAGCGTGGGCGGTGTACCGGGCTCGACGAGCACGTTTCCGGGGTGGAGGTCGCCGTGAACCACGCCCGCGACCAGGAGCTGCCGGCAAACGGACTCGACGAGGCGCCCGAGGAGCGGGTCCCGCTCTGCGGGTGGCGCGGCGTCGAGCCAGGTGGTGAGGCGGGCTCCGCGGATACGCTCCATCACCAGCACCCGCTGTGTGGAGTACTCGGCGAAGACGGCGGGGACGCGGACGCCGGAGCCCGGCGGGAGCGTCGCGGCGAACGCAGCCAGGTTCTGCGCCTCGGCCGCGAAGTCGAGCTCGGCGGTGATCGTGCGGATCAGCTCGCCGAGCGTGGTGCGCACGTCGCCGATCGGCAGCGTCTCGAGGAGCGGCAGCAGGGCCTTCAGCGCGAGCAGATCGGTCTCGACCAGCTCCTCCACGCCGGGGAGCTGGACCTTGACGGCGCACTCCGTCCCGTCGGGGAGCGTGGCGGCGTGTACCTGAGCCAGCGACGCAGTGGCCAGGGGCTCCGGGTCGAGCACGAGCGACGCCGCGCGTTCGCCCAGCTCGGCGCTGAGGCGGGCCTGGATCGCCTCGAAGGGGGCAGGCGGCACCTGATCCTGGAGCCGCGAGAGCACGGTGATCCACTCGGGCGGCAGCAGATCCGGGCGGCTCGACGCCAGCTGCGCCAGCTTGAGGATGGGGCCTCTCAGCTCGACGCAGAGCGTGTACACGCGCTCGGCGCTTCGAGCGTGCAGGACACGCAGCGACGCGGCGGCGCTCTCCTTCCCGACGATCTCGGCCCGGGTCTGGTGGAGGCGGTAGGTGGCCGCGATCGTGGCGGCCTCCTTGAGGATGGCCGTGAGTCGCGGAGTGGCCCGCGCGGTGGCGCGGACGGTGACCGCTGCGTCCACCGCGGACTCGTACAGCGCCTCCGCGTCGCGCGCGATGGACAGGGAGTCTCGCGCCACATCAATGACGAGGCGCTCTACGTTGCCGAGGGCGTTGCCGATGAGCCGCCCCGTCGCGAACAGCGCGTCCAACAGCGGCATCGCCCGCCGGCGCGCCTCCGCCACGCGAGCTGCGGTGCTGAGCTCCGCCGGACCGGTCGGGCACGACACATCTTGAGCCACTGAAGTCATGGGGCCTCTCCTCCGCTGCACTCGAGGCAGCTGAACGATCGTTCTACTCCGCGGTCGGTGACCGCGATCGCCGCTACGGTGCCCTTGGACAGGATGGCGTTGCACGAGACACACAAGGCGTTGACGTTGAGGCGCAGCGTCTGCCAGCCAAGGACGGCCGCCCCGCTGACGGGCGCTGGCGGCGCCTCGGGGGCGCCCACCTCTCGCGCGGACCGGGCCACGGTGGCGGTGTCGGTCACGATGTCTTCCACGAGCCCGAACGCGTTCTGCAGCACGTTGCGCACGAGGTTCGAGACCGACATGCCGAGGCGCCCGGCCTTGCGCTTCAGCTCCCGGTCCAGCTCCTCCGGCACGCGGGCGTGGATTACGCGGGCCTTCTTGTCGTTGTCGTCGGACGGGTCTTGTTCGGAGTTCATCGTGGTCCCTTCGTGTTCGACACGGACACAATGTAATCGCCCGTGTCGCCAGTCAAGGTCGCTGGCGCAACTTTTGTGATCTTTTGTATACAACCGGTTCGATCTGGACGCGGTCTGCGTCCGAGGCCCGCGCTCGGCGCGTGCCGCGACGGCCCCTACCGGTGGAGGCGACTGATGGGATGGCACTGCTAGGAAGCGCGCGAGGAGCACGCGGGCACGGCGCAGCAGCCGAAGGGCGCGCCGAAGCTGACGAACGGTCTACGCGCCGCTCAGGCGGTGGGGTTGCGACGCGCGGCGATCGTGTCCTGGATCGCGGTCATCTTGCCCTGCCAGTAGTCGTAGAAGTCCTGGCGCGTGATCGGGCGCCCCAGCTGACGCCGGAGCGTGGACGGGACGTTGTTGCGCTGCGCGCTGTTGGCAGCAGCCTTCGGGTTCGTCTTGAGGCCACGCATCAGCGTGTTCGTGCCCCCGGCGCCCTGCTGGTGGGCGAGGTACATGTGGAGGGGGTCCCGCGGGACGCCGGGGTCGAGGCGCTGATCGTTCAACTCCCAGTAGCGGGCGCCGGCGAGCGCGTTGTTGTTCACGTTGGCGCCCCCCTTCATGCCGCTGTAGCTCATCCCGAGGTCCCGCGCCGCATCAGAGCCCATCTGCATGAGGCCCGAATAGCCGTAGGCGTTGGTCCCGACATTCCGGTTACCCGTGGACTCGATGATGGCCATCGCGGTGAGGTCGTCCGCCTCCACGCCCGTCTTCGCCGACGCCCCACTGATCGCCTGCTGAGTGCGTGCGTCGTCCTCGATGGTCCGCAGACCGGCTTCTCCCTGGGACATGCCGTCTCGGTAGCCGATCCTGAACGCGGCGCTGCGACCCGCGTACTGCGCGGGGAGAGGGCGGTTGGCGGCAAGCGCGTCGTTGGCGCCCGTGCGCACCGCCTCAGCGCCCTGTTCATACCCTTGGGCCGAGGGGCTCAGCGCCGCGGATTGCGCCGCGTATCCCGAGGACGGGAGCTGCGTGCCGCGGCCGTCGAGTACCGACGGCGCGACACCGGTTGACGGGGCGAGGGGCGAGGTCTGGTGGTCGAGCTGGGCCATGCCGTGAGTGTTAGCACACCCCGTGCCGAGCGAGAAACGCAGGACGCAACAGCGTTCGAGGGCCTCCTGGGGTCACACGACCGGCCCCGCTGGCCCCTTCCCCCGGGTATACAGACCACACCGGAGGAGGCCAACGGGCGCAGTGAGCCCTCGGGAGTCCCGAACTTGGAAGACGCGGTGCGGCCGGAAGACGAAGCCAGTGACCGGTAGCACCGTCCCGGTGCCCGGTGCTAGGCTCCCTGGCCGATGGCCGAAGTACCCGAAAAACCCGAAGTCCCCGAGCGTGCCCGCATCCGAATCCGCGAGATGGAGCTGGACGACATCCCCAAGGTGTTCGAGCTGGGAGAAGATCTCTTCACCGCCGACCGCTGGCCGTCTCTCTATCGCACCTGGAACCAGTACGACCTCATCGAGCGCTTCGCGAGCGACGGCGAGTTCTGCCTGGTGGCTGAAGACGACGACGACGTGATCTGTGGCTTCGCCCTCGGTACGCTGATCGTGAAGCGGAACTCGAAGTGGGACTACGGCCACCTCCTGTGGCTGGGTGTGCGGCCAGGCAACGGCGGCCGCGGCGTGGGCCGCCGGCTCGTCACGAAGCTGACCGAGCTCTTCATCGAGGAGGGCGCGCGCATGATGATCGTCGACACCGACGTCGAGAACGAGCCCGCGCTCCGGTTCTTTCGCGGGAACGGCTTCGGCAACGAGTCGCAGCACGTGTACCTGTACCGGAACCTCACCACTCACCCGGAGTACCGCAAGAAGATGGCCGAGGAACAGGCGCAGCGTCCCACGCCCCGCCGACGTCGGGCCGTAAAAAGCTCCGAGCCGTCGTTCGTCGGCGTGCGCGTGGGCACCGAGGATCCGCCAACGTGACCACGCGCATTGCGGCCGTGCGCGAGCACCTCGACCGAGGGCGTCTCGAGTCGCAGTTCTTCGAGCTCCTGGACATCTACAGCCCGCCGTACGCCGAAGGCCCACTGATCGAGCGCCTCAGCGCCGACCTGACCGCGCGGGGGCTCACTTTCGAGCGGCAGCAGGTCGGCAGCTCCCCGCGACGCCAGAACCTGGTGCTCCGGGCGGGCCCAGAGCCGCTAGCGCTCCTGTGGCTCGGCCACCTCGACACCGTGGAGCTCTGGCACGAGGGCGGTCACCGCCCGCGCCGAGACGGCGACATCGTGTGGGGCCTCGGCACCGCCGACATGAAGAGCGGATGTGCGGCGGCCGTGGAAGCCTTCACGGCGCTCGTGGCGTCTGGCGTGCCGCTTCGGCAAGGGCTCGCGGTGGGTCTGGTGGTGGGCGAGGAGGACGCGGGCGACGGCGCCCTCGTGCTCCGGGAGCGCGTGTCCGCGCCGCTGACGGTGATCGGCGAGCCGACCAGCCTCGAGCCGTGCGTCGACCACTTCTCCTACCTGGAGCTGCTCATCGAAGCGCGCGGGAAGCGTGCCCACGCCGCGCTCCCCGAGGTGGGAGCCAACGCGATCCACGCGATGCTCGAGGTGGTGTCTGCCATCCTGGAACAACGCGCGGGCTGGCCGGACGCCGACCGAACCGCGCTCAGCGTCAGACGGATCAGCGGGGGTGAACCACACTTCGTCATCGCGGAGCACTGCGAGGCACAGATCGACGTCCACTTGCCGCCGGGCGCATCTCCGGATGGCGTGGAGCGCGCGTTCTCGGAGGCGATCGAGCGGGCGTCCCGCACCCACGAGGGCGTGGCGCTCAGCCTGCGACGTGTGTTCTGGGCGCCTGGGTTCGCTGCATCGACCACGCCCGGCGCCACGCCGACCCTGCCGCTCGAGGCCGCGTTCCGCTCGGTCGACCGGCCGTGGCTACCCACCGCCTTCCGTTCCCACTCCGACGCGAACCTCTTTCACGACAGGGGCACCTTCACCGTGGTCTGTGGCCCGGGGAGCCTCGACGTCGCACACCGCCGAAGCGAGCACGTGTCGCTCGCCGAGGTTCATACGGCCGCGGAGCTGTACGCCGCGCTGTTCGCCGAAGCCACGGCGTGAGCGCATTGCTCAGGGAGGACACCGCATGGAAACGTACCCCGCACCCGCGCTGGTCACCTGGGGGATCGCCTCGCTCGCGCTCCTCGTGGGGGCCGCGGCCCTAGGTCTCGCGTCGCGGGCGCTGGGGACAGGGCGCGTCTGGCTCTTCGGCCTCGGCTGGGTCGGCCTCATCGCGGCCGTGTCCGGCTCCGGGCTGCTCGCCAACTTCGACGCGCGCCCCCCACCGCTGGCTTTGTTCATGGTTGCGCTGGTGAGCCTGTCGTTCTGGGTGGGGCTGTCGCGGCACACCGCTGCCGTGGCCGCGCGAACGCCGCTCGCGGTGCTGGTGGGTCTCCAGGCCTTTCGCCTACCCCTCGAGCTGGTGATGCACGAAGCCGCGAGCTCCGGCGTGATGCCGCGCGAGCTCTCGTTCTCCGGCTACAACTTCGACATCCTCACGGGGGCGTTCGCGTTGATCCTCGCGCCGCTCATCGCCTTGGGCAAGGCGCCCCGGTGGGCCGTGGTGGCCTGGAATACCCTGGGGTTCGTGTGCTTGTTCGCGATCCTCGTGATCGCCATCCTCACCGCGCCCTTCATCCTCGCGCTCGGGCCGCAGTCAGCGAATCGCTGGGTGGCCTATGTGCCCTTCGTCTACCTGCCGGCCGTGATGGTGCTCGTGGCCGTAGCCGGGCACTGCCACGTCGCCCGATGGCTCCGCCAGAACCCGGGGCCGCTCACGCCGCCCCGCACGTAAACCGGCACGCAAACCGGCGCGTAAGCCCGGCGCTCAGGCGGGGCTCGCTTCGTCGGCCGGGACCTCGGGGGTCTTAACTCCCATGGCCACGTTGCGCATGGTGAACATGGCGATCAGGATCCGGACCAGGACGAAAGCCAGGATGGTGGTGGTGGAGTAGGCGTCGATGTGGGCGTGCGTCTCTACCGCCGTGGCGTATCCCGGCGTGAAGGGCTCGTAGAACGTCCGCATGAGCACCTGCACCGTCCCGAGGCCCGCGATCGTGGTGAACGGGATCGTCCCTACGAAGGTGAGCACCGGTACGAAGAGGAACAGCTCTGGCAGGCTGGCCTCCATCTGGAAGAACGGCATCGAGATCGACTGGCTCACCACGTAGGTGGAGACGAAGCCGAGCCGGAGGGCGAGGAAGAAGGCGTAGTCGCTGAGCCGCGCCGTAGAAAAGGCCTTGAAGATGCGCCAGCTGCGAAAGCGGCCGAAGAAGAACCAGTCGAAGCCGGCATTCCAGTAAATGCATGAGCCGAGCAGCACCAGGAGGACGAAGATCGCTACGCCGGCAACCGGCCCCGCCAGCTCGGGGGAGAGCGCACGCGGGCTGACACCCATTCCGATGAGCACGAGCAACGCGAGCGACACGATATCGATGAAGTTGAGCCACAACATCGAGCCCAGGGCCTCGATGAAGGGCACGCGCTTCCGGTTCCGGAAGAACAAGGCGATGCCGGCCGCGGCGGCGTTGTAGTTGATGACGTTGAGCAGGTAGCTGGCGCCCTTCAGCGGCAACACCTCGCGGAGCGTCACGTCCGCGTTGAAGCGCGAGAAGAGGCGGACCAGGCACCAGGAGTCGACCACGAACACCACGAGGCAGACCCCGATGACCGCGGGGATGAAGCCGATCCAGTCGGCGCGCTGAAGCGTGCTCCAGGCCGTGGCTAGATCCGTGGTGAAGCCGATGAACGCGAGCACGAGGAGCGTGATGAGCCACGGCAAGATCTGCTTGAGCGCGTTCTTCAACAGGGCTCCTCTGGGAGGCTTCTGAGCATCGGTCTCGGCGCGGGCCACACACGCCCACGTCCTCCCACAGACGGGCGAGACGCCCTCCGCCCCCCGGGGGACGCGGCGGAGGCGGGACACTCCGACTCCGGGCGGACCTTGTCAACTCCGCCGTGCCAGCGCGCCCCCTCGCGGCCCGCAACCGCCGTGGCGATTACGCCACAGACCGTGAAGACCGCTCGGCCGTTCCAGGGCTCCATGACCCTCGAACGCCCAGGAGAAGCCCACCATGGTTACGCTGCCACACCACCGTGTCGGTGAGGACACAGAAGCCAGCGCCTTCGATTGCCCCGCGAAGGTCGATTCGGCTGCGATCGCGTCGGGAAGGGGTTCGAGGACCGCGGCACGCTTCTTGATGATGGCTCTCCAGCGAGCGGCGCGTCTCGGCGCCCCCACAGGAGATTCGACCATGTTCCACAAGAGCCAGCGCCTCCCCTCCGCTTCCGCCACGACCGCCCAGAACCGGCTGTTCGAGGAGACGACGCTGCCGTACGTCGACGAGCTGTTCGGCACCGCGCTCCGGCTCACGCGAAACGAGCGGGACGCCGAGGACCTCGTCCAGGACGCCTACCTCCGGGCCTACCGAGCGTTCCACCAGTTCGAGGCGGGCACCAACTGCCGGGCATGGATGTTCAAGATCCTCACGAACACCTTCATCAACGGCTACCGCCGGCGGGTGAAGGAGCGCGACATCCTGGAGAAGCAGGAGAACGGCTGCCACGAGCTCACGATGCACGCGGCCGACGCGATGGAGGCCTACGGGAACCCGGAGGCACGCATCGCCACGCACACGCTGTGCGACGACGTGCAGAAGGCGCTCGAGGCCGTGCCGCCGGACTTCCGGATGGCCGTGATCCTCAGCGACATCGAGGGCTTGTCGTACAAGGAGATCGCCGACGCCATGGGCACCCCCGTGGGCACGGTGATGAGTCGGCTCTTCCGCGGACGTCGCCTCCTCCGCAAGGCGCTCTGGCGCTTCGGCCTCGATGAGGGCTACATCCGCGAGGTCCCAGAGGACGCGCGCGAAGCCGCCTGATTAAGGCGGGTTAAGGACCGCTTTCAGGCGGCGGCCCCTAGGGTGAGGGCGTCACGAAAACAGCTGTGACGAGGAATCACCCATGCGAACCCTTCGAGCCCCCTCTTCCCACGCCGCGCCGACACGTCCGGGCTTCCCGTCCGCGCCCCTCCTCGGCCTCCTGCTCCTCCTCGGCGCGTGCAGCAGCCCCTCCGAATCCGAGGCCCCCCCCGCCGGCGGCGGCGATGGCTACGAAGCCGCGGACGGCCAGGACGGTCTGGCTGACGCGGCCGACGCGGCCGACGCGGCCGACGCGGCTGACGCTTCCGACGCCGCGGGCACCGCCGGCTCGGACGCGAACGATGCGAACGACTCGGGCGACTCCAGCGACGCCACAGACGGCTCCATGCCCGACACCGGCAGCTCCTGCGCCCACCTCGCCTGCCCCACGGGGAGCGCCTGCGAAGGCGGCGTGTGCGTTGCCAGCGAGGCGGCGTGCCGACCCGCGCTGACCCGCGAGGTGGTGCCCACTTGGGGCACGGCGTCGACCGCGGTGGCCGTGGGCGGAGAGCGGATGTTCGTGGCCACGGCGTACGGCCTCGAGGTTTACCTCGCCGCCTCGGTGGAGGCGCCCGTCCCGCTCGGGGCGGTAGACCTGGACGGCCTCGGGGTGGACGTGGCGGTAGACGGCGCCCGCGTCGCCGTGGCCCACGGGCGCGACGGCGTGTCGCTGATCGACGCTGAGACGCTGACGGTCCAGCACCGCGTGGCCGCCGAGGACGCGGCGCGCGCGGTGGCCCTGCAGGGGGATCGGCTCGCCGTGGTCGAGACCGGGCGCGTGGTGTTCTGGAGCCTCGACGGAGGCCCGAGCCGCCTCTCGGAGCTCGCGGTCGAGGGGGCCGAGGGCGTGGTGCTCACCACTGACCGCGCCTACGTCGCGGCCGGGCAGCACGGTGTGGTCGCGGTAGATCTCAGCGACCCGGCCCACCCGGTCGCCGCCGCACCCGTTGTGGTGCAGGGAGGCCAGGTTCGCCGCCTGCGGCTCGCGAACGGCCGCCTCTTCGCCGCTTCGGGCTACGCCGGGCTGCGGATCTTCTCCCTGTCGAATCCGATGGCCCCCGTGGAGCTGGGCAGCCACTGGCAGCCGAACAACGGCATCTTCTCGGAGGACGTGGCCGTGAGCGGCGACAGGGCGTACCTGGCGGACTTCTGGCGGCAGGTCCGCGTAATCGACGTGTCCAACCCGACCGAGCCCGTGCTCCTGGGCCACTCCGACCAGTCGGGCTCGGTCCAGGGGATCGCCGCGAGCGAGGGCTGGGTCTGGACCGGCGGTAACCAGCGGCTCCAGGTCTTCGAGCTCTCTGGCGACGCACCGGTGCTGCGCCACACCGCGGGCAATGGCCTCAACTCCGGGCACGCCGACGTCGATGGCGATGGCGCGTTATGGGCAGCCACCGAGGGCTACCAAGGCGCGCGCTTCGTCGAATTCGCAGACGGGGCCGCCACCACGATCGGCCGCTTCACCTCCGAATACGCCGTCACCGCGGTGGCCCTCCGAGGCGACCGCGCGGTGGTGGGCCTGGACACGACGCAGCCGTTCGTCCTGTCTGCCCAGCTCGAGCTGCTCGACCTCTCGGACCCGACGCAGCCCACCTCGCTCGGCACATCGGTTAAGCTCGCCGGCCGGGTGCGCGACGCCGTGTGGGCAGATGACTCGACCGTCTACGTGGCCAGCGGCGCGCTGCTCGTCTTCGACGTGTCGGGGACGCCGACGCAGCTGCCGGTGACGCTGCCGCTCAAGGGCTCGGCGACGAAGCTCGATCTCACAGGTGACCTCCTCGCGGTGACCGCCGATTACCGGGGCGTGGCCCTTTTCGACGTCTCGGATCGACGGGCCCCGAAGCTGCTGTTCGACCTGGCCGAAGAGTACTTCTCGCACGCGGCCGCAGCGCTCGGGGACCAGCGCTTGTACGTGGGCCAGGGCTCGACGCTGCGCGTGCTGGACCTCCAAGGGGGCGAGGTGGGCCGCGTCTCCCTGCCCGGCGACATCCGATGGCTGGACTGGGACAACGGGCGGCTGTGGGCCTTGGCTGACGGCGCGGTGTTCGTGCTCAGCACCGACGGGGTGCTCGCGACCCCCCTCGCCTCCCAGCCGAGCCCGGGCCGAAGCCCCTCGGTGATCGCGATCCGGGACGGCGTCGCGGCCCTGGGCGACAGCGTCGAGTCGCTCTCCTTCCTCACGCTGGGGTGCGAGGCGGCGACGCCGCCGTACGCCCCACTGATCACACCGCCCACCGGCAGCCAGTGGGTGAACCTCGCGACCGGCGAAGGCTCGCTCGTCGTCGACGCTGGCGACACGGTCCTGGTCGGTTACGCCACGGGCACCGGCACCACGGAGCTAGCCGGAGACGCCGTCTGGCGCGACGAGACGAACACCGTGGCGGCGGTGCCGGACGTGGGCGACGAGCTCGTAGTGGTCGCGGGCAACGCCTCGGCGCCCATCGTGGTGCGCGCCGCGCGACAGAGCGCGCCGGAGGCCGGCGTGGTGCGGCTGCGCGTGGTCAACGCGGTTCCAGGCCTCGGGGCGGTGGCCACCACCGTGACCCAGCCGGGGGAGCCGACGATCGACCTGGGCAGCCCGGCGCCGGGACAACACGGACCCTCGCTCGATCTGGCCGCCGACCGGCGGTTCGGGCTGTGGCTGGGCGCTGCGGACGGAGCCCTGATCACTGCGCTGCCCCGGCTCGAGGGCGGCCACGCCTACGACGCGATCGTGGCGCGGGACCCCGACGGCAACCTCTTCGTACTGGTGCACCGCGAGGACGGCGCGGACCTGCAGATGGGCTCCACGTCGCACGTCTCTCGGTTGCGCGTGCTGAACCTGGCGGCTCAGGCGCTCTCAGTGGAGCTGGAGGATGAGCCGATCGAGGGCTTCCCCGAGTTGGAGCCGCTCTCGAACAGCTCGATCGTGTCGGTGTGGCCGGGGACGACTCGGGTCACCATCCGCGATGCTGGCGGCGGCGTCGTGGCCGAGGTCCCGGTGCTGGCGCTCGAGCGCGGGATCCAGTCGAGCCTCGTGCTCACCGAGGGCTCGGCCGGCGTCGCGGCCACGCTGATGCCCGACTTCAGCGGTCAACAGACCAGCGGCGGCCAGACGGAGATGCGCTTCTTCAACGGGGCTACCGACCTTGGCCCGATCGACATCCGCATGCGCCCTGACGGGGCTACGGGGACGGGCTTCATGGGCGCGTCCAACCTGGCGCCCGGTGCGTTCTCGGGCGTCTTTCGGAAGGACACCGACTCGTACCAGGCGCTGCTGGATCTCGATCGGGATGGCACGCCTGACCGGACCTTCTCCATCGGCTACTTCCCCGACTACGGCATGAACGTCTTCGTGGCGCGAGACGCCGAGGGGAGCCTGCGTGTGGGCATGCACTCGCCCGCCGAGGCGCAGGTCGTCTGGTTCTATGCCGCGGACGAGCTCAGCGAGCTGCGCGTGATGAACCTCACGGGCAAGGAGGGGCTCACGTTGAGCCTGCCGTCGTGGTGGACCAAGGAGGCTCCGGAGGCCCAGGGCCTGCCCGCCTACAGCAGCAGCGGCCGCTCCGTGGTGCGCTCCGGCGCAGCCACCGCCACATTGGCCGATCCCGCCGCGGGCAAGAGCTGGGTCTGGAGCGGGGAGGCGCCGGCCGAGCGCGCTACAACCATCGCGTATTGGGTGGGGCTGGACGGCAAGGTGGCGCCGTTCGCGGTGGACGACGGTGAGACTCCCGCGAAGGGCACCTCCCTCCGCTTCGGAAACGCCACCCACCAGCCGGCGACGGCGTGGTACGCCGCCTCCAAGGACGCGCCGGGGATCGCGCTCGGCGCGGCCACACCTGGCGGCACCACCGCGCCGTGGAAGGCCGGCGGTGACGGCGCGCTGGGAGAGGGCTGGATCCGCGTCGACCGAGACGGCGATGGGACCCCCGACCTCACGTTCCGCCTCACGGGCGCCGCTTGGACCGGCCCGACCAACGTCTGGCTCGTGGAGGACGCGACCTGGCAGTTCCTCGTCGTCCAAGGCTTCGACCATCTGACAGCGGCGTCTTACGCCGAGGAGCTTCAAGCGCGGGTTCGCGTGGTGGCGCTCACGACCGATCAGGGGAACCTCGAGGCCTCGCTCGACGGCGTGGACCTCGACCTCAAAACCAAGCCCGCCTATGTACCGGGCATCGAGGGGGGCACGGCGTACTACGGCGCCGCGCCGTACCGGTCTGTGCTGGTGGGCTCTCACACCGTCAACGTTG